>JAHBWF010000021.1 GCA_019637105.1 Labilithrix sp.
CGCGAGGCATGGATCCATGCGCATCGACGTCCGCTGCGGCGAAGCATCACGCAGAACGCTACCAGAGCCCCAGCGCCGAAGACGGTCGGCGGTCGCGGCGACGCGCTCACGAGCTCGATCGGCGCGCTCCGCTTGACAACGAAGTGTGCGGAGGTCACTGTCTGCTCGTTCTTCTTCGGAGGAGCCGCGCGGCCTTTCGCCCACCTTGGGTGACGCGCGTTAGAAATATCACCCTAAGCCGTTGGGACGACCGAGCTGCTCCGTGGTGGAGCTCTTCCGGTCGGTGGCCAAAGCTGACGGTGGGCGAGAAAGGTCTCGCCCCATGCCCACGTCGACCCCTCCGCGCTCCGTCGAGCCCGACCGTATCGCCACGATCGCCGTCCGCGCCGGCCAACCTCGGCAGGACGCCTTCGACGCGGTGACGACGCCGATCGCCTGCACGGCGACGTACGCGTTCTCGTCGAGCGCCGAGCTCCGCGACCACTTCGAGGGTCGCATCACGCGCGACGAATACGGCCGCTACGGCAACCCGACGGTGCGCGCCGCCGAGCAGAAGCTCGCGGCGCTCGACGCCCCCCGCGCGTCCGGCGGCGCCACGGACGCCGTCCTCTTCGGCAGCGGGATGGCCGCGATCACGAGCGCGCTCTTCGCGCTCCTGAAGCAGGGCGATCACGTGATCTTGCCCGGCGAGGGCTACCGGCGCACGCGCGCGTTCGTCACGAGCCTGCTCGCGCGCTTCGGCGTGACGAGCACCGTCGTTCCCGCCGGCGACGCCGAGGCGCTCGCGCGGGCGATCGAGCCGCGCACGCGCGTCATCCTCACCGAGTCGCCGACGAACCCTTACCTCCGCGTGGTCGATCTGCCGGCGCTCGCCGCGGCGAAGCGCCGTCATCCGCGCGTGAAGCTCCTCGTCGACGCCACGTTCGCGACGCCGGTGAACCAGCGCCCGCTCGAGCAGGGCGCCGACCTCGTCTTGCACTCCTGCACGAAGTACCTCGGCGGGCACAACGATCTCCTCGCGGGCGTCGTCTGCGGGGACGAGGCGCTCGTCTCGCTCGTCCGCGAGGCGCGCGACGTGCTCGGCGGCGTGCTCGATCCGCACGCGGCCTACCTCCTCCTCCGCGGGCTGAAGACGCTGCCGCTCCGGGTCGAGCGGCAGAACGTGACCGCGCTCGGCATCGCTCGTTGGCTCGAGACGCAGCCGGGCGTCGAGCGCGTCTACTACCCGGGCCTCGCGAGCCACCCCGATCACGCCGTCGCGAAGCGCGTCCTCTCCGGCGCGGGCGGCGTCGTCAGCTTCGTCCTCCGCGCGGACCTCGACACCACCGCGCGCGCGCTCGACGCCTGCCGCCTGGCGACCATCGCGCCTTCGCTCGGCGGCGTCGAGACGCTCATCGAGCAGGTCGCCCTGATGTCGTACTACGGCCTCGCCGCGGAGGAGCGCGCCGCCATCGGGATCGCCGACGGCCTCGTGCGCCTCTCGGTGGGCCTCGAGGACCCGACGGACATCCGCGACGACCTCGCGCGCGTCCTCGAGGTGGTGCGCGCCGCGACGAAGCGCGTGGACGCCGCCCTGGAGGTGGACGCCGCCGCGCGCGTGGACGCCGCCGCGCGCGTGGACGCCGCCTTGGAGGTGAACGCCGCGACGAAGCGCGTGGACGCCGCCCTGGAGGTGGACGCCGCCGCGCGCGAGCACCTCGCGCGCGACGCCGCGGCGCAGGCCGGCGAGGCCGCGAAGGAGCCGCGCCATGCCGTTTGAGGCGAACGTCTTCGTCCTCGGCACCGGCGTCGTCGGCGGCGCGCTGCTCGAGATCCTCCGCGGCCCGCTCGCCTCGCGCGTCGGCGTCGTCGGCGTCGCGAACTCCCGCGGCGTCGTGCTGGCGCCCGCGGACGCCCCGGGCGCGATCCGTCCGGACGAGCTCGCCGCGCTCCTCGCGCGTCCGCGCGGCGTGGGGCGCGCTCGGATCGAGGACGTCGTCCTCGACCGTATCGCCGCGTCGAACGGAGTCCTCGTCGACGCGACCGCCGAGGAGACCATCGGCGAGCTCTACGAGCGCGCGCTCGCGCGGGGCGTCCACGTCGTCACCGCGAACAAGAAGCCGATCGCCGGTCCCTGGCCCTCGCGCGAGCGGCTCTTCGACGTCACGCGCCGCGCCCGCCGCGCGCGGCTCCGCTACGAGGCGACCGTGTGCGCGGCGCTCCCGGTCATCGGGACGCTCGGCGATCTCGTCCGCACGGGCGATCGCGTCCGGCGCATCGACTGCGTGCTCTCGGGGACGCTCGGCTTCCTCTGCAACGAGATCGCCGAGGGGACGCCGCTCTCGAAGGCGATCGCGGTCGCGCGCGAGCGCGGCTTCACCGAGCCGGACGCGCGCGAGGACCTCGGCGGGGCCGACGTCGCGCGGAAGGCGACCATCCTCGCGCGCGAGGTCGGCGCCCGGATCGAGACGACCGACGTGGCGCTCGAGCCGTTCGTCCCGCGCGACGTCCTCGCGACGTCCTCCCCCGAGACGCTCGAGCGCGACGTCGCCGGGCTCGACGCCGCCTTCGCCGCGCGCGTCGAGCGCCTCCGCCGCCGGAGCGAGAAGCTCGTGTACCTCGCGCGCGTCGACGTCGACGACGGCGGCGCGGTCTCGGCGTCGGCCGGGCCCGTCGCCGTGCCGGCGGCGCACCCCGCGGCTCAGCTTCGAGGCTCGAGCGCCCTCGTGGCCTTCACGACGGCGCGCCACGCGGAGGACCCGCTGGTCGTGCGCGGCTCCGGCGCAGGCGGCGCGGTGACCGCGTCGGCGCTGCTCGCCGACGTGTTCGCCGTCACGTCCTGAGGCTCATCCGTCGCGCCGGCTCGCCTCCCGGCCGTTCGCCGTCGCGCCTCGGTCCTCCGGCCCGCCGTCGCCGCCGGCCGCCCGCGCGCCGTCCGGGAGAAAAAAAGCGCCGGCCGCCGGCGCGGCGGGGGCGACAATGCTTGTCAAATGAGGGCCCTGTCCCTTAAACCCCATCCTGGAATGTCGTCCGCAGCAAGCACGAGCCGGCCCGTCGACACGTCGTTCATCCGCTCCCGGCTGGGGTCGCTCCTCGCCGTGGCGCCGCTGAGCATCTGGACGGTGAACCACCTGTGGAACAACCTCGCGGCCTTCAAGGGGGCCGAGGCGTGGCAGTCGAGCGTCACGGAGTACTCGCACCCGCTGGCGTTCTTCGCGTCGTCGCTCGTCGCGCTGCTGCCGCTCGCGCTCCACACCATCTGGGGCATCGGCCGCCTGAAGACGGTCCGGCCGAACATCGAACGCTACAGGTACTTCGGCAACCTCCGGTACGTCATCCAGCGCCTCTCGGCCGTCGGCCTGCTCCTCTTCCTCGGCGCGCACCTGTGGCTCGCGATGCTCAAGCCGCGCCTCACGACGGGCAGGCCCGAGGCGTTCACCGACATCGCCGGCGAGATGCACCACCACCTGCCGACGCTGCTCGTCTACACGCTCGGCGTGCTCGGCGTCTCGTACCACCTCGCCAACGGCCTCAACACGTTCGCGATGGGCTGGGGTCTCGCCACGAGCCGCCGCGCCTTGAAGAAGGTCGACCTCCTCGTGTGGGCCGTCTTCCTCGGCCTGCTCGCGATGGGCTGGGGCGCGGTCTACGCGCTCTGGGACGCCGGCGGACAGCTCCCCCCGCCCGCCGACCACTGACCGCCCCGAGGCGGCGCGGCCGCTCGGGTGACGCCTTCGAGGTGCCGTGATATGCGCCGCCCATGGTGTCCCGGCGCGACTTCGGCCTCGGCGTCGCGCTCGCCGCGTTGCTGCTCGCCGGCGGCTGCGAGAAGGACGATCCGAACGAGATCAAGGTCGGCGCCTACCTCTCGCTGTCGGGCGCCGACTCCACCTTCGGCACCGACACGCGCGAGGGGATCGAGCTCGCGGTCGAGGAGACGAACGCGGCCGGCGGCGTGAAGGGCAAGCGGATCCGCGTCATCTACGAGGACGACAAGTCGACGACGCACGAGGCGGTGCAGAAGGTCCGCCAGCTCGTCGATCGCAACAAGGTCGTCGCGCTCTTGGGGGAGGTCGCCTCGAGCCGCTCGCTCGCCGGCGGGCTCATCGCCAACACGAGCAAGGTCCCGATGATCACGCCGTCGTCGACGGCCGTGTCGGTCACCAAGAACCGGCACTGGGTCTTCCGCTCGTGCTTCACCGACGACCAGCAAGGCGCCGTCGGCGCGCGGTTCATCCTCGAGCACCTCGGTCGAAGGAGGGTCGGCGTCTTCTTCGCCGCGCAGGATCCGTACTCGTCCGGCCTCGCGCGGGCCTTCCGGGCGGAGCTCAAGCGGCTCGGCGGAGAGATCGTCGTCGACAAGGGCTACCAGAAGGGCGAGACGAACTTCCGCACGTACCTCGCGGAGCTCAAGGCCGCGAACCCGGAGGTGCTCTTCGTCCCCAACTACTACAACGAGATGGTGCTCATCGCCCGCCAGGCGCGCGAGGTCGGCATCCCCGGCGCGATGTTCGTCGGCGGCGACGGCTGGGACTCGTCGAACCTCGTCGAGGGCGCCGGCGCCGAGCTCGAGGGGGCGCACTTCACCAACCACTACGCGCCCGACGTGCCGTGGGAGAACTCGAAGAAGTTCGTGACCGCCTTCGCGGCCAGGTACAAGCACGAGCCGACGAGCCTCACGGCGCAAGGCTACGACGCGGCCAAGCTCCTCTTCGACGCGATCGAGCGCGCCCCGGAGACGACGCCGGCGGCGATCCGCGACGCGATCGCCGCCACGAAGGACTTCAAGGGAGCGACCGGGACGATGACGATGGACGACCAGCACAACGCGAACAAGCCGATCGTCGTCGTGCGCATCCAGGACAAGAAGTTCGTCTACGCGACGCAGATCCTGGCGGAGTGAGCCGCGCGTGAACATCCTCGAGGCGGTCTTCACCGGCATCACCCAGGGCGCGATGATCGCGCTCGTCGCGCTCGGCTACACGATGGTCTACGGCGTGCTGAAGCTGATCAACTTCGCCCACAGCGAGGTGTTCATGATGGCCGCCTACTTCGGCCTCGTGTTCCTCTCCCTGTTGATCGGCGACGTGTCGGCCGTCAACGGCATCGTCTCGCCCGAGGCCGCGTCGTCGACCTTCGCCGGCGTCTTCGGCGCGCTCCGCGGGCACCCGCTCGCCGCCGCCGCGGCCGCGACGGTCCTCGCGATGCTCGCCGCCTCGGCGCTCGGCATCGGCGTCGAGCGCGTCGCGTACAAGCCGCTCCGCGGCCGCGGGAAGGGCGCGCTCGTCCGCGTCACGCCGCTCGTCACGGCGCTCGGCATGTCGGTGCTGCTCCAGAACCTGGCGCAGCTGCTCTTCACGGCGCGGTTCCGTCCGTACCCGCAGGTGCTGTCGGGCGAGGTCCAGGTCCCGGGCCTCGGGGCGATCACGAGCTCGCGCGCGCTCATCCTCGGGGCGTCGATCATCGTGATGATCGGCCTCGAGCTGATCGTGAAGCGCACGTGGTTCGGCAAGGCGATGCGCGCCCTCAGCGCGAACGAGGAGGCCGCCCGGCTCATGGGCGTGCGCACGTCGCGGGTCATCTCGATGACGTTCGCGCTCGGCTCGTCGCTCGCCGCGCTCGGCGCGGTGCTCTTCTGCCTCGACCAGTCCCAGGTCTATCCGACGATGGGCGTCGTCATCGGCACCCGCGCGTTCGTCGCCGCCGTGCTCGGCGGCATCGGGAGCATCACCGGCGCGATGCTCGGAGGGCTCCTCATCGGGATCATCGGCGAGCTCGTGAAGCTCACCGACTACTCCGGCGGCGTGGACGTCCTCGTGTTCCTCGTCCTCATCCTGGTGCTCCTGGTGCGACCCGCGGGCCTCCTGGGCTCGACGCGCACCGAGAAGGTCTGAGCGCGCCGAGGCATCTCCGTTGCAGCGCCCGTCGCGCGGAGGTGTTCGTCATGGAGAGCTTCAGTCGGTACCTTCCGTTCCTGTGCGGCGCGGCGGTCCTGCTCGGGGCACCGGCCTGCAAGCGGGACCGCGCGCACGACGACCGCGCGAGCACGGCCTCGAAGACGACCACGAGCAGCGCGGATCTCGCCGCGATGGCCAAGGCGGCGAGCGAGCGCCTCGCCGACGCGCGCTGCCGCCGTGAGGTCTCTTGCGATCGCGTCGGTCCGTCCCGTCGTCACGAGAGCCTCGAGACGTGCCGCGGCCTCTACGCGTCGGAGGTGATGCGCGAGCTCGGCCCGTCGGCGTGCTCGCGCGGGCTCGACGAGGCCCAGGTCACGCGATGTGTCGCAGCGATCGACGCGGCGAGCTGCTTCGATCCCGTCGGCGTGCTCGAGCGGATCGAGGACTGCCGCGCGAGCAAGCTTCCTGCTCGCGGGCGTGGGACTGCAGGGCCTCGCGGATCGTCGCGCTCGCGGCGCGCGGTCGCCGTGTGCGCGCCCGGCGTTCGACCGGGGCGGGAAGGCCGGGCGGTGAGCCCGATGCCCCCTGTGATCGCCGCCCGCCGGCGCGGATGGCCGTTGCGGCACGCGCTTCGCGGCGCTCGCGCTCACGAGGGCACCGCGGTTGCAGGATGTCCCGCGGAGGTAATGCTCATGCTCAGTCTTCGTAGTCTCGTTCCGTTCGCGTGTGTCGGTGCAGGGATCCTGGCGGTCGTCGGCTGCAACCGCGAGCGCGAGCGCGGCACCCTCGACCACGATCGCGCGCCGGCCACCGGCGAGACCCCCCCTACCACCGAGCGCGAGCCGAGCGGCGTCACCACGGTCACCGGCGCCGGGGTCGTCGCGAACACCAGCGCGATCGACCGCATCGTCGCGGCGCGCTGCCAGCGCGAGGCGCACTGCAAGAACATCGGCGCCGACAAGAAGCACGTCAGCGAGCAGGCCTGCGTCCAGAAGCTCAAGGCGGACATGAAGGACGACCTGAACGCGAACGAGTGCCCGCGCGGCATCGACCAGAAGGAGCTCAACGACTGCCTCGGCGCGATCCACGACGAGGAGTGCAACAACCCGATCGACTCGATCAGCCGCCTGGCGGCGTGCCGCTCGGGCGAGCTCTGTTTGAAGACCACCGCGCCGACCCGGTGATCGTCGCGGGCCCGCGCGCCGTCGACGACGCCGCGGTCGCGGCTCGTCGGCCCGAGCGCTCCGGCGGCTCGCGCGAGGGCTTGCTCGAGCCGGATCGCGTGCCTACGTAGAAAGAACATGGTCACGGCCGTGCTCTTCGAGCTCGTCGGCGTCGCGCTGGCCGCGGTCGCCTGCAGCGGCGCCGTCGCCGGCGTCGCGGTCGGGCGCGCGAAGACCCGGGCCCTCGCGCGCCTCGAGAAGACCATCCCCGACGTCGCGCCCGCTCCTGGGCCGGTCGACGTCTCGCGGGGCCCTTTCCGTACACCGGGGCGGGAGTCGTCTTCGGGCGACGCCAGGCCCCGGCGCTCGCGCCGAGGGGGGAGGCTCTTTCACCACGACTACGACCTGATGATCGGCCGCACGTTCTTCCGTTGAGCCGAACCGCGCCCGGCGGGCGCCTCCGGCGGTCGCCGGGGCGGCCGCTCAATCGTGACGCGGCGCGCCGCCCTCCTCGCGGCACCACAGCTCGGCGATGCGGCGCAGCTCACCCTCCTCCGCGGTCGCTCGAGCCGCCGCCACTCGGTAGTGCCCGAGCGCCAGCACGCACTCGGCGTCCTCGGTGGTGGCCGCGCCGGTCAGCTCGGCGCTCGTGACGCGCTCGCGCGTCGGGTCGAGCCGCGCGAGCTCGCGCGCCGGGTAGCCCGGGGCGACGAGCGTGAGCGCGCCTCCCGCGAGCTCGAGCCGGACCGCCGGAGCCGGGCCCGCCGCGCTCAGCGGCCCCTCGGCGGCGAGCGCCTGCTGGGCGATGCGCGCCGCCTTCGCCGTGTCGAACCGGTGGCGGCTCGTCGGGTCTTCGTCCAGATGGTAGAGCGAGAGGACGCCGCCGCACCCCGAGCTCTCTCCCGCGCGACAGATCGCCAGCTCGCAGTAGGCGCCGTCGCCTTTGCCGCGTCGATCGCAGAGCACCCTTCGAGTGACCGCGCGCCGAGCCGACGACCACCCGAGGAAGGTCTCGCGCACCAGCCAGGCGTCGTCGGTCGTGAGGACGGCGACGTCCTCTTCGAGCGTAGGGACACGCGCCGCGGGAGACCGCTCCGTCGTCGCTGCGACCTCGGCGCCCGCGCGCTCCGATCGCCCGCCGGTCATCGGCGCGTCGGGCGCGGCGGCGCCGCGGCAGCCGAGGAGCAGCGCCAGGGCGCGCGGGATGTTCCGGAGGGATCGGGAGCGCGACGAGCGGACGCGGCGCGGCTCAGGCAGGCGAGCCGCTCCCCGCCGACCCGCTCCCGAGCGCGTTGCGGAGGCGCTGGACGGTGTCCGGCGTCAGAGAGCTCTGCGTCAGCTTCGCGCCGGCGAAGCGCGCGAGCTCCCGCTCGAGCGCGTCGTCCTTGACGTGGCTGACGAGCAGCGCGAGCGCCGAGGTCCCCGGAGACAGGGACGCCTCGAGCTCCTTGACGGTCGCGTCGGGGATGCCGATGTCGACGAGCTTGGCGGTGAGCGCCCCGATGCCCGCGCTCAACGCGCCGCCGACGACGGTGCCGACCGGCCCCGCCACGAGCGTGCCGATCAGCGCGCCCCAGAGGCCGGAGCGCGCCGCGCTCTCGGCGGGCTGCACGTCGACGGTCTCCGTGACGTTGCTGCGGCCTTCGGCGGTCTTGTCGAGGAAGACCGCGTCGTGGAGCAGGATGCTCTGCTCGGTCTGGAGTCGCTGGAACGCGAGGAACGCCTCGCGCGACTTGAGGGGCGAGTCGAACGCGATGACGAGGAGGTGGTTCGGTTCAGTTTGGCTCATGTCGCGAGCAGTTTTGCCGATCGTCGCGACATTGCAAGCGTCGTCGTCCCGACGCGTCAGCCGGACGAGCCGGGGGCGCGCGCCGCGGCGCCCGCGTGGCGCGCCCGATCGACGAAGAGCGTCGCGACCACGACGAGGAGCATGGTCGGGAACACGTAAAACGCGGGGG
This sequence comes from Labilithrix sp., assembly GCA_019637105.1. Lineage (GTDB taxonomy): Bacteria > Myxococcota_A > Polyangia > Polyangiales > Polyangiaceae > Labilithrix. The sequence continues at coordinate 8,998 of JAHBWF010000021.1, forward strand.
TGTCCCACGCGGCGCCTCGCGGGCGGTACACGCCGCCCGTCGCCGCGCAGACCGCGAGGTAGAGCGCGAGGATCACGACGCCCGAGCGCTGCCAGAGCCGCCGGTCGATCGAAGGCTCGGGCTCGGGCGCCTCGTGCGCGCGTCGCGGCGCGAGGACGGGGCGCCACGCCGGCCGGTCCCAGACGAGGAGGGCCAGCGTGCCCAGCCCGATCAGCGTCACCACGCTGGCGGTCGGGTAGACCTTCGTGCTCCAGCAGAGGGCCGAGATGGTCGTGAAGATCGGCGCCGCCAGGAGCGCTCCGAGCGTCGCGAAGCGCTGCGTGACGAGCAGCGTCGCCGCCACGAGCTGAACCGCGCCGACGAGCTGGTAGAACGCGCCGGTCGCGTGGAACGCGTGGAGGAAGTCGTGGAACGGACCGTGGAGGTGCGGATCCGTGAACGGCTCGGCGAGCACCTTCTTGAGCCCGGCCGGGAAGAGCGAGAACCCCACGAAGATGCGCAGCACGGCGCCCGCGAGGTGGAGCGATCTCTCGCGGCGCGCGCGGAGGACGAGGTCGTCGAGCGTCGTCGCCAGCGCCACGGCCGAGACGCTACGTCGCGCGCTCCGTCGTCGCAAGCCGCCGCCCGCGCGCGGGCGCCGAGGTACGACATCCTGGGGAAGGATCTCCACGGACGAGCGTAAACGAGTCCGGACGGCCCCACGGTGGGGGGCCGGGTCGAAGCTGTCCTCGCCGACGACTGTCGCTCCCGCGGTCGGTCGGCCGACACCTGTGCGACCCGGCGCGTCCGCCCTCTGCCCGTCGACGACGCGTGAGCCTTCGGCGCGCGGCCGTCGACGTGCGCGTCGAAACCCGTGTGCTCGAGCGCGTCGCGCTCGCTCTCTTGGAGCTCGTCATGAAGAAGATCCTAGGTCTCGCCGCGATCCTCGCGCTCTCGTCACCGCTCGCCTGCGTCGAGGACGTCGACGAGAGCGTCGAGAGCGCCGACAGCGCGCTCGACGGCGCGAAGATCCAGCAGCTCGGGACGATCGCCTACGGCGAGACGCGGACCGCGAGCTACTCGAACCCGCTCCGCTACCGCGCCTTCAAGATGACGGGCACGAAGGGCGATCAGGTCCGCGTCGTCGTGAGGTCGACGACGGGCGGCGCGCCGATCGCGTGGCTGCTCGGGCCCGGCTTCGGCGTCGTCGCGACCGACGACGGCAACGGAGAGAGCACGAACACCGCGACGGTGAAGAAGACGCTCGTCACCACGGGCACCTACTACGTCGCGTTCCGCGAGATCGACCTCGCGGACTCGACCTTCGAGGTCAGCGTCCACGACGATCGACCGGCGCCGCCGCCCCCGCCGCCTCCGCCGCCCCCTCCGCCGACGCCCGACGGCGACGTCTTCGATCCGGCTTGGTGCTCCGGCGCGGATCTCTCGAAGGCCGACCTCGTGGCGCGCTTCCCGCTCGCCGCCAGCAAGGTGAGCCTCGGTCCCGTCCGCCTCCGCGCCAAGACGCGCCTCTGCCAGGACCAGACCGGCTGCCAGGAGTGGCAGAACGCGAGCGAGGTCCCGTTCTACAAGGTGACGTGGTCGAGCAACCGCTACACGACGAGCTCGCCGACGACGATCGCGGTCCCGGCGACCGGCGCCGCCGAGCTGTCGATCACGACGAGCTCCACGGCGATCGCCCTCGAGGTGGGCGGGCTCTCGCTCGGCGCCTCGACGGCGCTCTCGAACACGCCGTCGTGGGACCTCCGCATGCCGACGCTCGACGGCGCGTCGGTGCAGGTCGGGAGCTGGCTCCCGTCGGCCGGCAGCTACCTGTCCTTCACCAAGAAGAACGTGACGAACCACTGCCTCCAGGCGCTCTCGACCGGCCGCGTCTACGCGCCGTCGGGCGACGGCCGGTACACCGAGTACGCCGCGTCGTTCAACAGCCAGTACTGATCGAGAAGCGAGGCCGGCCGCGCTCCCGAGCACGACGCGCGTTCGCGCGTCGGCTCGGCGCCGGTCTCCGCTACGACGCCTTCGGGTGCGACGGCGGCGCGAGATCGGGGCGCGCGACGGGCTCGTCGCCCTGCGTCGCGGGCTCCTCGCGCCGTCCGTTCGTGGCGCTGTCGACGGCGTCGACGAGGTCGTCCGGGCCGATCTCCTGCAGCGGGCTCTTCTCCTCGTCCTCGAGGCGCATCGCCTCGAGGACCAGGGCTCCGACGGACGCGCGCGGCGCCGGCAGGCTCCGGCTCTCCCTCGGCTGGAACGAGAAGCGGCCGGCGCGCCACGCGAGCACCTCGCGCAGCACCTCGAGGGCCGGTCGAGGCGCCCCGGCGATCTCGGTGCTCGCGAACAGCCCGTCGGTGAGCGTGAGCGACGCGCGCTTGCCGCTCGTCGCGACGACCTCGACGAGCCCGCTCCGCCGCTCCATCTCGAACATCATGAGCAGGCTCGCCAGCGGGAAGGCGGAGAGGTCCCCGCGGATGGCCGCGGCCACCGAGGTCGACGACGGCGAGCCCTCCGCGTCTCGGCCGTCGAGCCGCCGCGCCATCGCGATCAGCGCCCCGATCTGAGCGACGATCTCGTCGTTGGAGATCGGGCGGTCGAGGAAGACATCTGCGCCTACGTTCAGCGTTCGGGCGCGGGCGCTGCGGTCTTCGCTCAGGTCGCCGACGAACAAGATCGGGACCTTGGAGAGCGCGCCCGCCTCGGTCCGGACCTTCCGCGCGACCCAGGCGCCGTCGATGTCGGGCAGCTCGGGGCTGAGGACGATGCAGTCCGGCGTCGTCTCGCTCGCTTTGCGAAACCCGGCGACCGCCTCACCGGAGGCGTCGACGACGTAGCCTTTCTCCTGAAGGGCGCGGACGAGGGCGCTCGCGACCCACTCGTCCCCGTCGATCACGAGCACGCGGCCTCGGATCACTCGTCGTATTTAGCATGCGCGTTCGCCAGCCGCGAAAACCCTGACGAAAGTCCGAGGCGCGCGCTTCCTCCGCCGGCACGTCGTGGCGCCGTCCATGTAGCAAACGCTGAGCGCCCGGCGCGCGCGCCCGGTGCGAGACCGGCCGGAGCGGTGCCACACGTGGTTGTGGATGAGGAGGACCTCGCCGGCGACCGCCGGGAGCGGGAGGGCGAGCGCCTCGGCGTCGATCTGCTCGAGCTTGTCCTTCGGCACGACGCCGCCGAGCGGGGTCGCCAGCCCGGCCGCGTGCGTCCCGGGCGCGACCTCGACGCAGCCTCCGCCGGTCGGCGCGTCGTCGAGCGCGGTCCAGATCTGCAGCGTCGGATGGCGGTCGAGGCCCCAGAAGTCGCCGCCGTCCTGGTGCCACGGCAGGTCCGAGCCGCCGCCGGCGTGCTTGTTCATCAAGAACGCGCGGTAGAGCGTGACGTCGGCGTCCGGATAGACCCGCGCCGCGACGCGTCGGAAGACGTCGCTCGCGATCCAGCCCCAGAAGAGCGGATCGAGCTCGAGCTTCTCCACCTTGCGGTACGCGAGGGACGGTCCCTTCCACCCCTTGCCGTACTCGAGGTCCTCGTAGCGGCCCGACTCCGAGTCGTGCTGGAAGAACAGGCCGGGGTACGTCACCTCGCCGAGCATGATGGCGTCGGCGCGCTCGCGGAGGCGCGCGACCGTCTCGTCGTCGGCGACCTTCCCGAGCCGAGCCCAGCCGTGCTCGCGGTAGTGGGCGATCGCGTCGTCGAGCGCTCGATCGTCGAGGATCATCCGCGCACGTACTTCGTGTCGGTCCCGGTCCACGCCTGGTGCAGGGCGTCGACGGCGCCCCGCACCTCGGGCGGGAGCGCGCGGGCGCACGCGCGCACGCCCTCGTCGAGCTGCGCGACGCTCGCGGGACCGAGCAAGACGGAGTCGACGCCCTCGGCGCCGGCGAGCCACGCGTAGGACAGCTCGAGGAGGCTCAGGCCCGCGGTCTTCGCGACCTGCGAGAGGGCGTCGACGCGGTCGAACATGGCGTCCGTGAAGTACCTGCCCAGGTAGAGGCGGTTCTTGTCGAAGCGCGAGCCTCTCTGCGTGGAGCCGTCGCGCGCGTGCCGGCCCGAGAGGAGCCCGCCGGCGAGCGGGTTGTAGACCACGGTGTGGAGGCGGTAGCGCCGCGCGAAGGCGAACCACTCGACGTCGAGCTGCCGGATCAGCACGTTGTAGAGCTGCTGGGCGACCACCGGCCGCGGCAAGCCGCGCCTCGCGAGCGCGTCGCTCGAGGCGAGGTGGATCATCTCGAGCACCTGCCACGCGGCGTAGTTCGACACGCCCCACGAGAGGATCTTCTTCTCCTCGAGCAGGCCGGCGAGGGCGTCGAGCGTCGCCTCGATCGGCGTGTCGCGGTCGGGGACGTGGAGGTAGTAGACGTCGACGCGGTCGGTGCCGAGGCGCTTCAAGCTCTCGTCGATCGCCGCGCGGAGCCGCGCGGGGCTCAGGCCCTCGGGCTTGCCGCCGACGCGGCCGAAGCCGCACTTGGTCGCGAGCACGACCTCGTCGCGCTTGCCCGCGAGGGCCTCGCCGACGATGCGCTCCGAGGCGCCCTCGCCGTAGGCGTTCGCGGTGTCGACGTGACGGACGCCGAGCTCCAGCGCCCGCGCGATGATCCGCTTCGACTCGGCCTCGTCCGTGCGGCGTCCGAAGTTCATCGCGCCGAGGCAGAGCGGCGCACCCACCGCGCCGGCGCCGCTCGCGTTTCTCTCGGGCCGGAGCGCGAGCACCTCTCGGAGGAGCGGAGTTTCCACCCGGCTCGATTAGCACCGCGCCGGCCGCGAGCGGAGAGGACGTGGCCGCGCCCGCGTTTCGCCGCGTTTCTCGCGGTCGAGCGCGCCTCCGCGGCCGCAGGCTGGAACGTAACTCATAAATGAGTTACGGTTTGAGGGTCGATCACGGCTCGCGGAGAGCCTGTGGCGGCGAGTAGACTCCTGGCCGAACTCCTTCGGACACCCATGACGAACGACAAGCTCGCGATTCTCGTCGGCGGAGGCCCCGCGCCCGGCATCAACAGCGTGATCGGCGCCGCGACCATCCGCGCCAGCCTCTCGGGCGTCGAGGTCATCGGCGTCCAGGACGGCTTCCGCTGGTTGATCGAGGGCGACACCTCTCGCGTCTCCCCGCTCTCGATCGCCGACACGAGCCGCATCCATTTCCGCGGCGGATCGCACCTCGGCATCTCGCGCGCCAACCCGACCAAGAGCCCGGAGCTGCTCGCGCGCTGCCTCGACACGCTCGAGCGCCTCGGCGTCGGCATGCTGGTCACGATCGGCGGCGACGACACGTGCTTCAGCGCGTCGAGCCTCGCCAGGTCGTCGAAGGGCCGGCTCCGCGTGGTCCACGTGCCGAAGACGATCGACAACGACCTCGATCTGCCGCAGGACGTGTACACGTTCGGCTTCCAGACCGCTCGGCACATCGGCGCCGAGATCGTGAAGAACCTGATGGTCGACGCGAAGACGACGTCGCGCTGGTACTTCACGGTCGCGATGGGCCGGAAGGCCGGGCACCTCGCGCTCGGCATCGGCAAGGCCGCCGGCGCGACGCTCTCGCTCGTGCCCGAGGAGTTCACCGCGCGCGCGAACAACGGGACGGTGCGCCTCCGCGACATCGTCGACACGCTCGCCGGCGCCGTGATCAAGCGCCTCTCGCACGGCCGGCCCGACGGCGTCGCGGTCCTCGCCGAGGGCCTCGTCGAGGTCGTCGACACGGCGGACATCGAGGGGCTCGAGGGCGTCGAGCGCGACGCCCACGGCCACATCCGCATCGCCGAGGTCGACTTCGGCAACATCGTCAAGGCCGCCGTGCAGCGTCAGCTCGCGGACCTGCGCATCAAGACCACGATCGTCTCGAAGAACATCGGCTACGAGCTCCGCTGCGCCGATCCGATCCCCTTCGACATGGAGTACACGCGCGACCTCGGCTACTGCGCGGCGCGGTACGTGATCGAGGGCGGCGACCAGGCGCTCATCAGCATCCAGCGCGGCCGCTTCGTCCCGGTGCCCTTCGACAAGATCATGGACCCGAAGACGGGGCGCATGCGCGTCCGCATGGTCGACGTCGAGTCCGATCGCTACAAGATCGCGCGCAGCTACATGCTCCGTCTCCGCGCCGAGGACTTCAAGGACAAGGTCGAGCTCGCGCGCCTCGCGCAGGCGGCGAACATGAAGCCGTCCGAGTTCGTCGAGCGGTTCGGCTACCTCGCCGAAGGCGACACGCGCACGAGCCTCGCGCCGATGCGCGCCGCCACGCCGAGCAGCTCGCCCGGCGCCTGAGATCGGCGCGTCGCCGCGGCCGTCACGACGTCGCGCGGGAGGCCGTGCGCCCGAGGTCGGCGCGTCGCCGCGGCCGTCACGACGTCGCGCGGGAGGCCGTGCGCCCGAGGTCGGCGCGCCGTGGCGGCGGCAGGACTGCGTCCACGCGCACGGCCGCGCTCGAGAGCGCGACGGGGTCCCGTCCGCGTTCTCGCTCCAGGAGCGGCTCGGCGGGCTGACGTTCGCGCGCGACCTCGTCGAGGCGATGCGGAGCTGCGGCGTCGCGGTGCGCGCCGGCGTGGTCACCGGCGACATCGACGGGCGTGAGGGCGACGGCGCCGCGGCCAGCGTCTTCGCCGCGCGCAGCCTCGCGGCGTCCGCGCCGGCGGGAGAGGTGCGCCTCTCTCGCGGCCTCGCGGGGGTCTTGGCCGGCACCGGCGTCGAGCTCGAGGCCGCGGCCGGCGACGGCGTTCGCGTTCGCGCCTGATCGTCGAGCCCGGCGCGCAGGCGAAGCGCGCGGCCCGTCCGCGGATGACGGCGTCGGCGGCCCGCGGTCGGCGGCGCGCGTCGGCCGTGGAGCCCGAGCCGCCGAGCGCCGCGCCGACGTCACTCCGCGTTCGCGGCCGTCGCCTCGAGGAGCGGCGCGGCGAGCGGCGTCTTGCGAGGACGGCCGCGCGGGCGTCGCGGGGCTTCGTGCTCGGCGGAGAGGGCGAACGCCTCCGCGTCGCTGGGACGCGGGCGGCGCGCAGGGCGCGGCAGCGCGATCGCCTCGAGCCGCGCGCTCAGCGAGGCGTTGGACTCGGCGTAGACGCGCGCGTAGGCGAGCGCGCGCTGCGCGTGCTGGAGGAGGGTCTCTTGGCGCTCGAGGAGGCGACCCCGGGCCTCGTCGACGAGCGTCTGGGCGGCGGCGACGGCCTCCTCGGCCGCGTCGGCTTCCGAGGCGAGCCCGGCGAGCGTCGTGGCGTCGAGCTCGCCGAAGCGGACGTCGGCGAGCTCGTTCGCGAAGAGGTCGAGGAGGGACTGAACGGCGGAGGAGCGAGCGGACATGAACTGAACGTACGATCAGTATCGGCGGAAGCCAAAGCTTTTCGTGGCGGCTCCGTGGCCGCTCCCGACCGCAGCTCGCGCAGCGCGTCCGAGCCGCGCGCCTCCGCGCGCCCTGGCGAATCCCCACGCACGCGTGGACGCGCCGAGGCGCGACGAACCGTGGCCGACGCTCACGACGCGGGCCCACGGCCGGGCGCTATTTTTTGAACAGCTTGCCGAAGAGGCCGCCGATCGTCTCTTGCGGCGCGGGCTTGGTCGAGCCGCCGGACAGGCCGGGCGGCGGCTTGCTCGCGCCGCCGCGCATGTTGTGGAGGCGGACCTCGCGCATCGCGTCGAGGTTGCGCGGGTTGAGCTCCGCGGCCTTCTTGAAGTCCTTGAGCGCCTTGTTCGGCTCTTCGGCGCGCTTGTAGAGCATGCCGCGGTAGAAGAACGCGCGCTCGCAGTTCGGGTTCTTCTGGATGCAGCGATCGAGCAGGAGGGCCTTCTCGAGCGTCTTCTCGCGGCTCAGCCACTCGGGCTTCTGCGCGTCGAGCCACGCGAGCGTCGCGAGGTAGTCGGCCTGCTCGCCGTCGAGCGCGACGCATCGCTTGACGATCTCGTACGCCTGCGGATCCCCCATGTTCCGCTTCAGCAAGAACTCCGCCTTCTGGAACTCCGTCGCGGCCTCGAGCACCGCCTGGATCTTCGCCTGATCCTCGGGCGTGGCGCCGCCGTCCTTCAGCAGCGTCATGTAGTCGTGGCGCTTGGCCGGATCCATGAGGGTCGCGTGCGCTTCGGTCAGGTGCGTGAACACCTTGCTGCACGCGTCCTTCACGTCGACGAGCGCGGGCGGGAGGCGGTCGGGGTGCCACACCTTCGCCAGGCCGATGAAGGCCTTCTGCACGGCCTCGGGCGCCGCGTCTCGTTCGAGGCCGAGCATCTGGAAGTAGTCCTGCGCGTTGATCTGCTCGGCGCGCTCGAGGATCTTCGTCTTCAGCGCGTTCTGCTCGGCGGTGAGCTGGCGCGAGCTCGACGGCGGCGCGACCGAGATCGGACCCGACGAGGCCGGGGGCTCGGACGCGGCCACGATCTGCGGGACGCTCTCGGGCGCCGGCACGCTGGGCGCGGATCCGCTCGGCATCGCCGGAGGGATCGCCGACTGCTGGATCGTCTGCGTGATCATCGAGCCGATGTCCATCGGGAGCCCCGCGGCCTGCGCGCCGCCCATCGGCTCGGGCGGCGCGCTGATCACCGGCTCGGGCGGCGCCGAGGGCGAGGCGCCGATCGGCGACGGCTGCGCGCCGAACGCGTTGGTCGGCGCCCGCATCCCCGGGCTCGACGCGCGCTCGTCGTTCGCGCCCGACGCGGCGACGTGCTCCTCGACGACGAGCGGGCTCCGCGACGCCTGTCGCTGGAGCTGCACGCGCGCGAACGCCTGGCCGCTCGACGAAGGCGGGGGGTTGGCCGGCGCCTGACGCGCGGCGGCGACGTTCACCGACGCCGGCTGCGGCGCCGCGGCCGGCCCGTCGCTCAGCTCGACCTGCTTCATGATCAGGAGGAAGTAGACGAGGATCTGACCCAGCCCCGGGCCGATCACGCTCGAGACGTCGACGACGCGCGCGGAACGCTGGCGGAGGAGCTCGACCGCCTGCTGCTCCTGCGGGTTGAACGCGAACCGCTGGAGCTGGGCGTTCGCCGAGACGCGCAGGTGCGCGCCGCCGATCCGTCGGAGCGTCGCGTCCACGTGCTCCCACGCGGGCTTCTCGCGGACGCCTCGCCAGAGCACCGGGAACGGATCGATCGGCGTCGGAGGTCCGCCGACGGATTGGAGGAGATCGAGGTTGTCGTAGTACGCGAACGTCGTGTCGCCCGAGAGGCCGAAGAGGTGCTCGACCTTGAGCTCCACCTGCGAACGCAGCCCGGCGTCGAGCCGCGCCGGGTCGATCGCGCCCATCTCGAGGAGGACCTGGCCCTGGAGGCGCGGGCCCTCCTGCATCCGAGCCAGCGACGCCGCGAGCTGGTCGGGCGTGATCATCCCGAGCTCGCTCAGCACCGTCCCGAGGTAGTGGATCGGCTCGGCCGTGCGGATCTTCGCCGGGCATCCGCCGATGACGAGCATCGTCGCGATCGGGGCGGCGCCGAGCGACAGCTCGAACGTCCCCGTCAACCGACGCTCCAGGGCATAGACCAGGAGGTGCGGAAACGGCGTCTTGACGAACGACCCAGACGCTGTCGGTGCCGGAAGCGGATTTTGCATCGCGGCTAGCTCTCCCAGTCTACACGCATCGCGAACCCCGAAAAGTACCATCCATCGGACTTCGACGTCTCCGACCTTCGCGCCGATTTTGTCCTCTCGCCGTCGTCTCCTTTGTCTTGTTGGCGTCCCGTTGGCGTCCTGTTTTGTCTTGTCCTCTCGGTGTCTTCTTTCAATCGTTTCGTCGTTGCTGTTTCGTCCGTGTTTCGTCCTTCGTCCTCGGGCGCGTCCCGCGCGTGTCCGCGCGCAGGGCGTCGGGCCTCGTGCTCCTTCCTCGCCCTCGGTGTGTGGGGCTTGGCCCACCCCGCCGTCGTCCCTCCGACCGAGGAGTCGGGCCACCTGTCCGGGTCGCGCCTCAGCTCTTCCGCGCGACGCCGCGGATGGTCGTCCGGACGATGGGGAGCGACTTGCGCATGCTCTCCCGGAGGAGCGTCTCGAACGCGAAGCCGGCGCGCTCGATCGCGGCGCCGGTGTCCCGCGTGAGGTGGCAGTTGCCCGCGACGCGCGACCAGAGCGGCTCGAGGCGGCGCTGCCACCGCAGCCGGGACGGCGCGTCTTCGGCGGCGACGTGCTCGAGGAAGATCAGCGCGCCGCCCGGCCGGAGCACCCGACGGACCTCGCCGAGCGTCGCCGCTTGATCCGGCACCGAGCAGAGCACGAGCGTCGAGACGACCGCGTCGAAGGACGCGTCGTCGAACGGGAGCTCATCCGCGCCCGCGCGCGCGACCTCGGCGCGTCCGAGCTCCGGCCGCCGCCGGAGGCGGGCGAGCATGTGCGGGTCGGCGTCGGTCAGGACGAGGCGCTCCAGCGTGCGCGGATAAAACGCCAGGTTCGCCCCGGTGCCGGCGCCGATCTCGAGCACGCGCGCGCCGCTCGCCGGCAGCGAGGCGAGGAGATCGCGCCGCCAGGCCGAGAGGCAGGCCCGCTCGGTCCTCCGCATGAACGGATCGTACGCCGTCGCGAAGAGCCAGCTCATCACGGTCATCGTCGCCGAAGCCCGCCGCCGTGGGGAAGCCCGCCGGTCGCCGCAGGCGCTGGGCGTCCTCGCCGCAGGCACACACGGCACGACCGATGTGACTCCGCGGCCGCGGCGCGCCTGTCCGCCGGCCGCGCCTGTGGCACAATCCGGCGATCGAACCGATGTCGAGCGCCACCCCGATCCCGACCCAGATCGCGCAGTTCGAGATCGTGCGCCGGCTCGGGGCGGGCGGGATGGCCGAGGTGTTCCTCGCCAAGAAGCGCGGCGCCGAGAGCACCTACAAGGTCGTCGTCGTCAAGCGCATCCTCCCGGCGTACACGACGTCGCGCCGCTTTCGGTCGATGTTCATCGACGAGGCGCAGCTCGCGACGCGCCTGAACCACCCCAACGTCGTCCAGGTCTACGAGTTCTCCAACGAGGGCGACGAGGGGCACATCCTCGCGATGGAGTACGTGGAGGGCTGCGACCTCGGCCACCTCATGAACGCGGCGAAGAGCACCGCGACGCGGATCCCGCCGTGGATCGCGTCGTGGATCATCGCCGAGGCCGCGAAGGGCCTGCACTACGCGCACGAGAAGCGCGACGAGGGCGGCGCGCCGCTCGACATCGTCCATCGCGACGTCTCCCCGCAGAACGTCCTGCTCTCGTACGAGGGCGTCGTGAAGATCGCCGACTTCGGGATCGCGAGCGCGCGGCTCGTCGACGACGAGGCCGGCGTGCTCAAGGGCAAGTTCGGCTACATGTCGCCCGAGCAGGCGCGCGCCGAGAAGGTCGATCGACGGAGCGATCTCTACTCGCTCGGCGTCATCCTCTGGGAGTGCCTCACCGGGAGGCCGCTGCACGGCGGCCTCGGCGGCGAGGCGCTGCTCGACATCGTGCGCTCCGGCAAGGTCGAGCCGCCGAGCATCTACCGGCGCGATCTCCCGGAGGAGCTCGAGACCATCGTGATGAAGCTCCTCGCGCCGAACCGCGAGGACCGCTTCGCGTCCGGGCGCGACGTCGCCGCGGCGGTCGCGCGCGCGATGCTCGTGCGGCAGGTGCTCGTCGACGCCTCCTCGCTCGAGCAGACGATCGACGAGCTCGTCCCGCGCTCCGCGCCCGCCCTCAAGAGCAGCGAGGTGCCGCCGCCGCACGTGCCCGAGCACCACACGCAGGCCGCCGCGCCCGCGGCGCTCGCGCAAGGAGACGGCTCGCGCGCGCCGGGGCCGCCGGGCGCGACGAAGAGCAGCCCGCCCGGTCCGCCGTCCCGGCGGTCCGAGGCGCGCGAGGTCCGGCACGTCGCGATCGTCACCCTGCGGCTCGTGCCGGGCGGCGAAGGAGGAGCGCTCGACGACGTCGAGCGGCGCTCCCTGGCGCGCGCGCTCGAGCGGTCGCGCGCGATGCTCGGCGACATGGCCTACAAGCGCGGGATGCGCTGGGTCTGGACCGGCGACTTCGAGGCGCGCGCGATCGCCGGCCTCGGCGCGAAGCCGGCCAAGGCCGCGTCCGACGCCGCCTGGCTCGCGGTCGAGACCCACGAGGCGATCCAGGGCATCGCGGACGACCTCCCGTCCGCCGTCGGCGCGTCGCTGTCCATCGTGCGCGGCATCGCCTCGGGCACGCGCGATCCCGAGGGCAACCTCGTCCGCTACGTGCTGCACGATCCGGTCGCCTACCTCGCCGACGTCCTCTCGCGCGCGACGCCGATCGGCACCACGTGGGTCGCGGGCGGCGTCTACCGGCAGGTCCGCCGCGACTTCCGCTGGCACGACGCGCCGACGCTCGATCTCCATCGCCCCGACGTCGCGCCCGTGCAGAACCTCCCGCCGACGATGCAGATCTACACGCTCGAGCGGAGCCTCTCGCGGGAGGAGAAGGCGCAAGAGCAAGCGACGGCGCAGAACGATCTCATCGGCCGCGACGCCGAGAAGGCCGAGCTCCACGCGGCGTACCACGTCGCCGTCAACGGCACGAAGAGCGGCGCGCGCGGGGTCGTCACCACGCGCGCGGTCGTGGGAGAGCTCGGCATCGGCAAGAGCGCGCTCGTCGCGACGTTCACCGCCGAGCTGCCGCCGAACGCGCGCGTCGTCCGCACCGAGTGCTCTCCGGTGCGCATCGAGGTGCCGTACAACACGCTGGCCGACCTCGTGCGCGACGCGATCGGCGCGAGCGGCGACGAGTCGTACGAGGACATGGCGCTCCTCATCGCCCGCGCGGGCCGAGGCTCCGCCGGCGGCGACGAGACGAGCCCGATGGTCGCGCGGCTCGCCGAGATCGCCGCGAACCAGCAGCAGCAGCAGGGCGGCGAGGACGAAGACGCGCACTACCGGAAGAAGCTGCTCGTCAGCGGGGTCCGCCACCTCGTCGCGGCCCTCGCGCTCGAGCAGCCGCTCGTCTTCGTCATCGAGGGCCTGCAGTGGGCCGACAAGCCGACGCTCGATCTCCTCGCCGAGCTCCTGAAGCAGGAGGACCCGCTGCCGGTGCTCGCCGTGCTCGTCGCGCGCCCCGACGATCGCACGCACCACGTGCTCGAGGGCAAGGTCCGCATCGAGCTCCACGGGCTGTCGAGCGAGGAGCAGATCCGCCTCGTCGAGGCGCGGCTGAACGTGCGCGAGGGCGTGCGTCAGGTCTGCGCCGAGCTCATGCCGCGCGTCGGCGGCAACCCGTTCTACCTCCTCGAGATGATCGACGCGCTCCTCGAGCGCGGCGTCCTCGAGATCCGCGACGACGCGCTGGTGCGCGAGGGCGGCGGCGAGCTCGACGCGATGGGGCTGCCGTCGACGCTCGAGCAGCTCCTCGCGGACCGCATCCACGAGCTGCCCGGCTCGGAGCGCGTGATCGTCGACTGGCTCGCGATCGCCGGCGGGCCGCTCGGCCTCGCCGATCTCGCGAAGCTCAACACGCGCTCGTCGCTCCGCGCGAGCGAGGACGCCATCACGCGCCTCTGCGCTCGCGGGCTGTGCGACCGCAAGGCCGACGTCCTCGACTTCCGTCACCCGCTCACGCGCGACGTCGCGTACGCCACGCTCGACTCGACGACGCGATCGCGGATGCACCGCGCGCTGGGCGAGCACCTCGCCGACACGTCGCTGGCGCGCGGGGTCTCCGCGGCGATCGTCGCGCGTCACCTCGTGAAGGGCGACGCGGCCCCGCGCGCGGCGGTGTTCTACCTCGAGGCCGCGAACGCGGCCCGCCATGCCTACCAGACGCAGCTCGCGATCCGTTACTACCTCCGCGCCGCGCAGTACCTGCCCGCCGGCGACGCCAACCGGCTCCGCGTCTACGACGCGCTCGAGGCGACGTTCCGCGTGCTCGGGCGGAAGGCGGAGCGCGTCCGGCACCTCGAGAACCTCCGCCGGACGGCGAAGCTCATCGGCACGCCGCGCGCCGCGTGCCTCGCGCTCCTCCGGACCGCGCGCTACGACCTCGACGAAGGCCACCTCGCGCACGGGCTCCCGGTCGCGAAGAAGGCGGCGAGCCTCGCGCACGCCTCGGCGTACCCGAGCTTCGAGATCGAGGCGGAGCTCCTCGTCAGCGAGCTCGCGCGCGAGATCGGCGACGTGCAAGGCGCGCTGGCCGCGAGCGATCGCGCGCTCGCCGCGTGCAACCCGACGCTGAACCCGACGGTGCCGGCCCGCATGCGCGCCGACGTCCTCCGCACGCGCGGCGTCCTGCTCCGGCGCGTCGGCCGCGTGCGCGAGGCGGTGGACGCGTACGTCGAGGCGATCGCGGTGTTCCGCAAGGTCGGCGCGCGGCGTCAGGAGGCGCGCGCGAAGAACGCGCTCGCGTACGCGATGTTCGTCCAGGGGCGCTACGAGGACGCGATCGCGCTCGCGCTCGAGTCGATCCGCATCGACCTCTCGATCGGCGGGCGATTCCAGCTCGCCAAGACGCTCACCAACATCGGCCACTCCTACGCGCGCCTCGGGGACATGCCGCGCGCGCAGGCGTACCTCAAGCGCGCGCGCGAGGCGCACGAGCGCTACGGCGATCAGGACGGCCGCGCGGACACGCTCCTCGTCTCGGCCGAGGTGATGCTCGAGCTCGGCGACGTCGACGGCGCCGAGGTCTACATCCGCGAGGCGTCGCAGCTCACGCAGGCGACCGGCAACGCGTACGACATCACCCACGCCGCGGTGGTCGGAGGCGCGCTCGCGCGCTACCGGCGCGACGCGGCGATGGCGATCCACAACGCGCTCTCGGCGCGGCGCTCGGCGGAGCACCAGGCGCTCGTCGCGTATCATTTCTACGCGATGGCGGTGGAGGCCGCGGCGCGCGTCGACGCCGGCGAGGTCCACGCCGCGACGCTCCTCGCGACGACGGCGCTCGGCGCGGTCGAGGCGCTCCAAGGGTGCGAGTACGGCCTCGAGGTGCGCGTGCTCTGCGCGGACGCGCTCAAGCGCGCGGCGTCGCCGCAGGCGCCGCAGGCTCGGCAGAAGGCGGTCGACTACGCGGCGGCGCTGGTGGGGACGATCCGCGACCCGCGGCTCAAGCGCCGCTTCGCGGAGCGTCCGCTCGTCACGACCCTGTTCGACGACACGCCGATGCCGGAGCGCTCCACGCGCAGCGACGACTCGTCGCCGGCGCTCGGCGGTCGTCCGTCCTCGGGGCGCGGTCGCGTCGGCGAGGGCAGCTCGCGCTGATCGAGGCGCGCGCCGCGTCGCACGTTGGTTTTTGATCGAGCTTTGCGCTCGCTGATTTAGACTGGCCGGGAGGACTTGCGCGCCGGAGCCTCCCGGCCCGACGGCTCAGCTCGGCGCCCGGACGCCGGGCGGGGTCCTCGCCCAAGGAAATCGACTCCCGATACATGACGACGACGGCTCTCAAAAATAGGCCGAGCCGCCGCACAGCGATGATCCTCTCCGGAGGCGGTGCTCGCGGCGCGTACGAGGTGGGGGTCCTCTGGTACATCTTCGACGATCTCTCGCGCATGCGCGGGGCGCCGCCGAAGATCGACATCTTGTGCGGGACGAGCGTGGGCGCGATCAACGCGTGCTACCTCGCGGCGCACCTGACCGATCCGGTGCTCGGCATGCGCCGGCTCGTTCACCTCTGGAGCGAGCTCCAGATCACGCGCGTGCTCGGCTTCGGGCCGCGGCAGTTCGTGGGCATCCCGCGCCTGCTCCTCGGCGGCGGCGAGGGCACGGGCCTGTTCGACGTGCGCCCCATGGCCGAGCTCGTGCAGCGCGAGATCAGCTGGCGCGCGCTGGCGCGGGCGCTCCGGCGCAAGCAGCTCCGCGCGCTCACCGTCTCGACGACCGAGGTCGGCACGGGCCGAACGGTGGTCTTCATGCAGACGGCGCCCGACGTCGACATCCCGCGGACGGCGCCGCCGCGGACGCTCTTCCGGTCGGACCACATCGGCCCGCACCACGCGCTCGCCAGCGCCGCGATCCCCCTGCTCTTCCCGCCGGTGCGGATCGACGACGAGCTCTACCTCGACGGCGGCCTCCGGCAGAACACGCCGATCGCCCCCGCGCTCCGGCTGGGCGCGACGCACATCTTCGCCATCGGCAGCTCGAGCGAGGTCAAGGGGATCCGCGCCCACGAGGGCGCGCGCGACATCAAGGCGCCGGGCGCGGCGTTCCTCCTCGGCAAGGTCCTCAACGCGTTCCTGCTCGACCACGTCGACGTCGATCTCGAGCTCCTCACGCGCCTCAACAACGTGATCCGCGACGGCACCAAGCACTACGGACCGGGCTTCCTCGACGCGATGTCCGAGCAAGCGCAGAAGCGGAACGCGCCCGCCTACCGGCTCGTGAACGCGTTCACGCTTCGGCCCACCGAGGACATGGGCAAGCTCGCGAGCGATCACGTCCGCCGCGGCAAGCTCATCGGCAACCCGTTCTTGACGAAGCGGCTTTTGAACGCGCTCGACATCGGCGTCGGCGACGAGGCCGACCTCGCGAGCTACCTCCTGTTCGACGGGCATTTCTGCCGCCAGCTGGTCGAGATGGGCCGCGCCGACGCGCACGCCCGCCGCGACGAGATCCTCGCGTTCTTCGGCGACGCCGACGACGACGGCGGCGGGTCGATGGAGTCCGAGGACTCGGGGATATGGGACAAGCCCTCGCTCACGCTGCCGATCGGGACGTGAGCGCGCTCGTTCGGCCGGAGGCCGGGAACAAATCGGGGCGCGGCCCGGTTGTCGCTCGAGTGATGGAGCGCGGAGGCGCGGTGCGGTGGCTCGTCGTCTCGTGCGTGCTCGCGGGGGCCGCGCTCGTGGGGTGCGAACGCAAGCCCGCGCCGAGCTCGGAGGCGAGCGAGGCGCGACCGAAGGCCGGCTCGTCCGAGGGCGCCGCGAGCGCGCCGAGCGGCGCGGCGGCGGCCGACGAGAAGGTCGAGGTGCCCGAGGTCCGCGTGCGGCCCGACGCCGACACGACCGTGCGCGTGACGTGGGTCACGCCGCACGGCACCGCGGTGAACGACGAAGCGCCGTTCCGGGTGCGCTGGAACCGGAGCGACGGCCTGGCGGACGCGCCGAACGACGTGAGGTCGACGGGCAGCGACGTGAAGGACGGCTTTCGCGTCACGGTCCGCCCGATGGCCGGCGCGCCGAACGCGACGCTCGGCGGCGAGATCAACATCGTCGTCTGCGATGCGCAGACGCACAGCGTCTGCGTCCCGGTGCGCCGCTCCGTCGAGCTCGGGTTCATCTCCGCCAAGGACGCGGCGGCCGAGGCCACCGTCGCGATCCCGCTGCCCGCCGCGAAGTGACCTCGGCGGTCCTACGGCTGTGCGACGGCGGGAGCGCTCCTCCCCTCGCCGGAGGCGGACGTACCGGTCGAATTCACGGTGCGCGGGTACTAGGCTTCGGGCGTGAGCAAGGCGTTTACCAAGGAGGACGACGCGGCCGGGGTCTCGCTCTCGAGCTCGAGCCTCGCGATCCCGCCGGGGCCGTTTCGATTGACCGCGACCGGTGCGCGCGCGGCCGCGGCGCGCTCGGATCCGCGCGTCGACGAGGCGCTCGCGCGGGCCGAGACGCTCGAGCCGGTCGTCCACCCCGAGCGCGCGGCGCTCGGCGTGACGGTGCGCGCGCGGAACGAGCAGGACGAGGAGCGGGCTTACCGACTCGTGTCCCCGGAGGAGCTCGTGCTGCTCGGCACGTCCCGGCCCGACGTCGCGGCGACGAGCGTCGCGAGCCCGGTCGGCCGCGCCTTGCTCGGCGCCCGCGTCGGCGACGTGCGCGAGGTCGTCCTCCCTCGCGGCAAAGAGGAGCTCGAGGTCGTCGCGCTCGAGGGCGAGAGCGCGACGTGATCACGTCCCCGCTTGACGTTCCCGCCGGCGGCCCCATAGTTGGGCCGATGAGCGAGCATCGCGTGATCGTCGAGCTTCCGCGGCGCGGAGGAGGTCCGTAGGCGAAGTCTCGACGCATTCCGACGACGACGTCTCCTACGAGGCCGGCTCCGCACCCCCGCGAGCGCCGGCCTTCGTCATTTCGTGCGCGTGTCCGCACGTCCTGCCGAGGTCGCAACCTCAACCACAACGAGCCGCCGAACGGCGGTGCTCGGGCAGGAGACGTCCATGCAGCGCGACATCGCGTGTCTGAGGAACATCGGGATCATGAGCAGCGTCGACGTGGGGTCGACGACGTGTCGAGAGCGCATCGTCGGCGTCGCCGACGACGCCCGGAGGTCCGACGGAGAGCGCGCGCGCGGCGCGAGCGTCCCCGCCCTCCCGGCGATCACGCTCTCGTGGACGCCCCTCTCCGGCTGCTTGGCGGGCGAGGAGACGAGCGTGACGCTCCTCGAGACGGACGCCCTCGCCGCGCTCGACGGCGCGCTCTTCGCGCTCGACGGCGCGAGGGGGAGCGTCGAGTCCAGGGAGGCCGCGTTCCGCGCGGCGCGCGCGCGCGGGGTGCCCGCCGTGGCGTTCGTCGACGACGTCGGGGACATCGCGGATCTCGAGGCGACGGCGGCGGCGCTCGAGCAGGAGCTCGCGTCGCCGGCGGTCCTCGTCCACGTCCCGTGGCGGGACGACGACGGCGTGCACGTCGTCGACGTCCTCGAGCAGCGCCTCGTCGTCGAGCGCGGCGGCGGGCTCGGCCGCGAGCTGCGCCGCGTTCCGCCCGCCGCGCGTCACGTGGTCGCCCGGATGCGCCGGCGGCTCGTCGACGTGTGCGCCGAGCTCGACGAGGCCGTCCGGGGCGCGTCCGCCGTGGGCGTGGACGTCGGCGCCTACGAGCTGGCGCGGGTCCTCCGCCGGGCGACGCGCGCGAGAGAGGGCAGCGTGATCCCCGTCACCTGCGGCTCGCTGCGCGCGCGGCGCGGCGTGGGCCTCTTGCTCGACGCGCTCGTCTCCTACTTGCCGTCGCCGGCCGAGCGCCCGCCCGCCCTCGGCGCCGATCCGCGTCGAGGCGTGACGGTCGCGCGATTCGCCTGCGGTGAGGACCCCGTCTCGGCGTACGCGTTCGCGTCGACGGACGATCGCGCCCTCGGCCGGCTCACCTGGCTGCGCGTGCAATCGGGCACGCTCCGCGCGCGCGAGCCGTTGCTCGTGCTCCCGCGGGATCGGCGAGGTGCGTTCGAGCAGCTGTTCATCTCGGCGCGCGAGGGCTTCGAGCGCATCGAAGAAGCAGGCCCGGGCAGCGTCGTGTGCGCCACCGGGTTCCCCGAGGTCTCCGCGGGCGAGACCCTCTCGGACCTACGCGCGCCCGTCGTCTTCGCGCAGACGCCGTCGTCGGGCCCGAAGCGAAGGTCCGCCGCCGCCGGGACGCACGCCACCTGAACGGGGCGCGGGGCGCCGGAGCGCGGCCCTGAGGGTCACCCCCAGGCCGACCAGCGGCTATAGTCACGGGCCGATGAACACGTGGACCGCGACGATCGTGCTCGGCGTTCTCGCCTTCGGCTGCGACCGCGGGGGCCCTCCGCCGCCGGAGGCGAAGACGGCGACCTCGGCGGAGCCCGGCGCCGCGCAGGCGACGATCGGCGGCGCACGGGCGCGCGAGCTCGTGGCCGGCGGGGCCAAGCTCGTCGACGTGCGGAGCGCGGCCGAGTTCGCCGACGAGCACGTCGACGGCGCGGAGAACGTGCCCGTCGACGCGATCGGCGAGCGCGAGCTCGGCCCGACGGACACGCCCATCGTCGTCTACTGCCACTCCGGCCGGCGCTCCGCGCGCGCGGCCAGCGCGCTCCGCGCGCGCGGCTACACCAACGTCTACGACCTCGGCGGGATGTCGAGCTGGTACGAATGACATGCCGCGGATGAACGCCCCGGAGCTCCTCGCGTTCCTCGCGCGCGAGTTCCCGCAGTCGCGTCCCGAGCGCTATCGGATCGACGCGGTCGAGGACGGACGGCTCGTCTTTCGCTATTCGACGACGGACGCGGACCTCCGTCCGGGCGACACGATCGCCGGCCCGACGCTCATGAGCCTCGCCGACGTCGGGATGTACCTCGTGGTCCTCTCCGCGATCGGTCCGGTCGCCCTCGCGGTGACCACGAACCTCGGCATCAACTTCCTGCGCAAGCCGTCGCCGGGCGAGCTCACCGTGGAGACGCTCCTCCTCAAGCTCGGCAAGCAGCTCGCCGTCGGCGAGGTCTACGTTCGGAGCGCAGCGGGCGACGTGCTCGCGCACGCGACGGTCACGTACTCGATCCCGCGCCGCCGCTGACGCGCTCGGAGCTGCTCACCCTCCCGCCGCTGGACGCCCGCGAGGGGCGAGCCTCGTCGAGCCGCTCGGAGGCGCACCGACGGTGATCTGTGCACGCGCGCTCAGGCGCGCCCCCGAACTTGCACAGGGCGCGAGGCACGGACGGCGCCTACAGTGGAGCCCATGACAGCCCTGCTTCGAGCGTCCTTTCGCGCGGTGCTCGCCGGCGCCGCGCTCCTCCTCGCGTCGGCGTCGGGATGCGCGTCCGCCGACGAAGGCGCCGACGCCTCCTCGGACGAGATCGTGCAGCGCGTCCCGTGCGGCGACCTCCCGGCCACGTGGCTCGAGACGACGCGCCTCCCGGCCGACGGCGGCGACGTTCAGCTCCGCGTCGGTCAGGCGCGGCCCGTCGGGGCCGTCCGCGGCGACATCCTCTTCTTTCACGGGTTCTCGGATCGCCTCGACAACCACCGCCCGCTCTTCGAGGCCTGGACCGCGCGAGGCTTCCGCGTCGTCTCCTTCGAGTATCCGTCGCACGGTGAGACCTGCGGGAAGAGCCTCGCGTTTTACCTCTATCCGAGCCTCGCGCGCCTCGCGGTGGAGGTGGAGCGCGCGACGCGGGAAGACGAGGAGCGCCCGCTGCTGCTGGCGGGCTGGTCGATGGGCGGCCTGCTGGCGACACGCATCCTCCAGGGCCTCGAGCCGCTCGACCGGCCCGTCCGCGGCGCGATCCTGTTCACGCCCGGCGTCGCGGTTCACCTCTTCCTCGACCGCGTCCGGCGGGAGACGCTCACGCGCAACGAGCAACCGCCGCACACAGGGCCGATCACGCCGACGCGTCCGGCGCTCTACCCGATCGCCGCGAACCTGCTCGTTCACGCGTCGCGCGCGCGCGACGCGGTGCTGCCGGCCGGCGTCCCCGTCCTCACGATCACGGGCGGCGACGAGGAGGACGTCTACGCGAAGAGCGCGGAGGTTCGCTCCTGGGTCGGCGACCAGCGCCGCCGCGGGGCCTCCACCCACGGCCTCGACTGTCCGGGCGGCTTCCACGAGATCGACAACGAGCCG
The DNA here is from genome assembly GCA_019637105.1 of Labilithrix sp. Taxonomy (GTDB): domain Bacteria; phylum Myxococcota_A; class Polyangia; order Polyangiales; family Polyangiaceae; genus Labilithrix. Next base: position 30,116 of record JAHBWF010000021.1, read on the forward strand.
GCGCCGATGGGGCCGAGCGTCCGGAGCGCGGCGGCGACGTTCGCCGAGGACGTCGTCACGGGTGGACCGCGCGAGCCGGACGGCTACTCCGCCGCCCCCTGCGCCGGCTATTGAGCGGGCAGCGTCGCGCGAGGGGGTACCATTGCGATCCATGCACTGGGACGATCTGCGCCTCGCGCTCGCCGTCGCCGAGACGGGCTCCGCCGCGAGCGCCGGCCGCCGGCTCGGCGTCGCTCACACCACCGTGTCGAGGAGGCTCGCCGCTCTCGAGAAGGACGCCGGCGCGCTCTTCTTCGAGCGCGTCGGCGCGCGCATGGTCCCGACCGACGCCGGGCGCGCGGTCCTCACCGTGGCGGCCGACTTCGCGCAGCGCATCGGCGAGCTCGATCGCGCCCTCCGCGACGAGGGCGCCGACGCGGCCGGCCTCGTGACGGTCACCTGCCCGGAGCTGGTCGCCGGGGTCCTCGTCGGCGTGCTCCCACGCCTGCGCGCTCGTCATCCGGCGCTGCGGATCCGGCTGCGTGTCACGGCGCAGGAGCTCGACCTCTCCCGCCGCGAAGCGGACGTCGCGGTCCGCGTCAATCCCGATCCCGACTCGAGCCTGGTGGGCCAGCGCGTCGGGTCGACGGAGCTCGCGCGCTACGGCACCGCGGAGGTGATCGCGCGCGACGATCCGCCGTGGGTCTGCCTCGACGAGGACCTCGCCGGCACGCCCCAGGCGGCGTGGGAGGCCGCGCACGTGCCGGCCGAGCGCGTCGCGCTGCGCACCAACTCGCGGTCGGCGTTCATCGAGGCCGTTCGCGCGGGGGTCGGCGTGGGGCTGTTGCCGCGCGCGTATGCGCAGAGCGACCCCTCCCTCGTGGAGTCCGGCGAGCCGATCTCGGAGCTCCGCGCCGGCGTCTGGGTCATCACCCACGAGAGCACGACGAAGGTGCCGCGCGTTCGGGCCGTCGCTCGCTTCCTCGTGGCGGCGCTTCGCGAGATCGTGATCTGAAGGGAGCGGCGAGAGTCTCGCCCGAGGAAGACCTCCAGGCGGCGTGGTCGAGCGGCCGTTCGCGAACGAGGATCGAACGAACGCCGAGCGAGCACGTCTCTTTCAACGAGATCCGGATACGACCGAGCCCCCCTCGCGTCGCCGCCGGGGGCGCGTCGAAACGCGCGCGGTGCGGCTCAGTTGGGTGGACGACAGCCGATGACGACGTCGACGCGTCCGGACGGCGCGCCCGTGGTCACCGAGCACGACCGTCCGCGCAGCACGATCTTGGAGGGGTTCGCGGGCTCGTCGAAGGACCAACCGTCCGTGTCGTCCTTCGGGATGGGGGTCACGTTGCCGTCCGCGTCGGTGACGGTGACGGTGACGTCCCGTAGATCGGTGAACGGATTCGTCTTGAAGTGGAACTCGCACGAAGCGCTGAGCGCGCGGATCTCGTCGAAGGCAGCGGTGAGCGCGTTCGTCGTCGCCTCGACGTCCGCTCCGGGCGTGATCTGGTAGTGGCAGACCTCCATGGGATCCGTCGCCCGAGGATCGCAGCCCGCGCGGGCCGTGCCGCCGTTCTGCGCGAGCCGGCTCATGAACACGGGATCGTAGGCTGCGCCACCTTGCGGGAACGGACCGATGCCGATGGCGAACGTCCGGATCGGGTCCTTGGGCGGCACGCTGTTGTACCTCTCGGCGGCGAGCCGCTGGCACCGCTCGGGCCCATCGGTGGGCCGACCGTCGCTGAAGAGCACGACGACCCGCTTCGTCTCGTCGGAGAAGAAGCCTGCATCGGTCGGAGGACGAAACTCCTCGACGATTCGATACGCGCTCTCCAGCGCCGCCGCGGTCGGCGTATGGGAGCCCGAAGGAGAGCCGACGTTGACCGCCCTCACGACGTCGTCGTAGTGAGCCGCGTCGACGAGCGATCGCGGCGGAAGTTTGTCGTTCTTCGGATAGAGATAGATGCCGACGAAGGTCGCTTGGTCAGCGTCCGCGCGTATGTCGGCGAACATGGCGAGGAGCGCCTCGCGCGCCGCCTTCCACTTGTTGAGGTCGCGCATGCTGACCGACTCGTCCACGAGGAATTCCATCACGACCGGCACCCGCTCGATGGTCGTCGCCGAGGACGAGCAGGAGGTGGGCGCGGCGCCTGCGTCCAGATGCCCGTCGCCTCCGAAGTCGTCGTTCGGGGACTCGAACCCGTCCCGCGACGTCGTGCACGACGCCGATAGCGCGGCGAACATCGTGAGCGCGAGCGCGCAGCAGCGGATCGGCGCCGGGCCGAGCCTCGGCGGATCGTTCGCCGTGATGAGGTGATCTTCGTGTGGCGCACGAGCGACTCGCGACGAGCGGAGCACTAGGGGGCAACCTTTCGAAGAGCGATGTCCTGTCCGACGACCCAGACGTCGCCGTCCTCGGAGGCCCAGATCGCGTAGAAGGGTTTGACGACGGGCATGACGTCGTCGAGGGCGATCCGCGCGAGGCGCCAGTCGACGCCGTCCCAGTGGCGCAGGCGACCCAGATCGCCCGCGAGCCAGACGTCGTTCGGCGCCGAGGCCCGAACGGCGCGGTGCGCGAGGCCGCCGACCGTGAAGTCGGCGTGTGCCGTCCAGGTGAAGGAGAGCCCGTCGTTGGCGCTGACGCCTCTGTAGTAGTCCCTGGACCCGAGCAGATAGACCTCGGAGCGCGAGACGGAGCAGCCTCCGTTCATCTGCAGGACATTCCTCGGGACCGTCGGCCTCCAGACCAGCTGACCGGCTCCTTCGCGCCGGCCGTGGATCACCTGGAGCGTTCGGATCGCTCCGACTTCGGCGCCGAGCCAGACGTCGTCGCTGCTCGTTCCCCACACCTTCACGTAGCGCGCAGGGAACGCGGTCGAGACCGGATCGACGACCCAACCTGTGCCGGCGTCGCCGTCGCCGGGGTCTCCGCCGTCGACCGCGTCCGGCGCGGCGGAGAGATGAAGGACGGTGCCCTCGGTGTCCGTGGCGGCCTCGGCGACGACGGCCCAGACGTCCGAGCCGCTCGCTCCCCAGATGGAACGCACCGGGCCCGGCGCGGGTACCGCCGTCCAGACGAGCGTGCTCGCGCTCGCGCCAGTGCCGTGAAAGAGCCCGGCTTCGCCGCCCACCCAGAGATCGGTGGAGCTGCTTCCCCACACCGCGTAGAGGGGTGTGCCGGCTGCGAAGCTCTGGACCCACGCCGCGCCGTTCCAGCGAAGGACGTTCCCCTCGGCGCTGACCGTCCAGGCGACCCCCTCCGTGTCGCCCCACACGTCGCGAAGGGTTTGGCCGCCCGGCACGTCGGTATGGCAGAAGCCATCGTCCGAGCACGTCCGCGCCGGCGGGCCGGCGTCGCCGTCGGTCGACGCGGCGTCGACGCCCGCCTCCGACTCGTCCGGAGGGTCCGCGGAAGGAAGAGGTTGCTCGCCGCCGGCGTCGACGTCCTCCGCCATCCACAGGTCGGCGTCGCCCGCGCGGCTGCACGCCATCGCGACGGGCACGAGCGACACCAGGAGAAACGTACCTCGTAGATACCACACCGACTTCATCGACCTGCTCCTCGCGCGCGCGCCTTGGGGCCGGAGTAGTGCAGCACGAGCCCGTCACCGACCGCCCAGACATCGCTCGGTCCGCTGCCCCATACACCGAACAGACGCGGTCTCGTCCCCGACGGAAACGTCGCCGTCGATGCCGCCCATGCGACCCCGTCATAGTGAAGCAGGGTGCCCTCGTCGCCGACGGCCCAGACGTCGTCCGGCGCCGAGCCCCACAGGCCGCGGAGGGTCTTCGTCGTGGGGGACGCGACGGCGATCCATCGCGGTCGCCCGCGGCCTCCGTGACGGATCGTCCCGAAGTCACCGACGGCCCAGACGTCGCTCGGCCCGCTCCCCCAGACTGCATGGAGCGTCCCCGTCGATTGGGTGTCGACGGCGGTCCACGCCAAAAGTCCCTCTTCCGTCAACGCTCCGTCCGTGTGCGCCGAGCTCGCCCCGGCGTCCCCCAGCTCGCCCGACGCGCCTCCCACGATCCAGACGTCGTTCGGTCCGCTGCCCCAGATGGCGCTGACGGCGCGGGGCGAGGTCCCGGTCCACGCCGCGCCGCTGCCGGCGGCGGCGCTCCTCCACAGGCCCCATCGCGTCGAGGACGACGCGCTCGCGAAGAGGTCACCACCCACCCAGACGTCGCTCGGTGACGTGCCCCAAAGGGCGCGCAGGACCTTGCCGCGCGCGCCCGGCGCCTCGACGATGGCCGGCGCCAAGGACCACCGCGCCGCGCCGTCGACGGCGCCGGCCTTACGGAAGATCACGCTCGGAGAGCTCGCGATCCAGACGTCGTTCGGCCCCGTGCCCCACACGGCGTAGAGCGACTGGCTCGTCCCGACCGACGCCGCGGTCCATGCGCTGCCGTCCCAGTGAAGGACGCTGCCGGCGGCTCCGACCGCCCAGACGTCGCTCGGACCGCTGCCCCAAACGCTGGCGAGCCCGAGGGCCGGGTCGAGCGGCGTCGTCACGGGACACCACTCGTCCTCGCACGCGCCGGCGCGGCTCGGACACGCATCGACGTCCCCGTCGCCCTCGCATCCGTCGCTCGCGTCCGGTCCGGCGTCTCCGTTCGCGGCGGGGATGGTCCTGGGCTCGTTCGTCGATCCCGCGCCCTCGACCTCGGATCCGGCGCAGCTCGCGACGGCGAGGGCGAGAGCCCCGACCCCTAGCGTCGCCACGGCGAGCGCAGCGCGGCGCGCGCTCCTCACTGCGTCACCGGCCCTGCATCACACTCCACCGTCCGGCACGCGCCGTTCACGCAGGGCTGCCCCGCGTCGGCGTCACACCGGTGACCGCACGCTCCGCAGCTGTTCGGGTCGCTGTCGATCTTGGTCTCGCAGCCGTTGGAGAGATCTTGATCGCAGTCGGCGTAGCCGGCTTCGCATCCGTACTCGCAGTAGCTCTTCGTGCAACGAGGAAATCCGTGATACTCGGGCCCCGTCGGGCCTGGACACGCGTGCCCGCAGACTCCGCAGTTCTCCTGGTCGATCAGCAGATCGGCGCAGTAGCCGTTCACGACCTTTCCGTCTCCGTCGACCGACGTCGGACAGAGCGTCTCGCTGGGATCGCAGACGCACGCTGGCGTGCCTCCTGGCGCGGTGAGGCAAATCTGGCCCGCGCCGCACTTGATCCCGCAACCTCCGCAGTGCTCCGGGTCGTCGACGATCCGGACCTCGCAGCCGTTCGACGCGACGTCGCCGTCGCAATCGGCCCAGCCGGGCTGACAGCGGAGCTTCCCGCATTCGCCCCCGCCGCAGCCGTAGACCGTGTTCGGCGGAGGGGGCCCGGCGTCCGTCGGAGGCCTGCACCGGGTACCGCAGGCTCCGCAGTTGTTGTCGTCGACCTTGGTGTCGGTGCACCCGGAGTTGGCGCACCCGCCGATCGAGCCGCCGGCGCATCCGCAGTGGGTCATCCCGGCCGGGCATCCGCACTGGCCTTCGATGCACACCGCGGTGCCTTCGGGGCACTTGTTTCCACACGCGCCGCAGTGGTCGACGTCCGAGAGGATGTCGACCTCGCAGCCGTCATCGACCACGCCGTTGCAGTCCCTGTAGTCCGCGCCGCCGGTGCTCACGCACTCGCGCTGACAGGTTCCGCCGACGCAGCGCGTGCCCATCCGCAGGACGCCGAAGACGGTCGCCCCCGGGCACTCGTTCCCACAGGCTCCGCAGTTGAGGCCGTCGGAGCTCAGATCCACCGAGCATGGAAACGGATTGCCGGGGCACGTCGTTCGGTCGGACGGGCACTCGCTCGTCGGACACATCGCGAGCGCCGGCGAAGCCGCGTCCTCGCTCGCGGAGAACGGCGGGTCTTCCTCGGGCGTCGGCGAGAGGCGTGTCCCGACGTCGACCCGCTCGGAGGAGCAACCCATCCACGACGTGAACACGACGCTCGCCGTGAGCAACAACCAGGAGAGCTTCTTCGCATTCATGGGCACCTGATTCGATATCGTCGGCGACGAATGGATTGCCGGCGGGCTCGAGCGAGCCGCCTATTCCTTGGATCGTCGCTCGACGGCGGAGCGCAGGACGCTGTTCGGATAAGTCTCGTGAAACTGCTTCGCGTGGGCGCTGGCGGCCGCCTTCTGGCCAGTATCCTCGAGGAGCCAGACGCGCAGCGCTTCGCGCTCGGTCACGAGCTGTCCATGTGGGAACGTGGCCTCGTGCTTGCTCAAGAGACGCGTCGCTTCGTCGAAATGGCGAGCGAGCAGCGCCGTGCGCAGGCTCGCGATGAGCTCTCTCTCTTCGGCGAGGCCGTCTCGCGCAGGCGCGCTCGAGCGCCCAGGCGCTGCGGCCGCTACCGTCTTCGGCGAGCTCGCGACGCTGGGCCGAGCGTCCGGGAGGGCGGAGACCTCGAGCGTCGGCGTCACGGCTTCCGGTGAGTCGTCTACGCTCGCGGCCATGGCCGAGGCCGGCGCGACGGCGACCATCCCCTCCGGGCGGAGGTCGACGCCCGGTCGCATCGATGCGCGATGGATCAGGATCGTCGCCGCCGCCACGGCGAGCGCCGCGAGCGGGAGGACTCCCTTCGTGACGAGCTTGCCCTCCGTCGGCGAGGCTCCACCGCCGCCGGCGGCTCCGCCACCCGGACCGCCCTCGGGCGGAAGCTCGAGGGTCCGCTCGAGCTTCCGCAGGATGCGCGCCTTCTGCGCGGAGGGCATGACCTCCGCGGAGCACTGCTCCTCCGACAGCAGGTCGCGAACGTCGGGATCCAGATCTTGGAGTTGTTCCTTCGACGTCACCGTCATGGTGTCCTCCCGCGCAGGAGGCGCTCGAGCGCCCCCCGAAACTGCTCGCGCGCGAGACGGAGGCGCGAGTACCCGGTGCTCGACAAGATCGAGAGGGCGCTCGCGATCTCCGTCATGGTCATCCCGTCGATGTCGTGCATGATGAAGACCTGTCGGATCTCGAGGTTGCCGATCGCCTGCAGCGCGGTCAGGACCTTCGCCTGTCGCCAGCGCAGGTCGAGCGCGGCCTCGGGATCGGGCGTCGCGGCGATGGCCTCTTCCTCGGCGATGGCGTCGGGCGCCTCCGCGCGAACCTTGGCGCGTCGCCGGTAGTTCGAGGCCGCATAGAACGCGAAGGTGGCGAGCCAAGGTCGCGGCGAGCGGGAGGGATCGAGCTCGTCGAGGCGCTCGTACACGGAGACGAAGATGTCGTGCATGATGTCCTCGGCGTCGGCGCGAGGAACGCCGAGGCGGAGGAGCGCGCGATGGACGTAGGCCGCGTGCGCCGCGAAGAGCTCGCGAAAGCGCGCCGCGCGTACGTTGGCCGTTGCCGCCATCCTCATCAAGTAAGCGTCAGCGAGCCCGATCCATCACCGGAAACGTACCGCGACGTTCGCGCGCGCCATCGCACCCAGGGAGGGTTGCGCCCACACGGTCTCCTGGTCGACGGCGAAGACGTTCTGCGTCAACGGCCCCAGGGCCTCCACTTCGAGCTCGAAGCGGATCGGACCGAGCACCTCGACGCCCGCGCCGAGACGGCCTCCGAGCGCGATGCTCGTCGCCGAGCCCATGCGAGCAAGCGGGAGCGATTGCCCGACCCCCCGGAGGAGAAGCGGGGCGACGACGGGGCAGGCGCGGAGGTCGAGGCGCTCGCCCCATCCGACGTGCCAACAGGCCGTGATTTCGGCCGCGCGCAGCGAGACCGCGACACCTCCGCCGTGAATCGACGTGACGGTCGACGGCGCGAGGAGCACGCCCTCGAGCCCGGCGGACGCGGCGCCGAGACGTACCCTGGCGCCGAAGGCCGTCCCTGCGGACGCGCCCGGAGTCATGTTGACCGCCGCGACGGCTCCCGCGACGCTGCTCAGGTGGACGCGCGGGCTCGGGGGCGGTCGGGTCGCGGGTGACGGGCCGGGTCGGCGGGTCGACGGCGCTCGATTTCGTCTGCCCGCGGCCGTAGAGCTCTGCGCGGGTGGCGGTGGTGCGGCCGGCCGGGCGAGCGTGCTCGTCGGCGCCGGCGGCGCGGCCCCGTCCGGGTCGGCGGCTCCCGCATGCTGAGGTCGAGCGCGCCGAAGCCGCTCGATGGCGACCGTGATCACGAGCGCGAGCGTGCTCGCGAGCTCGCCGCAGTCGCTCGATCGTATCGTCTGTTCGCCGCCCCACGGCAGGTCGGGGTCGTCGGTCGACGCCCCCGAGAAGACGACGCGCCCCTCCCGACCTCGCTTCGCGTCCTCACGGATCTCGACGCGCACCCGGAACGGCGCGTCCGCGCGGAAGGGATCGACGCCGAGCAGGCGCTCGACCTCTCTGCCGAAGTCCTGCTCGGAAGGGCACGCGCTCGGAGACGATGCGATCTCGTAGCTGAGAGCGATCGAAGGTGGAGCCTCGTCGTCGGCGTCCGCCGGTCGAGCGATGCTCGTCATGACGAGCGCGGTGAGCACCGACCGCACGAAGAGCACGCGCCGCATGCTCCGAGGATACCTCGGCGATGCAGACGAGGACGCTGCGTCGACTCCCCGCCTCTGCCGCGCGCCTTCTACCCCATCGGCTGGCGGAGCGCGGTCCTCCGGTTCGACGTCGTCGAGCGCGACGGCGCGCGGTCGCCGAGGCGGGCGGCGCGGTCACGGCGCGCGTGGAGGCCGACGTGCGTTCTCGGTGATGGAACCGGCTCGTTCACGCTTATCCACGGTGAGGCTCGCATCGCGACCCCTCCGGGAGGTCGTTCGTGACACGCAAACCGAGGTCGGACGCCGGGCGCTCGCACGTCCGCTCTCCGAAGGAGCTCCGGGTGGGAACGCCTGGTGTTTGATCGATGACCATTCGCCTTCGTTCGCTCGTGCCGGCGCTGATCCCCATCTCCCTCTTCCCGCTGATCACGATCGGCGCGTGCGGCACCGACTCGGACTCGAGCACCGACCTTCGTGAGACGCGCCAGGCGGGGACGCTGGCGGACGGATCCGTCGGACGTGACGGCGGCAGGACCGACGCCGCCACCGACGCGATCGCGCCCGGCTCGCCGGCGCCAACGGTCATCCTCCCGAAGACCGGGCTCGACGCGAGCGAGCTCGGCGTCGTCGTCAACGTGAACGATCCGCAGTCCGTCGCGCTCGCCGCCTACTATGTGCAAGCGCGAAACATTCCGCCGCAGAACGTCGTCGAGCTGGCCTTCGCCACCAACGTCCACACGCTCACTCCCGAGGCGTTCGCGCCCCTGTACACGCAGACGAACGCGGCGATGCCGGCGACGGTCCAGGCGCTCGCTCTGACGTGGACGCGGCCGTTTCGCGTCGGAGGCATGTCGATCACCTCGGCGTTCGCGCACGGCTACGACGCGTCGTACGACGTCGGATGCGACGCCGGCAGGGCACTCCCGACGTACGACTCGGACACGCGAGCGCCGTTCACCGACTTCGGCATCCGGCCGACCATGATGATCGCCGCCGGGAGCGTCGCCGACGGCGAGACGTTCATCGACCGCGGGGTCTCCGCCGACGGGACGATGCCGTCCGTGAAGGCCTGGCTCGTCCGCACGACCGACTCTGCTCGCAGCGTCCGCGCGAGCAGCTATCCGGTGGTCGTGGCCCAGTGGACCGGCTCGACGTTCATCGACGCCACGTTCGTCGATGCCACGGCGCCCGGGATGCCGCCGGGGTCGAACTGGATCCAGAACGAGACGGACATCGGTTTTTACTTCACCGGTCACTGGGACGTTCAGGGCATCGACACCAACACCTACCTCCCTGGCGCCATCGCCGACCATCTGACGTCCTACGGTGGCTGGGTCCCCGACGGGCTCGGCAACCAGATGAGCGCCCTTCGTTGGCTGGAGGCCGGGGCGACCGGCAGCTACGGCAGCGTGTCCGAGCCGTGCGCGTATACGAACAAGTTCTCGTCGGCGCCGATCGTGATGCGACGGTATGTCGGCGGCGAGCCCCTCATCGAAGCGTACTGGAAATCGGTCCTCGCGCCCGGCCAGGGGCTGTTCATCGGAGAGCCGCTCGCGAGGCCTTGGAAGGACGCCTGGAGCTACGACGGCGGAGTCCTCACGATCCGGGCGGTCTCTCTCCGGCCCGGAAGAACCTACGAGGTTCGAGCCAAGCAGGACGCCGCCCCGGAGGCGCCGTACACGGTCGCGACGACGATCACCGTCTCGCAAGCTCCACCCGTCGTGCAAGACACGACGATCATCGTGGAGAACGCGACGGCGCCGTTCTACGAGCTCGCGCTCCTACCGCACGTGCCCCCCTGCGATCAGCCGCCGTGTGAACGGCCCGACGGTGGTGGAGGCGGATTCGCCGAGAGCCGATAGGCCTCTCCGGTCGCGTCTCTGCTTTTACGCCGATACGCGTGTTCGTATGGCGGGAGAGGGAGGCATGTTCCGGAGCGCCGCTCGCCGCGTTCGGCCGGCAGGTGCCGGCCGCGAGGGAGACCTGCCAGGCGAAGCGGGCCTCGCGATTCCCCGACGAACCATGGACTCGGGACGCTAGAGCATGTCGAGGGTCAAGACGAGCCGGCGCTCGCCCGTGAGCTCGATCGGCGGCGAGCGGTGGATGGCCCCGCGGCCCTCGTTCCCGGCGTGAAGCTCGCCCTTCAGCAAGAGGACGTCGCCGGCGCCGGTTCGGTGGACGCGCGCGCCGCGGCGGACGACGCGCGCGTTCGCCGCCTCGATGCTCGGGTGCTGGCGTCGCAGCGCGTCGCGGTCGACGTCCCGATCGTCGAGCCACTCGGTCCCTGGCCCCGCGTACGTGCAGACGAGGCGGACGCGCTTGTAGTCCGAGTGGAGCTTGCGGCACTTGTCGGTGACGACGGTGGCGAGCGACGCGCGGAGCGAAGGCGCCCCGACGACGCCGGCGAAGCGCGTCGCGAGCGAGGCCACGTCGGCGGCCCACGCCCTCGCCTCCGCGCCGTCGGGGAGCCCGGCGAAGAGGTCGCTCACCGAGGGCCGCGCGGCCGAGACGTCGCACGCCGCGTCGTGAACGAGCCCGCGGCCGAGCTGGGCGAGCCATTCGAGGAGGCGCGGCGCGAGCGCGCGCCTCCAGACGCACACGTTGATCTCGGGCCGGAGGATGGTCGCGAGGCCGTCGCCGCGCCTCACGATCGCGGACGACGCCGGCGCGCGCGCCACCCGCGGGCTACGATCCATCGACGCCATGACGGCGCCGGAGGTCCTCGGTGCCGGGGTCGCGCGAGCGCTGGCGCGTGAGCTCATCGTCATGTGTTGGAGACGGTGAACGGGAGCAGGGCGATGTTGCGCGCTCGCTTCACCGCGGTGGCGAGGTCGCGCTGCTGGCGCGCGGACAGACCGGAGATGCGCCGCGGGACGAGCTTCCCTCGCTCGGTGATGAAGTGCCGGAGCGTCTGGACGTCTTTGTAGTCGAAGCGGTAGCTCCCGCTCAGGCCGAGCCGGTTCGCGAGTCGTTTGCGCGCCTTCGGGCCGCGATCGAGCTCGGCGTTGACGATGCCGCCGGTGCCGAACTCGTCCTCCTTGCGCTGCGGGTCGATCTGCTTGTCGTCGATCATGGGGTCTCCTCCGTGGTCTCGAGTCGTCCGCGAGGTCACCGGCCGCGCGCCACGAGCGAGCGCGCCGTCGGTCGGTCGTTCACGCGCCCTCCGCGGCGACCGAAGAAGGCTCGCGCGGCTCGGCGAACGGGACGGGGCCCCAGTGCGGGAACGGATCGGGCAGCCGCGCCCAACGCGCCGCTCCGCCGGCCATCTCGTCTTCGTCGAGCAAGCAGCGATCGAAGCCGGCGCGGAGCGCGGGCTCGTCCATCCCGATGCCGATGAGCACGATCTCCTGCCGGCGATCCCCGTACGGGCCGCTCGTCACCGACCGGATCTCGGACAAAGCGTCCGGATCGGTCGGCCACGCGGCGCGAGGGACGGCCGCCCACCAGAAGCCGGTGCGCGCCGTCCGGCACACCGCGCCGGCCTGGGACCACGAGCCCACCTCCGCCATCCGGGAGGCGAGCCAGAAGAAGCCCTTCGAGCGGATCACGCCCGGCCACTCCGTCGAGAAGAACGCGGAGAGGCGCGCGGGGTGGAACGGCCTCCGCGCGCGGTAGACGAAGCTCGCGATCCCGTACGCCTCGGTCTCCGGGGTGTGGAGGCCCGCGAGCTCCCGGGCCCAGCCCGCGCGGGTCGCGGCCTTGCCTTCGTCGAAGAGGTGGGTGTCGAGGACGGCGTCGAGCGGCGCCGCCCCGTGGAGCGCGCGCACGATCCGCGCGCCCGGGTTGAGGTGGTGGAGGATCGCTTCGAGCCGGCCGAGCTCTTCTTCGGCGACGAGATCCGTCTTCGACAGGACGAGGACGTCGGCGAACTCGACTTGCTCCACGAGCAGATCCGCGATCGTCCTTCGATCCTCCAGCCCGAGCGCCAGGCCGCGGGCGTCGAGGTCGTCGACCGAGCCGTAGTCCTGGAGGAAGCCCGCCGAGTCGACGACGGTGACCATCGTATCGAGGCGCGCGACGTCGGAGAGGCTCTCCCCCGCCTCGTTCCGGAACGAGAACGTGGCGGCGACGGGCATCGGCTCGGAGATGCCCGTCGACTCGATGAGGAGGCTGTCGAACCGCCCTTCGCGCGCCAGCCGCGCGACCTCGAGGAGGAGGTCCTCGCGGAGCGTGCAGCAGATGCACCCGTTCGACATCTCGACGAGCTTCTCCTCGCGCCGATCGAGCGAGGCGTTGCCGCGCTGGACGAGCTGGGCGTCGATGTTGACCTCGCTCATGTCGTTGACGATGACCGCCACTCTGCGGCCCTCGCGGTTCGCGAGCACGTGGTTCAAGAGCGTGGTCTTCCCCGCGCCGAGGAAGCCCGAGAGGACCGTCACCGGGAGTCGCTTCATCGTCGTCCTGTAGCGCGCGCCGGATGCTTATGCAATCAAATTGCAATTAAGGCTCGCGCGGCCCGCCCTCGCCGTCCGGCCTCGCCGGACGTGGCCCGCCGGCGCGCCGGTCAGTCGTCGAAGGTCCACTCGGGGAAGGGATCGTCGAGCGCGGTCCAGCCCGCCGGCCCGGCGGCGAGCTCGCCGCTCGTGAGGAGCGCCGCGTCGAGCCGCGCGCGGAGCGCGGCCTCGTCCACGTCCACGCCGATGAACACGAGCTCCTGCCTGCGGTCGCCCCACGGCTCCCGCCAGAGGCGTTCGAGCTCGGCGCGCTGGTCGTCGTCGTCCGGCCGCTCGTCTTCGGGGAGCGCCGCGTACCAGATGCCGGCCGCCTCGCACCGCCCCGAGCCGCCGGCTTGAGACCAGAGCCCCGTCACGGCCATGCGCGACGCGAGCCAGAAGAAGCCCTTCGAGCGCAGGACGCCGCGGAAGGTCGCGGGGTCGTGGAGGAGGCGCCAGAAGCGCCCCGGGTGGAAGGGCACGCGCGCGCGATAGACGAAGCTCGCGATCCCGTACTCCTCGGCCTCGGGCGAGCGCGCCCCCCGGAGCTCGGCGAGCCAGCCCGGCGCGGCCGCGGCCTTCTCGAAATCGAACAGGCCCGTGTCGAGGACGGAATCGAGCGGTACGCGGCCGTGCGAGGCGCGGACGATGCGCGCGCCGGTGTTCAGGCTCCGGAGGATCGCCTCCAGGCGGTCGCGCTCGTCGCTCGAGACGAGATCGAGCTTGGAGAGCACGAGGACGTCGGCGAACTCGATCTGCTCGACGAGGAGGTCCGCGACCGTCCGGTCGTCGTCGTCGCCGATCGCGGCCCGGCGCTCGCGGAGATCGTCTTCGCTCTGCCAGTCGGCGAGGAAGCGCTCGGCGTCGACGACGGTCACCATCGTGTCGAGGCGCGCCACGTCCGAGAGCGCCCGCCCCGCCTCGTCGGTGAAGGTGAACGTCTCGGCGACGGGGAGCGGCTCCGAGACGCCCGTCGACTCGACGAGCAGGTAGTCGAATCGTCCCTCGCGCGCGAGCTTCGCGACCTCGACGAGGAGGTCCTCCCGCAACGTGCAGCAGATGCACCCGTTTTGCATCTCGACGATCTTCTCGTCGACGCGCGAGAGCGACGCGGCGCCGCTCCTGACGAGCTGCGCGTCGACGTTGACCTCGCTCATGTCGTTGACGATGACCGCGACCTTGAGGCCCTCGCGGTTCGCGAGCACGTGGTTCAGGAGCGTGGTCTTCCCGGCGCCGAGGAAGCCCGAGAGGACGGTCACGGGCAGCCTTCGAGGGCCGGACGGGGTTCCGGAGGTGAGCGTCGACGAGGCCATGTCTATCCGAGCGGGTCGATGGTGAGGAGGAGGCGGGGGACGGAGCGCCGGCAGGGGGAGCGATGGATCGCGCCGCGCGCCTCGTTCTCCGGCCAGGCGGCGCCCTTCAGGAGGACGACGTCGAGCGGAGCGCAGCGCTGAATCACGGCGTCGCGCCGGACGGCGGCGGCGAGGGGGAGCGGCGGGTGCATCGTCAGGACGGAGCGGTCGACGTCGCGCTCCTCGAGCCATTCGCTCGCGTCTCCGGCGTAGGTGCACAGCAGGCGGACGGTGACGTGGTCGACGTGGAAGCCGGGGCACATCGGCGCGTCGAGCCGGACGAGGCGGACGCCGACGCGTCGGGCGCCGGTCAGCTGCGTGACGACCTCGATCCAGTACGCGAGGTCTTCGACGAGGACGTCGCGCGCGTCGTCCGGCGGGAGCCGCGCGGCGAGCTCGTCCAGCGCGTCGAGGCCGCCCGCCTGCTCGAACGCGGCCGTGGCCTTGAACGAGAACGCTCCGTCACGCGCGAGCCGTGACGTGTAGGCGGAGAGCGCCGCGTGCGCTCGACGCCGCAACACCACGACGTTCACGTGCGGCTCGAAGATGGCCGCGAGATCGATCGTCTCGTCGACCCAGACGGTGCTGGACGCCGCTCCGTCGGCGCGCCGAGCGGTGACGACGTCCTCCCGCGGGGAGGCGGAGTGCCGGCTGCGGTCCTTCATGAGCCTCGCCGAAGGCGCTCGCCGGAGCGCCGCCGTGCCCCGCGTCGACCGGCGCGGCCGGCGGGGGCGGGACGATCGATCGGCGTCACCCCTTCGAGATCTTCTTCTCGACGAAGACGACGTGCTTGCGCGCGATCGGGTCGTACTTCTTGAGCTCCAGCTTGTCGGGCATGGTTCGCTTGTTCTTCGTGGTCACGTAGGCGTAGCCGGTGCCTGCGGTCGATACGAGCTGGATGGTGTCACGCATGAGATGTCCTCGTGGCGTTCGGTTGGCGTTGGAGGTCGGACCGGATCACTCCGGGATGCAGCGCATCGCGTCCGCCGGGTCGGGGACGTATCCGTCGTCGCAGTGGCAGTGGTCTCCGTGGGCGTGCCCGTGGCCGCTGCACTCCTCCTCGCCGGGGGCCTCGGTCATCGTGGCGCCGAACTCGTGCGCGGAGACGCAGAGCGTCTCTCCGTTCGGCACGGGGGTGGTCGCCCCGTCGCGTCCGATCGTCACCTCGCGGAGGACGAGCTCGTCGAGCGTCCCGGAGAGCGCGCCGTCCGCCTTCATTTCGACGGCGGAGAGCGAGACGGTGCCGCCCTCGACGGGCATGAAGGTCTTGTCGCACTCCACGCCGCCGCCCGCGCTCTTGCAGCCCGTCTCGAGGACGACGCAGAGGCCGCACGTCTCGTAGCTGACGTCGTCCGCGCCGATCGTGTGGGTCTTCGCGCTCATCGGGCCTCCGGCCGCCGCGTACCCTTCGATCGAGAGCACCGACCCGGCGTCCTTGCTCCGGAAGGCCCACGCCTGCTTCCCCGTCGCGTCCTCGCCGAACGCCGCGATCGCGCCGCTGGAGGGAGGCGTGGTCGGAGCGCAGGCGGGCGACGGCTCGCCCGTGTCGTCGCCGGGCGCCGTCGCCCCGGCGTCGGTCGGAGCGGCGCCGGGCGACGACGTGGAGGTGGCGCAGGCGGAGAGGAGCAGCGCGGCGAGGACGAGGCCGTGAGTGTTCATCGGGAGGGACGAACAAATGCAACTGAACTGCATTATGGTCAAGGGGCGATCGGCGAGGTCCGCCGGTTCATCGGTTGATGAAGCGGCGCGCGCGGGAGTGAGGCGGACGCGCACCGAACGCTCACAGGAGGACGGTTGAACGATTGAGCCGACGTCGACGCCGCGCCTCGTCATGGATTGGCAATTGAGTTGCGTTTATCGTGCGCGCCTTCCCCGGCCGCGCCGGGCACCACCTCGGAGGAAACGTATGTCGTCGCCCGCTCCCCGCACGTCCCTTCACGCCGTCCTCGCCGCCTTCGCCGCCCCGGTGCTGGCCGCGGCGGCCTTCGTCGCCTGCGGAGGAGACGACCCGAGCGACGTCTCGGCGGACGCAGGCGCCGCCGACGTGGGGGCGCAGGACGAAGACGCGGGCGAGACGTCCGACGGCCCCGACGCCTCGGAGTCCGACGCCGACGTCGACGCGGCGTCGGACGCAGGGCTCGATTGCGGGCCGAACGGCGAGGCCCACGGCGATCACTGCCACTGCGCGCCCGGCTTCCGCGAGGGCGACGGCGGCTGCGAGGAGGAGGCGGACGGCGGGGGCGATGCGGGCGACGCGGGCGCCGTTTGCGGCGGCCACGGCCACCTCCACGGCGCGACGTGCCACTGCGACGCCGGATACGTCGCGTCGGGCGACACGTGCGTCCCCGCGCCGGTCGCCGACGCCGGGGCGCCGCTCGAGCTGCGCTACGGCATCTCCCGCGTCGGCTTCGACGACACCCTCGCGACCTACGCGCGGTCGCTCAACGCGAGCCGGCAGGTGACGGGCAACGGGAACGCGCCCGGCGTGACCGGGCTTCGCGCCTACGCGTGGGACCCGACGCCCGCGCCGGCCGGCACGATCACGAACCTCGGCGTCCTCCCGGGGAGCAACGACTTCAGCCGCGGCTACGCGATCAACGCGGCGGGCGTCGTCGTCGGCGAGAGCGACAACAACACGTCGCGCGCGTTCCGCTGGGAGGCCGGCGTCATGACGGACCTCGGCACCCTCGGCGGGGCGTCGGCCGTCGCCACCTCGATCAACGACGACGGGGTGATCGTCGGAGCCTCGAGCAACGGCGCGACGAGCCGCGCGTTCAAGTACGTGGCGGGGACGATGAGCGCGCTCCCGTCGCTCGACGGCTCGACGACGACCCCCTCTCGCGCGACCTCGATCAACGCCGCCGGCGACGTCGTCGGCTACTCGCGCAACGCGAGCGGCGTCACGCGCGGGACGATGTGGCGCGCCGACGGCACGATCGTCAACCTCGGCTACCTCGTCGCGGGGAGCCTGAGCTGGGCGTTCGACGTGAACGCCCACAGGACGGTCGTGGGATCGGCCGTGGTCGGCGTCACGCCGAGCAACTCGAGCATCTATCACCCGTTCCTCTGGGACGACGGCGCGATGCGCGATCTCGGCACCCTCGGAGGCTTCACCCACGCCGAGGCGATGGCGATCAACGACGACGGCTGGGTGGTCGGCTACTCGGGGAACTTCTACAACTCTCCGACGACCGGCGCCGCGGCCGCCGTGCTCTGGGTCGGCGACGAGATCTACGATCTCAACGTGGTGCTCCCGGCGAACTCCGGCTGGACGCTGCTGGCGGCGATGGACATCAACGCCCACGGCGACATCGTCGGGTACGGCCGCAAGGACGGCGTCATCGCGTCGTTCTTGCTCACCCGCGAGCCCTGATCCGGCGCGCGCGCGTGATCCTCGAGCGCGCGCCGGTCAGCCTTCCGTCACGAGGGCGCTCGCGCTCCCGGGCCCCGAAAGAGCGCGGTCTCTCTCGGGGCCCCGGGCTCGCGCCGCGAGCTCCGGTTCAGAACGACGCGTCGAGCGCGACCTCGCCGGTGACGCCGACCTGGTAGGCCGAGACCCGCCGCTCGAAGAAGTTGGCGAGCTCCTGCACGTCCTGGAGGTCCATGAACGGGAACGGGTTCTTCGAGCCGTAGCGCTTGGCGAGGCCCAGCGTCGCGAGGCGCTGGTCGGCGACGACCTCGAGGTACCGCCGGACGTCGCGCACCGAGAGCCCGGCGATCCCGCCGGCGAGGAGGTCCTCGGCGAACGCGGTCTCGCAGTCGATGGCCTCCGCCATCATCCGCGCCACGTCCTCCTCGAACGAGGCGTCGAACAGGTCGGGCTCCTCGCGGCGCACGGTCGCGACGACCTCGAACGCGAACGCCATGTGGGCGCTCTCGTCGCGGAACACCCAGTTGGTCCCGCCGGCGAGCCCGTGCAAGAGGCCGCGCGATCGGAGGAAGTAGACGTAGGCGAAGGCGGCGAAGAAGAAGAGGCCCTCGATGCACGCCGCGAAGCAGACGAGGTTCAGGAGGAACTGGCGCCGCTTGGCGCACGAGTCGAGCGCGTCGAGCTCGCCGATCGCGTCGATCCAGCGGAAGCAGAACTCCGCCTTCTTCTTGATCGAGGGGATGTTCTCGACCGCGGCGAACGCGCGGAAGCGCTCCTCGGGATCGGGGACGTACGTGTCCAGCAGCGTCAGGTAGAACTGGACGTGGAGCGCCTCCTCGTAGAGCTGCCGCGACAGGTACATCCGCGCCTCCGGCGCGTTCACGTGCTTGTAGAGGTTCAAGACGAGGTTGTTCGCGACGATGGAGTCGCCCGTCGCGAAGAACGCGACGAGGCGCTGGACGAGGTGCCGCTCCGCGGCGGTCATCTTGTTCCGGAGATCGCCGAGGTCGGTGGAGAAGTCGATCTCCTCGACGGTCCACGTGTTCTTGATCCCGGCGCGGTACATCTCGAAGAACTTCGGGTACGCCATCGGCCTGAGCGTCAGGCACATCCCCGGATCGAGCAGCCGCGACGGGCGGGTGACGGCGCTCACTGGCACGCCTCGCAGGTCTCGGGGTTCTCGAGCGAGCAGGCCACGGCGGCGGCGTCCTTCGTCGCCGTCGGCGAGGCCTCCGCGGCGGCACCCGGCGCCGGGGTCCACCCGGCCGCCGCGCGCGGATCGCCCTCGCTCGGCTTGGGCGCCGGCGACTCGACCGTCGCCTTGGCGATGCGCGTCGCCGGGCGCGAGCGCAGATAGTAGGTCGTCTTGAGCCCGCGCTTCCAGGCGTAGAAGTACATGCTCGAGAGCTGACCGATGTTGGGGTTCTCGATGAAGAGGTTCAGCGACTGGCTCTGGTCGATGAACGCACCGCGGTCGGCGGCCATGTCGATGAGCGAGCGCATCGGGATCTCCCAGGCCGTCCGGTAGACCGCGCGGAGGTCCGCCGGAAGCTCCTCGAGCGACTGCACGGAGCCCTCGGCCAGCTTCAAGCGCGCGCGCATCGCGTCGTTCCAGAGGCCGAGGCCCTTGAGCTCGGCGACGAGGTAGCGGTTCACCTGGAGGAAGTCGCCGGAGAGCGTCTCGCGCTTGAAGAGGTTCGAGACCTGCGGCTCGATGCACTCGTAACACCCGGCGATCGACGCGATCGTCGCGGTCGGCGCGATCGCGACGATGAGCGAGTTGCGGAGCCCCTGCTCGCGGACGCGCCGACGGAGCGCGTCCCAGCGGGGGGCGTCCGCGGGGACGACGCCCCACGCGTCGAACTGGAGCTCGCCGCGGGCGGCGCGCGTCTCGGCGAAGGCGGGGTGAGCGCCCTTCTGCGCCGCGAGCTCGACCGACGTCGACAGCGCGTGGAAGTAGACCTCCTCGGAGATGCGGCGGGAGAGCTCGCGCGCCTCGGGCGCGTCGAAGGGCAGGCGCATCTGGAAGAAGAGGTCCTGGAGGCCCATGAGGCCCAGCCCCACGGGGCGCCACCGCTCGTTCGACGCGCGCGCCGACGGGATGGCGTAGTAGTTGAGATCGATCACCTGATCGAGCTGGCGGACCGCGACGCGCACGGTGCGCGCGAGCTTGTCCCAGTCGAGCTCCGCCCGGCCGCCGTCCGTCTTCACGTGGCGCGCGAGGTTGATCGAGCCGAGGTTGCACACCGCGGTCTCGCCCGCCGAGGTGACCTCGAGGATCTCGGTGCAGAGGTTCGAGAGGTGGACGACGCGCCCCGGCAGCGCGGTCTGGTTGCACGCCTTGTTGGACTTGTCCTTGAACGTCATCCAGCCGTTGCCGGTCTGGGCCAACGTCCGCATCATCCGCGCGTAGAGGTCGCGCGCCTTGACCTTCTTGTGCGCCAGGCCTCGGTCCTCGGCGTCGACGTACGCGGCCTCGAAGGCCTCGCCGAAGAGATCCGGAAGCTGGGGGACGATCTTCGGATCGAAGAGGCTCCACTCGCCGTCGAGCTCGACGCGGCGCATGAACAGATCGGGGATCCAGTTCGCGAGGTTCAGGTTGTGCGTGCGGCTCGCCTCGTCGCCGGTGTTGTCGCGGAGCTCGAGGAACTCCTCGATGTCCGCGTGCCACGGCTCGAGGTAGACGCAGCACGCGCCCTTGCGCTTGCCGCCCTGGTTGACGGCGGCGACCGACGCGTCGAGCGTCTTCAGCCACGGGACGATGCCGTTCGAGTGTCCGTTCGTGCTCTCGATGAGCGAGCCGCGGGAGCGCACGCGGTGGTACGCGAGCCCGATGCCGCCGGAGAACTTCGAGAGCATCGCGACGTCGGCGTAGCGCTGGTAGATCGTCTCGAGGTGATCGTCGGGCGAGTCGAGCAAGAAGCAGCTCGACAGCTGCTCGTGGCGCGTGCCCGCGTTGAAGAGGGTCGGCGAGCTCGGGAGGTACGCGAGCGACGAGAAGAGGTCGTAGAGCTCGACGGCCTCGCTCACCGTGTCCGAGAGCGCGCAGGCGATGCGCAGGAAGAACTGCTGCGGCGTCTCGATGACGAGGCGCGTCTCGGGGTGCTTGAGCAGGTAGCGGTCGTAGACCGTCCGGAGGCCGAAGTACTCGAACTCGCGATCGCGCTTCGGGTCGATGGCGTCGTTCAGCTTGCGCGCGTTCGCGGCGACGAACTCCGACAGGCGCTCGGCGACGAGGCCGAGGCGCTGCCCGGCGGCGATCGACTGCGAGAACGACTGGATCTCCTGACCGCGGACCTCTTTGTCGATGTACGTCGCGAGCAGGCGCGCCGCGAGCTTCGCGTACTGCGGCTCTTCGACGATGTACGCCGCGGCCGTCTGGATCGAGAGGCGATCGAGCTCGCTGGTCGTCGCGCCGTCGTAGAGGCCGCTGATGGTCCGGGTGGCGATCCGCATCGCGTCGACGTCGGCGAGGCCAGCCGCGCAGCGACCGACGGCGCGCACGATCTTGTCGAGGTTGACGGGCTCGGTCCGGCCGCTGCGCTTCGTGACGCGCATCGACGTCGACGCGAACGCGCCGCTCTCGGGCTCGCTGTCCGGCGGGCAGCTCGGCGTGATCGACGGGCGCACGGAGTCGTGCGTCGGGGCAACGTGAGACCGCAACGACGACGTGCCGTTGCTCGGGATCCGATCGATGTTCATGGCGTCTCCTCGGACAGGCCGCGCGCGAGACCCGCTCGCGCGCGGACGTTTCATCGCCGCGCTCTCGCGTCGACCTCGTCCCCGCGGACGTCGAGCGCAGCGCGGAGGGCGAGTCGAGCCGTGACGGCAGCGCCGAACGGCGCCGCGCGACGGACCTCCTCACCCTCCCACGAGGTGCTCAGGTCGAGCCGCCCCGGGGTTTCTCTCCCGACGGCGGATGACGGGCAGGTTTTCGGACTTCGAGCGCGTCCGGACGACGCCGGCTTCCTACTGTCCGTCGCTTCCCAGCCCCGGAGGAGCCAGTGCATGGCACGGAGGTCGTTCTCGTTACCGCTGCGGGGCAGTCCCGGACTCCCACCGGGTTCCCTTGCAAGCCTGAGCGAATGCCCAGGCGCCAGTCACGAACCACAATATACGGGCACACGTCCGTTCAGGTCAACAAGATGTTGTAGGTATCTGCCTTCCTCAACGTTTCCCAGAGGTTGGTCGGGGCGGCGGCGCACTGAGCGCACGTACACGGTGAACGCAGGCTGGGGTCGCCCGTCGCGGGCGCCCCGGAGCGTCCGGCGCGGCGGTCAGACCACCATGTGGCGGAAGAGCTCGCGCGCGCGACCGTCGTGTCCGAGGCCTTGCAAGAGCTCGAACATCGCGTCCCCGAACTCGCGCCCTTCCTGGATGCGCCTCCGCGCGAGCTCCGGGTCCTTCAGCGCCTCGAGCAGCGCGCTCTTCTCTTGATCCGTGGTCTTCAAGAACTGCTCGTACAGCCGCAGCAGCGTCTCGACGTGCCGCTCGACGCGATCGCGGGACGGGCCCGAGGCCGCGCGCAGCGCTCGGAGGCGCTCGACCGGCGTGCGCCGGATGACGTCGAGCACCGCCTCCTTGCTCACGCCGCCCTCGGCGGTGACCGCGAGCAGCGAGGCCAGCACGGAGAAGCACGTCATGCAGCGGCTGAAGCGGAGCTTGTAGCTCCGCAGCGCGCGTTGGGCGTCGCGCTCGCTCTGGCTCTCGCGCAGCGTCTCTCGCTCGGCGTTCTTGGCGACGTAGTTCAAGAGCAGGATCCGCCAGTAGCGCACGACGTCGTTGACGAGCGCGAACGGCTGGAACGTCTCGGCCCGCGCCGCCGCGTCCGTCCAGTAGGCCTCGAGCACGACGTTCACGAGCACGCCGTACGCCTCGGCGCCGAGCAGCGGCTGGCTCTCGAGGAGCAAGAGCATCCTCGCGGTCAGCGTGTTGCCCGCGTCGTCCTCGGGCGTGCCGAGGCGCCTGCGCAAGTCCTCCGCGGTGTGCATCTTCAGGAACGAGCCGCCCTGAGAGGGAGGCGGAAGGCCGAGCTTGAACAGCGCCCGCGCGATCGCCTGCCGGACCAAGAACGCGTCGACGTCCGAGGGATCCCGGCGGACGCGCGCCACGAACAGGTCGGCGTCGCTGTGCCTCGACATCTCCCCGCGCCCGCCGGAGCCCACGACGTAGATGCAGGTGTCGGCGGCGAGCACGCGCTCGGCGTCCTCGCCGAGGTCGTCCTCGATCCTCCGCGCGAGGTGCTCGAGCGTCGTCCGCGTGCTCGCGGCGCGGTCGTCGAAGAAGTTCACCGTCCGTCCCAGGCGAACAGCCGCGCGAGGATGTCGGCCTGCTCGATCGCGTCGTCGATCGCGCGGTGCGTGTGCGGAAACGTCGTCCGAAGAGCCTCGGGCAGCCTGTCGTGGCCGGACGCCGTGACGGTGCGACGGCCTCGGACCGCGATGGCCGTCTTCAGGTCGAAGCACCGCGAGTGACGGAACGGAGATCCCCCCGCGAAGCGCACGAAGTACCAGTAGAGCCACGTCCAGTCGAAGCTCAGGGGGTAGGCGACGAGCACCGGAGTGCCGCCGTCCGCGTGCGCTCGGATCCACTCCGCGGCTTCGGTCATCGCGCTCGCGGGGTCGCGGCCCTCGCGCGCGAGCTCCTCGCGATCGAGACCGTTGACGTCGAGGGCCGCCTGCTCGAACCGCGCGGAGATGGGGCGCAGCGTCGCCTCGAACGTGGTGGAGTAGCCGGCGGGCCGCTCGAAGCTCTCGCCGTCGAAGCGACCCGCGTAGACGAGGGCGAACGACAGCATCGAGAACTCGCCGGGGATCGGGCCGTCGGTCTCGACGTCGGCCGAGAAGTAGATGTCCGCCTTCGCCGACGAGGTCACGGTGTTCGCGCTCGACGCCGAGCCCGCCGGCACGCCTCGCACCTCGGATGCATCGCGCGTCATCTCCGCCGGAACGATGGTCGACCCGTCGACCTGAGTCAACGACCGGCTGCGCTCCGCTGCGGCGCCCGGGAACCAGGCTCCGAGAGCGCGGCCGGCGGTCCGCGGCGGCCTGCGACCGCCACGCCGGCGGGCCGGCGCCGGGACGGGCCGTCGGAGCCTAGAACGGGTGGCCGAAGTCGACGTAGAGCGCGGTCGCCTCGCGGCTCACGCCGAAATCGAGCGCGACGATCGTGGCCTGGTTCCAGGCGACGCGGAGGCCCGCGCCCTGTCCGTTGCGGAAGCGGCGGAGCTCGAAGTCGTCGAGCGTGTCGAAGACGCGGCCGACGTCGAAGAACGGCGCGAGGATGAAGGCGAAGCGTTGGTTGCGCGCCGCCGCGAGCTGCCAGAACGTCCACCGGACCTCGACGTTCGCCAGCGTGACCGCGCGCCCGACGAACCGGCTCTGCTTGAAGCCGCGGATGGTGCGGAGCCCGCCGAGGCCGCGCGCGTTCACGTCGGTGAACGAGAGCTCCGGCATCGTGAAGAACGGGACGTCGCGCGTCTGGGCGCTGGCGACGAGCCTCCCGGCGACGACGACGTCGGCGAGCTTGGGCGCCGGGCTCCAGTACGCGCGCGGAGAGAAGGTCACGCGCGCCCAGTCGAAGTCGGAGCCGAGCGGACGCCCCGCGAGCTCGGTGGTGAGGTCGACGAAGAAGCCCGCGTTCGGGTCCGGCTCGAAGTCGCGCGTGTCGAACGCGACGCCGAGCTTCAGCGCGTTGTTGAAGCCTCCGCCGCAGCCCTTCACGAGCCCGCGCGCGCAGTCTTCGTCGAGGCGCGTCGTCGCCTGGCGCGCGGCGGCGTCCTCGCCGGTCGTGGGGTCCGTCGCGCTCACCTCGCGGCCCGTCCACTGCCGGACGCCGACGTACGACGCGGTGAAGCCGAGCAGCCCTCGGACCACGCCGCCGAAGAGGTCGCGCTCGAGCGTGGCGGCGAGCGTCGGGCGCTCGACGATGTACTGGTTGTAGCGGGTGTACGCGGTCCCGTCCGGGCGCGCCTGCCGGAGCGCCTCGGTGTACTCGCCGAGCGAGCCGTAGCGCCGCTCGGAGCCCGGGAAGGCGAGCCGGTCGAGCGAGCGCGGCCCCACGCCGAAGTAGTTCGCGGCGACGTTCTTCTCGAACGTGACGCTCGCGCGGAGGCGCAGCGGCTCGTCGAGGAGGTACGGCGCGTCGTAGTCGACGGTGTGGTGCTGGTAGCCGTTCGTCGTGAAGAAGGCCTGACCGAAGACGCGGTGACGGTAGGGCGTGTACTCGAACATCCGGTCGGCGCGCGGCCCGTTGGCGAAGTAGAGCGCGCGCGCGCCGAAGCCGAGGCCGGTGTCGGGATCGCCGTTCACGAGCGGGAGGCCGGTGACGTACCCGCCCTCGACCTTGTCCTCGAGGTCCTCGTCGCGCATGCGCCGCTTCTGGCGCATGAAGCCCGGGAGGGTCGCCGGATCGCGCGGCGGATCGGGCGCTCTCCTCGTCGCGGGCGCGTCGTCGGCTCCGGACGCGCCGTCGTCCGGGTCGGCGCGCGCGGGCAGGGCGCGGAGGAGGAGGGCGAGGGCGACGCCCGCCCGCGCTCGGTTCACGCCGCCTGGACGAGCGCGAGCGAGTTCGCGTCGGGATCCTGGAAGCGCGCGACGACGCGGCCCTCCGTCCGCTCGATCGTGAACGACACCCCGCGGTTTTCGTAGATCGCGATCGCCTCGTCGATCGGCACCTTCGGGTAGAGCTGCACCGAGGCAGACGGCGCGCCCGCGCCGCCCGCGGAGAGCGCGATCTGGAAGCCCTCTCCCGCGTCGACGATCGCCGAGCCGTCGGGAGCCTCGCGCACGAGCTTCATGCCGAGCGTCTCGACGTAGAAGCGCACCGCGCGCCCGACGTCGCTCACGCCCAGCGCGACGGCGCCCCCGCGGATCATCCCTACGCCTGCTGCCCGTGTCCGAGCTTCTTCTTCCCTTCCTGGAAGAGGATCTCGACACGCGACGCGTCGGCGTCGGTCACGACGCCCTTGCCGAACTTGGCGTGCTGGACGAGCTGACCCTTCGCGTAGCGCTCGGAGAGCACGTAGGCGGCGAAGGCGTCATCGGGCTTTCCGTCGGTCAGTTCTTCCCACGACTTCTCGGGCTCGGCCGGCTTCGCCCAAAAATCGGTCTCGTTGTCCTTGTCACGGCCCCCCGCCGAGCGAGACTTCGTGCGCTTCATCGACATGGTGAGCCCCTCTTCTACCAGAGCCCGGACGCGTTCGCATCAGGTCCCGGCGGCTCGACCGAGGCGCCGCGAGGTCGGGACGCGGCGCGGCGTGAGACGGGGCGCCGGCCGCGCCGACCGCGTGTAGCATCCTCGGAATGGTCGCGCTGTTCATCATCGGAGGCGTTCTCTTCGTCATCGGCGTCGTCGTCACGTTGTCGAACGTCAAGAACTTCAAGCGCCGCAAGCGCATCCTCGCGACGCCGACGTCGCCGATCATCCAGGCGCCGGGCAACGGCGTCGTCGAGATCAAGGGGCGCATCGTGCCCAGCGAGCAGGGCCTCGTGCAGACGCCCTTCAGCGGTCGACACGCCGTCTGGTGCCGCGTCACCGTGCAGGAGCTCCGGTCGTCGGGCCGCAACCGCTACTGGCACACGCTCCTCACGGAGGTCGACGCGCGGCCGTTCCTGGTCGACGACGGCTCCGGTCAGATGGCGCGCGTCGCGCCGCACGGCGCGAACGTCATGCTCGACAAGCAGAGCGTCGCCTCGAGCGGCACGTTCAACGACGCGGCGTCCCACCTCGAGGCCTTCCTCCAGTCGCGCGGTCTGAAGAGCACGTCGTGGCTCGGCTTGAACAAGAGCATGCGCTACGAAGAAGAGGTCCTCGCGCCGAACGATTCGCTCTACGCGCTCGGCCCGTCGCGTCGCGAGGCCGGCCCGCCGGTGCACGACGGCTACCGCATGGTGCCGAGCACGCAGCTCGTCATGTCCCACGAGATCGGGCCGGAGGGCGAGCTCTTGCTCACCAACAAGTCGGAGGAGGAGCTCGTGGGCAAGCTCCTCACCGGCTTCGTCGTCGGCCTCGTCGTCACCGGCCTCGGGGCGCTGGCCGGTCTCGCGGCGGTCGCCGTGGGGGTCGTCGAGTTCCTCGAGCTCTGAGCGCCTCGCGCCGCCGAGGTCGTCAGCGGCGCCGCGGAGGCGCGTGCCGGCTCTCGAGCACCTCGATGTCGCTGCCGTCGAGCTTCATCGTCTCCTCCGGGTTGAACGGGGCGTCGCGAACGCGCGCCTGCGGTCGGCCTTGAGGGCCGAGCGCCGCGGGGAGCCGTGACGGCGGGAGGAGATCGGGGCGCTTCACGACGGTCTCGCCGTCCCAGTCGTCGGGGGCGCTCGGCGCCGGGGAGCGCACGTCTTGCGGCGGGGCGGGGGCCGTCCGACTCGAGCGCTGCGCGGGCGAAGGCGCGCGCGGCGCTCGGTGCTTGCCGGGGTGGAAGACCTCGGTCGGG
This sequence comes from Labilithrix sp., assembly GCA_019637105.1. GTDB lineage: Bacteria > Myxococcota_A > Polyangia > Polyangiales > Polyangiaceae > Labilithrix. The sequence continues at coordinate 57,118 of JAHBWF010000021.1, forward strand.
TCCTCCTCGTCGAGCGGCACGTCGTCGTCGTCCGGCGACATGGTGACGTGGATGGGGATGTCGATCGAGTCGTCGCTCGGCGGTCCGGAGACGAGCGGCGGCAGGCTCGGTTCGGAGTCGCGTCCGAGCGAGTCGAACGGCGACGGCGCCAGCTTCACCTTCACGTCGAGGCGGGTCGAGCGATCCACGCCGCGCGACGGAGGCCCGTCGGCCATCCGGCTGCGCAAGGTCGCGCTCGGTCCGTCGGGGCGATCGAGCGGCTCGCGGTACGCGCGAGGATCGCGGGCCTCCGATCGACGGTCGAACGAGGATGCCTTCCCGAGCGCGCCGCGATCCGCGCGCGATCCGTGCTCGATGCGGGTCTCGTCGGTGCGGCCGCCCGCGGCCGGGGGCTCGGAGCGCCCGCGCCGATCGCCGAGCGCGGGCGGCTCGGAGCGGCTGCGCCCGCCGCCGAGGACCGGAGCGCGCTTGCGCTCCTCGGCGGTCGGCGGCGCGGGGACGCGCGCCCCCTCCGCGAGCGCGGCGCTCGACGGGACGAGATCGCGGAGCATGTGCTTGGCCGTCGCGTAGCGGCTCGCCCGGTTCTTCTCCATGGCGCGCCGGATGATCGTCTCGAGCTCCGGCGGCGTGGCGGGCCGGAGCTCGCGGATCGGCCGCGGCGTGGTGTTGATGATGGCGAGGAGCAGCGCGTTGTAGTTGGGCGCGAGGAACGGACGCTTGCCCGCGATGGCCTCGTACATCACGACGCCGCAGGCGTAGACGTCGACGCGCCCGTCGAGGTTGCGCTCGCCGCGAGCCTGCTCCGGCGACATGTAATAGGGGGTGCCCATCACCATGCCGGTGCGCGTCAGGTCGAGCGCGTCGTCGCCGGTCTGGAACTCGGCCATCATCTTGGAGACGCCGAAGTCGAGGAGCTTGATGATGGGCGGGCAACCCAGACGTCGCGCGAGGAAGATGTTCTCGGGCTTGATGTCGCGGTGGACGATGCCCTTCTCGTGAGCCGCGATCAGGCCGGAGAGCACCTGGCTGACCACGTCGACGACGTCGTCGAACGGGAGGCCGCCCTCCTTCGCGATGCGCTCGGCGAGCGTCTGGCCGACGAGCTTCTCCATCACGAGGTACGGGCTGCCGTCGTCGAGCAGGCCGAGGTCGTAGACCTCGCAGATGTTCGGGTGCCCGATCGCGCCCGCGGCGCGGGCCTCTTGCTGGAAGCGCTTCACGGCGACGCGCTTCTTCGCCTGCGAGGGGCTCAGCACCTTGATCGCGACCTGGCGGCTCAGGCCCAGGTGCTCGGCGTCGTAGACGGTGCCCATCCCGCCCTCGCCGAGGACGCCCTTGATCATGTACCGGCCGCCGACCGTCTGGCCGAGCAGCTCGCGCTGGAGATCGCGCGTCGGCGGGATCGTCCTGGAGACCTCGCCGGCGTGCGCGCCCGACCGCCCGCGCACGCGGTCGCGCTGCGGGTCGAACGCCAGGGGCTCGGGGCGCCGCGACGGCGGGGGCAGCTCGCTCATCCGGCTCCGCACGTCCGCGTTGCGCGCGGCGGGGCGCGGGTTCTCGGGCATGCGGAGCCCGGTGTTCGGGCACACTCGCTCGGCTGCGTCGTGCGGCGTTCTGCAGTGCGGGCAGCGAACGAAACGATGGCTCATGACCTTGAGGCGCGGGTGCGAGAGCGTCGGAGCCGCGTCCGTCCGCGTTCCGGGACCGAGACTCGAGCGTCTCCTCAGGTTATCGAGTTTGCGGTCCGGCCCGCAACGGCTCGCTCGTGTGGGTGGTCGTCCTCCAGGCGCCGTCCTCCTCGACGGCGCGCGTCGCGCCCGTCGCTCCGCGGCCTCCCGATCACGAGGTCGGCGAGGCGGGGGCTTCTGGAGCGACGCCGCCGCCGCGCGGCGTCGAGTCCGTCCGCCCGGCGCGGATGCCCGCCCAGCCGCAGGCGATCAGGAGCACGCCGAGGCCGATGAAGCCGAGGTCCCAGGCCAGCTCCGAGGCGCCGGGGTGCACGTGATGGACGCCGAGGATCTGGTGATCGACGACGCCCTCGATCGTATTGAACAGCCCCCAGCCGAGGAGCAGCGAGCCGGCGAAGGTGCGTCCGGACCACGGGACGTCGCTGCGCGCGCCCGCGCGCCACAACTTCGAGAGACCGAGGGCCGTCGCCGTCCAGGTGAAGGCGTGGAACAAACCGTCCCAGACCATGTTGTATTTCATCGAGACGAGGTCGACCGGCGGCCGCACGCTCGAGAGCATGTTGTGCCACTGGAGGATCTGGTGCAGCAAGATCCCGTCGACGAAGCCGCCCATGCCCGTACCGAGCAGGATGCCGGCGGAGACGAGCGCGCCCTGGTGCCGTGCCGTCGTCACGCCTCCACCTCCTCTCGCTCGCGCCGCGCGGCCGGCCTCCCGATTCGCTCGGCCGCTCGGCTGACGAGCCCGATCACGAGGAACGGGAAGAGCGCGATCATCAGGTTCGTGCCGAAGTCCTGATCGAAGACGTCCTGTCGCGCCGCGCGACCGACGGGGCAGCTCGGGCAGGCCGAGCTCACCGACGCGATCAGAAGATGAGGTGCGCTCGCGAGGGCCACGGCGGCGAGGCGCCTCGCGCGGCTGGGATCTCGACGCCGACGCGTGTTCATGAACCGGCGACCATGCAAGCGCGCGGCCGCGCGCGGGGCGATCGCCGCTGCCGCGCGGTCGATCGACGCCCCCCCGACGCGCCGTCGACGGCGACCGGCTCACTCGCGCGCGCCCGAGATCTGGCCCGCCGGCCGGCCCGGGGTGGCCCGCGCCGGCGCGCGGGGGCGTCAGGTCTGCGAAAGATCGAGGGCGTCGCCTGGCCCGTTCGATGCAGCCGCGTGGAGCCGTGGCCGTCGACGCGAGGAGGGAGGGCGCGCGGCGCGATCCGGTCTTCTGGATAGCCTTGGCCTCGTGCGCGGGGTCGCTCGCGCTCGTCGCCCCGTGGGCGACCCTCGCGGCGGCCGTGGTCGTCGCGGCGCTCCTCGCGCGCGCGGGCGCGCGCTGGCTCATGCTGGCGGCGCTGTTCGCGTTCGCGGTGGGAGCGACGCGGGCGCATCGGGCGATGTCGCGCTACGAGCGGGCGCGGAGCGCGACGATCGACGCCGGGAGCTGGCCCGCCCGCTGTACGGCGCGCGGGGTGGTGTCGCGCTCTCCGGTGAGGATCGGCGGCGCCGCGCGCGTCGAGGTCGAGGCCGACGAGCTCTCCTGTCGCGAGGGACCGCCTCTGCGCGGGCGCGTGACGTTGCACGTGCCGAGCGACGAGCAGGACGGCGACCTCGAGCTCGCGCGCGGAGACACGGTCTCCGTGCTCGCGTCCCTCGCGCCGCCGTACCGCTTCTGGAACGACGGGGCGGGCGATCCGCGCCCGCTCTCCGCGCGTCGCGGCGTCGTCCTCTCGGGCGCCGCCGAGGACGTCGTCGTCGAGCGGGCCGGCGCGGGGATCTCGGCCGCGATCGATCGCGCGCGAGCGCACGTCCGTAGGCGCATCCTCGCGACGTTCCCGGCGGAGACGTCGGCGATGGCGCGCGCGCTCGTGCTCGGCGAGGACGACCTGCCCGCGGACGACCAGCGCGCCTTCCGGCGGAGCGGGCTCGCCCACCTCCTCGCGGTGTCCGGCATGCACCTCGTCCTCGTCGTCATGGGGATCGTCGCGGCGCTGCGCGCGCTGCTCGTCCGCGTCCCGGCCGTGGCGGCGCGGAGCGACGCGGCGCGCGTCGCGGCGGGCGCGGGCCTGCCCGTCGCCTGGATCTACGCCGAGATCGCCGGCGGGAGCGGCTCCGCGGTGCGGGCCGCGTGGATGTGCACGGTGGCGCTCCTCGCGCGCGCGCTCGCCCGGAGGCCGGCGCCGTGGCGCGCGCTCGGGCTCTCCGTCCTCGCGATGTCGGTCGTCGATCCGCTCGTCGCGTTCGACGTCTCGTTCGTGCTGTCGGCGCTCGCGACCGGCGGCCTCGTCGCGCTCGCGCGTCCGATCGAGGGCGCGATGTCGACGCACCTGCGCGTCCGCGGGCGGACCTTGCCGGTGTTCGTGGCGCGTCCGCTCGCCACCAGCGCCGCGGCGACGATCGCCTGCGCGCCCGTGCTCGCGACGATGGCGCCGGAGCTGCCGCTCGGCGGGCTCGTCGCGAACGTCGTCGCCGTGCCCCTGGGCGAGGCCGCCGCGCTGCCGCTCTGCCTCGTGCACGCGCTCCTCGTCGGATGGCCCGCCGCGGAGAGCGGCTGCGCCGCGGCGGCGTCCGGCGCGCTCCTGCTCGTTCGGACGGTCGCGCGCTCGTTCACGTGGGGCGGGCTCCCGGTGCCGGCGCCGACGGCCGGAGAGCTCGCGGTCCTCGCGGCGTCGGCCGCGGGCGTCGCGCTCGGCCGCCGGGCCGCGGCGCCGCGCGAACTCGGCGCCGCGCTCGACCGTCCGGGCGCAGCCGCGCCGGGGCGTTCAGGCCTCGCGCTCGGCGGGCTCGGTGGGCTCGGCGCCGCGCTCGGCCGCCTGCGCGCCTCGCTCGATCGACCCGGCGTCGTGCTCGGCCTCGGCGCGACGACGATCGTGCTCCTCGAGATCGTCGCGCGCGCGGGCGGCGCGCCCCGGGGCGTGCTCCGCGTGACGTTCCTCGACGTCGGGCAGGGAGACGCCGCGCTCGTCGATCTGCCGGACGGCTCGTCGATGCTGGTCGACGGCGGCGGCCTCGTCGGCAGCCCGATCGACGTGGGCGAGCGGGCGGTCGCCTCGGTCCTCGCCGCGCGCCGCCGGAGCCGGCTCGCGGCGGTCGTGCTCTCGCATCCGCACCCCGATCACTACCTCGGGCTCGCCTCGGCGCTCGCGCGCGTTCGCGTCGACTCCCTCTGGGACACGGGGCAGGGCGAAGACGAGGGCGTCGGAGGCGCCTACGCCGAGCTGCTCACGGACCTTCGCCGCCGCGGCGCGATCGTGCTCCGGCCGGCCGAGCTCTGCGGCGCGAGGACGATCGGCGGCGCGGTCGTCGAGGTGCTCGCGCCGTGTCCGGGCGTGGTCGCGGATCGCGGCGCGAACGACAACTCGCTCGTCGTCCGCGTTCGCTTCGGCGGGCGCGCGATCCTCTTCACCGGGGACGCGGAGCGCGACGAAGAGGCGGAGCTCGTCGAGCGGCTGGGCGCGCGCGGCGGGCTGCGCGCGGACGTCCTCAAGATCGGTCACCACGGCAGCCGGACGTCGACGACGGCGCCGTTCGTCGCGGCGGTGGACCCCGAAGTGGCCGTGATCTCGTGCGGCGTCCGCAACCGCTTCGGGCACCCGCACCCGTCGACGCTCGCCACGCTCGCGCGCGCGCAGGTGCGCGTGCTCCGGACCGACCGCGTCGGGAGCGTCGTCGTCACGACGGACGGCCGATCGCTCGACGTCCGCGCGGCGTCCGCGGATTGACGCGGCGCGAAGGCCGCCGCTCGAGCTCGGTGCCGGCCGACGCCGGTCGCCGCGCGAGGTCGTCGATCGGGCGGCGCGAAGGCCGTCGCTCGAGCTCGGCGCCGGCTCGACCGTCACGCCGCGCGAGGCGGTCAGCTGCGCTCGACGACGCCGATGTACGGGAGGTTGCGGTAGCGCTCGGCGAAGTCGAGCCCGTAGCCGACGACGAACTTGTCTTCGATCGTGAAGCCCAAATAATCGACCTTCACCTCGACCCGCGCGCGCGCGGGCTTGTGGAGCAGCGCGCACACCTTGACGCTGCGTGGCTGGCGCGTCCGGAAGAGGTCCATCAAGTGAGCGATCGTCAGCCCGGTGTCGACGATGTCCTCGACGATGACCACGTCCTCGCCGGCGATCGGCTTGGAGAGGTCCTGCGTGATCTGGACGACGCCGCTGGTCTCGGTGCCCTCCCCGTAGGAGCGGACGCCGAGGAAGTCGACGCGCAGGTTGGTCATCTCGATGGAGCGGCAGAGGTCGGCCGCGAAGATGAAGCTGCCCTTCAGGACGACCACGAGGACGACGTGACGGTCCTTGTACTCCGCGGCGATCTGCGCGCCGAGCTCCTTGACGCGGGCGGCGATCTGCTCCTGGGAGAGCATCGTGACGAGACGTTCGCTCATGGGTGTGCTTTCGATTTAACCGCGCCCGAAGTAAAGAGGGACCCGCACCATGACCGAGTCGAAGCGCCTGGCGTTCCTGCAGAAGACGACCGCCGAGGGATCGAGCGACCCGCTCGCCTGGTACGGCCTGGCGATGGAGTACCGCAAGCTCGAACGCTGGGACGAGGCGCTCCAGACGTTCACGTCGCTCCGCTCGATGAAGCCGGACTACGTGGCGATGTACCTGATGTGCGGGCAGATGCTCGAGGGCATCGCCCGGCAGGACGAGGCCCGCGAGTGGCTCGAGGCGGGGATCGAGCAGGCGCGCCAGAAGGGCGACAGCCACGCGCTCGGCGAGCTCGAGTCGGCGCTCGACGCCCTCGACTGAGCGGGGGGGCGCACCGTCGGCGCGTCGCGCACCGTCGGCGCGTCGCGCACCGTCGGCGCGTCGCGCACGAACGGCCGGGCCCGCGCCCGAGCCGCCCGCGCGTCAGGCGCTGCGCTGGGCGCTCCCGGAGACGACCGACTTGATCGTCACGCTCAGCTCGTCGAAGTCGACCGGCTTGTGAAGGTAGCGGTCGAACCCGGCGGCGAGCGCGCGCGCGCGGTCCGAGCTCGCGGCGTAGGCCGACACGGCGATGATCGGCGTGAGGCCGCCGCCGTCCGGCGGGAGGGCGCGGAGCCGGCGCGCGAGCGCGAAGCCGTCCTCGTCGGGCATCGCGATGTCGGAGACGATGACGTCGGGCGCCGTCCCTCCGAGCAGCTCGAACGCGCGCGCGACGCTCGCGGCCGCCGCGACGGTGGCTCCGCGCTGCTCGAGGACCGCTTGCATCAACTCGCGCGCGTCGTCGTCGTCTTCGACGATCAGAATGACGAGGCTTCCAAGACTCTCCATCATCGCGTGCTGCGTTCGGGCGTCGCTGCGCATGGGGCGCAGAACCGGCCGTCTCTGCCTCCTCACTCTAGCCTGGCTGTTTGTCTCGACAAACTGCCGTGCGACGAGACGACATGTCGCACGGCGGCGCGAGAGCAGCTGGGCTGGCTGCGGTGGACGATCGTTTGTCACGACCGGGATGATCGGAGCGTTCGGAGGGCATCTCGGATCATCTCGCTCAGCCTGCTCGCGCTGAGGCTCCGGGTGAGATCGATCAGCCGCTCGCGGACGCTCCGCTTGGGAAAGGTCACGAGGTCGAGCGGTTTCACGCCGAGCCCGTCGGCCACTTGCTTGAGCGTGTGGATGTTCGGGCGTACGAGCCCGCGCTCGATGTTGGAGAGGTGCCCCTTCGAGCCGGTCTCGCTCTCCTCGGCGAGCTGCTCGATGGTCATTCCCTCCTCGAGCCGCAAAGCTCGAATTCGCTCGCCGACCGCGAGCGAAAGGCTGTCAGGTGCGTCTCTACGCGGCATGGGACGGGAGAGGAGCAACCCGCGAGCCACGCCGCCGCGTGCGTTTCGCTGGAGATGCGGTCGTGTGGGCGGGTCGCGGCGCCTCGGACCGTGGCGAGTCGCCCCAGCCGCGGCCGGGCGACGAGCTCAGCGGCGTCGCAGCGAGGCGAGCCGCGCCCGGATGCGCGCCTCCTCGCCGTGCTCCGTCGGCTCGTAGAGCGCCTCGCCCACGAGCGCGTCGGGGAGATAGGTCTCCCCGGGGACGACGCCGTCGTCGTAGTCGTGCGCGTATTTGTAGCCGCTGCCGTAGCCCTCCTGCTTCATCAGCTTCGTCACGGCGTTGCGGAGCTTGAGCGGTACGGGCAGCGCGCCGTGCTCTTCGATCAGCGCGCGCGCGCGCTGCCATGCGTTCTTCACGGCGTTCGATTTGGGCGTGCACGCGAGGTAGATGCACGCGTGCGTGAGCGGGTAGAGCCCCTCGGGCATGCCCATCCGCCGGAACGCCTCGTCCGCGCTCGTCACGACCATCAGCGCTCGCGGGTCGGCGTTGCCGACGTCTTCGCTCGCGAAGATCAGCATACGGCGGAGGACGAAGAGCGGATCGTCCCCGGCGTCGAGCATGCGCATCATCCAGTAGACCGCCGCGTCCGGGTCCGACCCGCGCATCGATTTGATGAACGCGCTGACGACGTTGTAGTGCTCCTCGCCCGCCTTGTCGTAGAGCAGCGGGGCCTTCTCCTCCGACGCGGCGAGCGTCGCGACCGTCACCTCGGCCTCTCCCTGCGACGTCGCGAAGGCCGCCGCCGACTCGAGCGTCGTCAGCGCGCGTCGCGCGTCGCCGCGGGCGATCCGCGCGATCGCCTGGAGGGTCTCGCGCGCCGCCGTCACGCCGCTCGCGCCGAGCCCGCTCTCGCGATCGGCGAGCGCGCGCTCGAGGATGGTGACGAGCTGCTCCTCCTTCAGGGCCTCGAGCCGGAAGGCCTTGCAGCGCGAGAGCAGCGCCGCGTTCACGGAGAACGACGGGTTCTCGGTCGTCGCGCCGATGAGCGTGATCGTCCCGGCCTCGACGTGCGGGAGGAAGGCGTCCTGCTGAGCCTTGTTGAAGCGATGGATCTCGTCGACGAAGACGATGGTGCGCTCGCCCTTGTAGTCGAGGCGCTCCTTCGCCGCGGCGACGATCTCGCGGAGCTCCTGGATGCTGCCGAGCACCGCGGAGAAGAGCACGAAGACCGACTTGGTGCGCGCGGCGATCACGCGCCCCAGGGTCGTCTTGCCGACGCCGGGCGGGCCCCACAGGATCATCGACGGGACGCGGTCTCGCTCGATCGCGGCGGCGAGGAGCTTGCCGGCGCCGACGAGGTGCGCCTGACCCACGTAGTCCTCGAGGCGCGCGGGCCGCATGCGCTCGGCGAGCGGGACCGCGCCCGTGCTCGTCGCTTCTCGTCGCGCGGCCGCGGCGAACAGCGTCCCCGGACCTGCTGCGCCTCCCGCGCCGTGTGACCTCGCTCGCGCCACGCCCGCCACCCTAGCACCGCGCCGGCGTCGTCGACTCTGGTATCCTGGCGGTTCGCTCGAGCTCGTGCGGAGCTCGCCGCGCCCTCGCTTCGTCGCCCGAACCATGGCCGTCCGCGCCCCCCGAACACCTCGCCTCGCCGGCGTCGCCCTCGTCGCGTGCCTGGTGGCGTGCGCGGCCTCGAGCTGCGGCGGCGAAGGCAGACCGCCGGCGACCGAGCCGTCGAGCTTCGCGGCCCCGGCCGCGGACGTGCCGGAGCTCGAGATCCGATCGAGCGGCGTCGATCGCTTCACGGTCTGTCCGCCGCCCGGGGACCTCGGGCAGCACTGGATCCCGCCGGCGCCTCCGTGGACGCCGACGCCGGCCGCCGACGCCGGATCTCCGCCGCCGGTCGACCAGGACTTCATCGCGCGCACCGCCGACCGCACGCCGACCGAGCTCGCGATCGAGGCGACGTATCGCGACTTCCGAAGCTGCTACCGGCGCGCGCTCGTGCGCCACCCGACGCAGGACGGCCGCGTGGCGATCGTCCTCCGTGTCGGTCCCAGCGGCCGCGTCGCGAAGGTCGAGTCGTACGGAGCGTGCGAGCTCGCGCCCGAGGCCATCGCGTGCATGTACCAGGTCGCCGAGAGGCTCCGGTTCCCGCCGCCGCCGGAGGGCTCCGACACCGTGACGATCCCCGCGACCTTCACCTCGCGCGACGGCGTGAGGCGCACGGTGCCCACCGCGAACGACGCCTACACCGCGGCGGCGTACGTCTCGCTCGAGGCGGCGCGCCCCGCGCTTCACGCGTGCGAAGAGAGCGCGCGCCGCGAAGGCCGGCCGGTGCGATCGACGGGGACGTTCACGATGGACATCGCCGCCGACGGTCGCGTGACGAAGGCGCACGTCGATCCGTGGACCGGCGATCAGACGCTGCTGCTCTGCGCGGCGCGCGCGCTCGAGGCGCTCCGCTTCGACGCGCCGGAGGGCGGCAAGGGCACGGTGATCGCGAGACTCAATTTCAATCCGAGTCAAGGCGGTCGTTGAGCAATCGACCGCGCGCGACGCAAACCATCGAGAGTGCGTCGCGCGCGATCGCCCAGCTTGTGCTTCGCGCGGAGAGCGGGCATGAACTAACGAATGGCGAGCCCTCGAGCCGTCGTGATCCCATTCGGAGTGCCCGACGACGGTCGCGGCCTGGGGCTCGGGCTCGCGGCGCTCGTTCACTGCTTCGCGCAGATCGACGGCGAGAGCGTGGCCCTCGCGCAGCTGCTCGCGCGCAAGCGCGCGAACGAGGGCGACGACGAGTCGGAGGAGGACGACGCCTCCGCGGTCGACGCGCAGAGCGAGCCGTCGCCGGTGGAGGCCTTCATTCCGCCGCACGCCTGGCGCGACCTCACGGGAGCGAGCGCGGCGCCGCCCGGCGTGAGCTTCGTCGTCACGGGGGCGTTCGAGCCGCCCACCGACGGTCGGGGCCTCATCCAGCTGCTCGCGTTCGACACCAAGGACGGGCGCACCCGCGCCAAGGTGGAGGCCGCCGTCGACGGCGAGAGCGCCGGCAGGACGCTCCTCGCCGCGTTCGAGGAGATCTTCGCCCAGCTCGGCGGCGAGCTCGGGACGGTGCGCGACATCGGCGACCTGTCGTGGGAGGCGCTCGAGAGCGTCCTCCGCGCCGAGCGCTGCGCGCTGCACGATCCGCTGCGCGGCGGGCCGCACGATCGGCTCGCGGCGATGGTCCACCTCGGCCGCGCCATCGGCGACGCGCCCGACGGCCGTTTCCCCGCGACGCGCCTGGCGGCCCTCGCGCTGGACGTCGCCGTCGGCGGCGCGACGGATCCGAAGCTCACGGAGGCCGCGCTCCGCGCGCTGGTTCGCGCGACCGAGGACGCGCCGCGCAACGCGGACCTCCTCGAGGCGCTCGCCGCGCTCAGCCTCCGGCTCGGCGACGCCGACGCTGCCGACGCGCACGCGCGGGCGGCGCTCGAGATCGAGCCCGATCGCCCGCGCGTCTACGCGCTCCTGTCCGAGGCCCGACGTTCGCGCGGCGATCTCGAGGGCGCGCTCGCCGCGATCGAAGACGGGCTCTTGCGCGGCGCGGACGACCCGCTGCTCAACACGGAGCGAGGCATCGTGCTCGCCGAGCGCGGCAACCTCGAGCAAGCCGAGCGCGCCTGGCGCATGGTCCTCGAGCTCAGGCCGCTCTATCCGCCGGCGTTCACGAACCTCGCGACCGCCGTGATGGAGCGCAAGGACCTCGTCGCCGCCGCCCAGCTCGTCGACGACGCGCTCCGCTACGGCGCCGCCCACCCCGACGTGCTCCGGCGCGCGATCCAGCTCTCGCTCGCGGCGGAGCCCGAAGGCATCGCGCGGGCCTCTCGCGTCGCGACGCTCGCGCAGGCGCTCGTCGAGCGCGCGCCGAACGACGCCTGGGCGCGCCTGGCGCTCGCGCGCGCGCTCGCGCTGCGCGGCGACAAGGCGTCGGCGGTGAGGCGCCTCTCGGAGGTCGAACAGCTCGCCGCCGCGACGTCGCTCGCGGCCGAGGCGCAGCGCGGGCGCCTCGCGCTCGAAGAGCCGCAGGTGTCGCTCGAGATCGACTCCGTCCTCCGCGCGGCGTACCAGGCCGACGCGCTCGATCTCGAGACCATCGCCGCGCGCGCCCGCTCGCTCGCGACGACGAACAACGCGTGGCACGCGTGGTTCGCGGCCGGGATCGCCGAGCGTCGCCGCGAGCGATGGCGCGCGGCGCGCGACGCCTTCGCCGAGGCCATCCGCATCGCGCCCGGCTGCACGCCCGCGCACATGGAGATCGTCGCCGCGCACGTCGCCCTCGGCGACGCCGAGCCGGCGATCGTCCACGCGCGCCGCGCCTGCGAGCTCGAAGGCGAGTCCGCCCGCACGCTGGCCGTCCTCGCCACCGCGCTGCTCGCCGCGGGCAAGCGCGACGAGGCGACGAACGCGATCGATCGCGCCCTCGAGCTCGACGCCACGGACGAGGCGAACCGCGCGCTCGCGGAGCGCATCCGCGCGGGGCGCGCGCGGACGACGACGCTCACGCGTCTCCGTGACATCTTCACGCGCTTCCGCCGACGCTGAGCCGCCGCCACGGCCCCGCTGGCGGCCGAGCGTGATGCTTGCATCGCTGGCCGGTGCCTGGCGTGACCGGGCGCACGACGTGGAGGAGGCAGCGATGAGAGCGAAGCGAGTCGAAGGGCGCAAGGTGCGCTACGCGGCGGTGGCCGGTGGCTGGATCTCGCAGGAGCACTTCATGCCTGCGGTGAAGAACACGGACAACTCGGAGCTCACCGCGCTGGTGACCGGCGACCCGCACAAGGCGGAGGCGTTGAAGGACGAGTTCGGCCTCGAGCGGACCTACGACTACGACGACTTCGACGAGCTCTTGTCCGAGGCCGACGTGGACGCGGTCTACATCGCGACGCCCAACTGGCTGCACACGAGGTACGCCGTGCCGGCGCTCGAGGCGGGGGTGCACGTGCTGCTCGAGAAGCCCATGGCCGTCGGCGAGGCCGACTGCAAGAAGATCATGGCCGCGGCCGAGAAGAGCGGCGCCAAGCTGATGATCGCCTACCGCCTGCAGTTCGAGCCGGCCACGCTCTCGGTCCTCGAGCGCGTGCGGTCCGGCGAGATCGGCGAGGCGCGGCTGTTCACGTCGACCTTCACGCAGCCCGTCCGACCGGAGAACCACCGCGCGAAGCACGGCTTCGACGCGGGGCCCGCCTACGACATGGGCCCCTACCCGATCAACGCCTGCCGCCACCTCTTCGAGGCCGAGCCCCTCGAGGTGAGCGCGACGGCCACGCGGAACGTGGGTTGGGGCCTCCGCGATCTCGACGATACGATCAGCGTCACGCTGCGCTTCCCCGAGGACCGGCTCGCGAGCTTCGTCGTCTCGTACACGCTCGGGATGCAGGACGAGTACCGGATCACCGGCACCGAGGGGACGATCGCCGTCGAGCCGGCGTACATGTTCGACGTCGCGCTCGGCTACGACCTCGTGCGCGGACAGGCGCGCCGGCGCGTGGCGTTCCCGGAGACGGATCAGTTCGGCGGGGAGACGCAGTACTTCTCGAACTGCATCCTCCACGACCTCGCGCCCGAGCCGGACGGCGAAGAAGGCTGGTGCGACGTCCGCGTGATCGAGGCGATCCGGCGGGCCCTCGAGACGGGGCGAGCGCAGGCGCTCGAGCCGTACACCCGGAGGAGGCGCGTCGAGCCGTCCCAGGTCGTCGAGCTCGATCCGGTGCGCCGGGCCCCCGAGCGGCTCGTCGACGCCGCCGCCCCGACGAGCGCGTGAGCCGCGCGCCGCGGGGGCGCCGCGCTCGCGGCGGCCTCGGCGGCGTCAGAGCTTCTTCGTCTCGACGATCTTCCCGTTGTCGTAGCGGACCCAGCGCGTCAGCTTGCCGTCCTTGCTCCACTCCCGCCCGACGCCGTGCCTCGTCCCTTGCCGGTAGACGTACTCCGAGCGCGTTCGACCGCTGGGGTAGAGCTCGACGCGAAGTCCGTCGAGCATGCCCTCGGAGTAGTTGTCGATCGTCTCGAGCACGCCGTACTCCGTGAACGACCAGCTCCGCCCGTCGCGCCGTCCGCGCACGTAGGTCTCCTGCCGCGCGAGCTTGCCGTTCGCGTGGAAGCGGAGAGACGGTCCCTCGAAGGTCCAGCGCGTGTTCCCGCAGTAGATCCACTTCGTGTCGGAGCGCGTCATGGTCGTGCCCTGGGGGCACGGGAGCGTCGAGCTCGGCGTGGCGTCGCGGACGAACGGGACGAACGTCGGCAGCGGCGTCGGCGAGTCGTCCTCCGTCCCTCTCGCCTCGGCGCCGGCGTCGCTGTACGTCATGCCGGTCTTCAGGGCGAGGACGCCGCCCGCGAGCACGAGCGCGAGGACGACGGCGCCGAGGACGCCGATGTAGAGCGGGGCGTCCGACGACGTGGGCGGAGCGCGCCGCCCGTTCGCGCTCGGTCCGGCGTTCGGCGTGCGGCCGTGCTGGAGCGCAGCCGAGCTCGGGTGCGCGCCGGGCGCGAAGGGCGCCGCGAGCGGCGTCGGAGCGGCGGGCGTGATCGCGAGCGGAGCGGCGGGAGGCGTGGGCGCCGTCGGAGCGGCGGGCGTGATCGCGAGCGGAGCGGCGGGAGGCGTGGGCGCCGTCGGAGCGGCGGG
>JAHBWF010000210.1 GCA_019637105.1 Labilithrix sp.
AGGAGAACCTCGACCTGTTCCGGCGGATGCGCGCGGGCGAGTTCCCCGACGGCGCGAAGGTCCTCCGCGCGCGGATCGACATGACGTCGCCGAACATGAAGATGCGCGACCCCCCGCTCGTCCGCATCAAGCACGCGCACCACTACCGGACGCAGGACACGTGGTGCATCTACCCGCTCTACGACTACGCGCACTGCCTCGAGGACTCGTTCGAGGGCGTGACCCACTCGCTCTGCACGCTCGAGTTCGAGAGCGCGCGCGAGCTCTATGACTGGGTGATCCAGGCCACCGAGGTCCCGCACGTCCCGCGGCAGACGGAGTTCGCCCGGCTCAACGTCACGTACACGGTGATGAGCAAGCGGAAGCTCTTGCAGCTCGTCGAGGGGAAGCACGTCCGCGGCTGGGACGACCCGCGGATGCCGACGATCGCCGGGCTCCGGCGTCGCGGCTACACGCCCGAGGCGCTGCGGGTCTTCGTGGCGCGGGTCGACGTCGCGAAGAACATCTCCACCGTCGACATCGCGCTGCTCGAGCACACGGCGCGCGAAGACCTCGATCGCCGCGCGCCGCGCGTGATGACGGTGCTCCGTCCGCTCGAGGTCGTCATCGACACCTTCCCCGAGGGCGAGCTCGAGGAGCTCGACGCGCCGTACTGGCCCGCGGGGACCGAGCCCGCCGCCGACGTCGCGCGCACGGGCGCCCGGAAGCTGCCGTTCTCGCGGCGCGTCTACGTCGACCGAGAGGACTTCGCCGAGGCGCCGCCGAAGGGCTGGCACCGGCTCGCCCCGGGGCGCAAGGTGCGCCTGCGCCACGCGTACATCGTCACCTGCACCGGCGTGGAGAAGGACGAGAGCGGCGCGATCGTCCGCGTCCACTGCACGCACGACCCCGCGACCCGCGGCGGAAACGCGCCGGCGGGCGAGCGCGTCGACGGCACGCTGCACTGGGTGTCGGCCGATCGCGCCGCCGACGTCGAGGTCCGCCTGTACGATCGCCTGTTCGTCTCCGAGAGCCCGGGCGAGGGAGACGTGGACTTCCTCACCGAGCTCAACCCGGCCTCGCTCACGGTGCTGGCGGCCAAGGCCGAGCCGAGCCTCGCGGCGGCGAAGTCCGGCGAGCGCTTCCAGCTCGAGCGGGTCGGCTTCTTCGTCGTCGACGAGGACACGCAGCCCGGCGTCGTCGTGCTGAACCGCACCGTCGCGCTCAAGGACTCCTGGCAGAAGGCCGTCGCGAAGGGCGAGCCGGCGTCGGCGCGGACGCCGGACGCGAAGAGGGAGAAGAAGGACGCGCGACCCGCCGCGCCCGCCGAGGTCGCGACGATCGAGCTCTCGCCCGAGGCGGTCGCGCTCCGTGACGCGCACGGCCTCGCGCCCGAGCCGGCCCGCGTGATCGCGCAGGAGCCGCTCCTCGCGGGGCTGTTCGTCGGGGCGACCTCCGCGCCGAAGGGCAAGGCGCGCGCGAAGGCGATCGCCACGCTCCTCGTGAACGACGTGCTCGGCGAGGCCCGCTCGCGGCGGCTCGAGTCCGCGCCGTTCGACGGCCTCGCGCTCGTCGAGCTCGCGGAGCTCCTCGACGAGGGCACCATCGGCAGCGCGCAGACGAAGGAGGTGCTCGCCGGGATGCTCGCCTCCGGGAAGTCGCCGCGGACGATCGTCGCGGAGAAGGGGCTCGCGCAGATCGCGAGCGCCGACACGCTCGGGCCGATCGTCGAGCAGGTCCTCGCCGACAACGCCGACGCGGTCGGTCGCTACAAGGCGGGCAACGCGAACGTCGTCGGCGCGCTCGTCGGCATGGTGATGAAGAAGTCGGGCGGCCGCGCGAACGCGAAGCTCGTGAAGGAGCTCCTCGAGCAGAAGCTCGCCTGACGCGCGCCATCGCGTCCGTCGCGCGCGCTCCTCAGGCGACGCGCTGGGCTCGCTCGCACCACGGCTCGTGCGCGGCGGCGCCGCCGAAGCCGAGCGCTCCGCAGCAGCGACACAGCGAGACGCCGCGGTAGTCGCGCGGGTTCGCGAGCGCGTCGGCGATGAAGAGCGAGCCAACGCGCTCCGCGAGGCGCATCTTCTTGCGGCCGACGGGCGCCCAGCGGACCTCGCCGTCGGGGGCGCGCGTCTCGACGACGGCGCCGGAGTCGAGGGCGCTCCGGGCCAGGGCGGCGGCTTGCGAGGGCCAGGCGAGGTCCGAGAGGAGGCGGAGGACGCTCGAGCGCGCGTCGAGGATCAGCCGCTCGACGCGATCGTCGTCGAGGCGCTCCGACGCGCGCGAGAGGTTCGCCGCGCATCCGTGCGGCGCGCCCGAGTCCGCGGACGCGTCCGAGACGAGGCACGGGGCATAGTGACACACGAGCCACGCGGCGAGCTCGCGCCTGCCCCAGCCGAACGTCGTGCCGCGGACGAACTCGGTGGCGGCCAGGCGCACGGGCGAGGCGGCGTGGGCGATGCGGACCGTGGACGAGAGGGGAGCGCGACGAGGAAGCATGGGAGACCTCCGCCCGGCGACGAGCAACCGCGATGCCAGCTCGGGCGTGTGTGACGGCGCTCGCCAGGCCCCGTGATGTCGTACGAGGTCGTCCGCGACGTTGCGTCCTCGCCTTCTCGCGCGGGCGCGTCGCCGGCGCGAGTCGCCCGCGCGAGGAGAGCGCCGTCGCCGTCCTCGCGTTCGTCCATCGAGGCGAGCGCGCCTCGCCGTCGCACGGCCCTCCGTGCGCCGCCCCGCTTCCCGTTCGCCGGCGCGCTCCCCGCGTTCGCGCTCGCGCGTACGGGCCTACGCACGTCGTACGCGAGGCGCACCGGGGGCCGACGGCGTCGCGCGGTCTCCGCGCCGGAAGTCCTCACCGGCTTCGAGCTCTGACGCCACGACGGCTACGACGTCCGGATGGTCGGGATCTGGCTCCACGAAGGGCGCAACGTCGCGCGCGTGTCGTCCTTCGACGACGGGGGCTCCGCCACAAAAATGGGGTGCCCCTCGGCGACGCGGGGCTGGCGTCGCCTCGCCCGTCGGGACGAGCCCGAGACGGCTCGATCCGAGGTCGCGAGGTGCGCTCCAGGCGGCGCGCGTCGGACCGGGGGCTTCGGCGAGGCGTCGTCGATAGTCAATCGGATGACGAGCACGACTCCCTTGACCGGCGCGCGGGCGCGGGACGACACTCGAGGCGCGTGAAGGCGCTCGACTTCATCGGTGCGATCGAGCTCGCGTACGACCGCACGGGGGACCAGACCGCGTGGCTCGAAGAGCTCACGCGCCGGGTGGCTCCCGCGTTCAGCGTGGCCTCGGCGACCACGAGCTTCTTCTTCGATCTCGTCGACGACGAGGCGACGCTGGGCAGCACCGCGAGCGTCGGTGACAGGCCGCACAGCCGCGAGGACTACCAGCGGGTGCACCGAGAGGGGATGACCCTCCAGAGCTCGACGCGCATCGCCTACGAGTGCGACATGTTCACGGTCCTGTCTCGCGTCATCGGCGTGGAGGCGGCCTCGCAGGTGATTCGGTCGGCGGGGATGGACGGCGACGACGCCCTCGGCCTCCGCGCCAACATGACGCCGGACAGCGGCGTCCTGTTCACGACCCACGTCCCGCGCGGCTACCGGATCCGCCAGAGAGACCTCTGGACCCGCGTCGCCGCCCACGTCGGGTGCGCGCTCCGCTTGCGGCGGACGCAGCCGCCGCCGACGCCCGACTCGGCGGCGGCCGTGCTCGACGCGCGCGGCCGCCTCGAGCACGGGACCGACGCGACCGTCGCCGCGCGCGACCAGCTCGCCGCCTCGGCGAAGGACATGGACCGCGCCCGCGGGAAGATGCGCCGCCTGGACCCCGAGGCCGCGTGCGAGCTCTGGCGCGCGATGGTGCGAGGGGAGTGGTCGCTCGTCGACTGGGTGGACCACGACGGCAAGCGCTTCATCCTGGCGCAAGACAACCCGGTCCCGCTCCCCGCGCGGGGGGCGCTGACCGAGCGCGAACGGCAGGTCGTCGCCTTCGCCGCGATGGGGCACTCGAACAAGGTCATCGCGTACGACCTCGGGCTGTCGACGGGGACCGTGTCCGTCATCCTGAGGCGCGCGGCACGGAAGCTCGGCGTCCTCGGTCGCGCGGCGCTGATCCGCGCGTTCCGCGAGACGAACAGGGGAGCGCGGTGAGGCGACTCCCCACCGAGCCGCCGCCGTCGCTCGACGCCT
Source organism: Labilithrix sp. (assembly GCA_019637105.1). Taxonomy (GTDB): domain Bacteria; phylum Myxococcota_A; class Polyangia; order Polyangiales; family Polyangiaceae; genus Labilithrix. The sequence continues at coordinate 4,170 of JAHBWF010000210.1, forward strand.
ACGAGCTCGAGCCCGGCAAGGTGCTCTTCGTGCAGACGCTCGCGGTCCCCGAGGTGGACGGGCTCTCCCCGGCGGAGCGCGAGGTGCTCCGGCTCATGCTCAACGACCACGACGGCGCGAGCATCGCCGCGTCGCGCAGGACGTCGCCGCGCACCATCGCGAACCAGATCGCGAGCGTCTTCCGGAAGCTCGGGGTCCGATCGCGCGCGGAGCTCGCGGCGAAGCTCCTCGAGCGCCCCAGGGACGGCGACGCCGCGCCGAGACACGGCCCCGTCGCTTAGAAGCTCGCCGGCAGCTCGCTCAGGCGCGAGAGCAGCGGCTCGACGACCTGGTAGAGCGCGGGGTAGGGCCGGAGCGCCTCGATGCACGACGCGACGCGCGCGCTCGCCGACGTGTCGGGGTCGTCGCCGGGCTCGGCCAGCGCGCCGTCCGCGGGGAGCATCGTCGTGAGCCACGCCTCGAGCACGGTCGAGACGACCTCGCGGGCGCTGCAGAGGTCGAGCGCGCGCGCGGCCGCGCGCGGATCGGGCGCGATCGCGAAGTAGGTCACGAGGCGGACGACGTCGCGCTCGCGCGCGAACGGCGCGAGCAGCTCCGCGAAGACCGCGCTCGCGAACGGGTGCGCCGCGACGTTGAGCATCTCCTTGCCGATGGCGTCGAGCGCGGCGTCTCCGCCGCGGAGGAGCACCGCGCGCGCGCGAGGCGCCGTCAGCGAGCCGCGCTCGAGCGCCGAAGCGAGCGTGAGCGCGGTCTCGGTCGCGTCGAGGTCGGCCGGGGCCCACGACGCGGGCGGGAGCCGCGGCGCTTCGCGCTGCGACCGCGGCTCGCGCGTCGCGACGAGCAAGAGCGCCCCGTGCTTCGTCAGGCAGGACGACACGTCGGCGACGATCTTCTCGATCGGGAGGCCCGGATAGCGCGCCGACGCGCGCGAGACCAGGGCGGCGAGGTCGCGCTCGGGGACGAGCAGCACGCGCTCGAGGCTCGCGCGGTCGAGGAGGCAGGCTCGGCGCGCGGCGACCGGGACGTCGCCGTCCTCGGCCCACGGGTAGAGCGGCGCGCCCGACGCGAGGAGGATCTCGGGGAGCGCGTCGAGCTTCGGATAGCCGCCGCTGTCGTGGATGGCGGCCTCCTGGATCGCGGCGAGGCCGCCGAGCGCGGAGCGGAGCGCGTCGAGCGGCCACGCCGGCGCGGAGGCGCGCCTGGCGAGCTCGAGGCAGGCCTCGAAGTAGACGCCGGTGCGGCCGCCGGAGGCGCGCCCGAGGCGGTCGTCGAAGCGCCCGCACGCGACGCGGACCGAGTCTTCGAGCGCGCCGGCCTCGTTGGCGCCTTCGGCGGGCGACGCGTCGGCGTCCGAGCCCGCGAGGTGGGCGTGGACGAGCGCGGCGATGGTCGCCTCGCCGGCGGCGAGCGAGCCCTCGTCGGACGCCGCGCGCGCGTGGCGGGCGACGGCGCGCTTGAGGCGATCGAGCGACGCCGGCGCCGCGGCGAGGAGGCGCGCGAGCGTGATGTCCCAGGACGCGTCGTCGAAGTCGACCCCGCTCGCGCGCTGGTCGAGATCGACGAGGTCCCGCTCGTCCCGATGCAGCCGGATGCGCGCGAGGAGCCGCGCGCTCGGCACGCCCTCCCAGAGCGCGCGCGCGACGCCGAGATCGACGACGGCGAGCTCGACCTCGTCCTCGCCCGTCGCGACGAATGGAAGCACTTCTCGCTGCATGGCAGGCCTCGACCTGCCCTCAGTCTAGCGTCGGACGAGGCGGCAGCGCGGGTGTCCGCGACGAACGCACCCGCACGAGGAGCGAACCTCTTCCGGTGGCGAGGCCGTCCCAGGTGCGGAGGCCGATCGAGCGCCCCGACGCGCCCGTCGTGTCGAGGCGCGGCGTCACGCGGTAGACGCCGGGCTCGTCGAAGGTCCCCGCCGGGCAGGTCGTCGTGAGGAGCACCGACGTCGTCGTCTTTCCCTTCACGGGGACGGTGACGAAGAGCTCGCGGATCGGCGCCGCGACGCTCCGCGGGGAGCCGCAGGACACGCTCCCGGCCGGTCCGCTGACGGCGAACTGGACCATGTCCGGGCGGTACAGGAGCGTGATCGGGCGATCGGTCCCGTTGGTGAGCGTCACGGTCGTCGCGAGCTCGCCGCCGCGCGCCGCGTCCATCGTCTCCGGCATCGACAGCGTCACGGCGCTCGTCGTCCCGTCGGCTTCCTTGTCTTTTTCTTTTTCTTTGTCCTTGTCCGTCGCGCCGGCGCCCCAGGCGGTCTCGTCGACGGGCTTGGCGACGACCACGGGCGCGGTGAGCGAGAAGGCGTCGGCCTCGAGCGCCTTCGCCGGCGCGACCTTGCCCACGGACGCGCCCACGGGGGTGACCGCGAACGGCGGCGCGGGGGCCTTCGGCTTCGCCCCGGCGCGCGGCTCCGGCGCGGGCCAGCCGAAGCGCGCCTTCACGGTCGTGCCGGGGACGAGCGCGGCGCGCTCGCGCGCGCCGAAGCAGTAAAAGAGCGGGTCGAACGTGGTCGACCACGAGCGCTTCGCCGGCATCACGAGATCGGAGCCGTCGTCGGTCGACGGCCGCGCGTCGGCGGGCAAGACGCACCGCGGCGCGGCCGGGGCCGTCTTGCCCTTCGCGGGCGCGGCGTCCGGGGCGGGCGTGAGCTCGAGGATCAGCAGGCGAGGATCGGCCGCGACGCGGACCGGGCCCTCGCCCGCGTTCTCGATCTGGAGCCGCCACGGGCCGCCGCTCGGATCGGGCGTGACCTTGAGCGTGACCCGAGCCGGGGAGAGCCCGGACGCCTCCGTCGTGGGGGCCCCCGAGCCGGCGACCGAGGTCGCCAGCAGCGCGAGCCCGCACGTGGTGGCCGCGAACGTGCGCCGTCGGTGAAGTCGTCCCCTCAACCGCCACCGAGCGAGCGTCACGATCAGCCTCGCAGGGTCTCGTAGAGCTCCAGGTCGGGGATCGCCGTCGTCAGGCGCGTGCGGATCACGCCGACGTCGTTGTCCTCGAGCAGGCGGCAGAGCGAGACGCCGTCGAAGAGCGCGATGGGCGCCGCCGGCGCGCCGGCCTCCTCGCGCGCGCCGCTGAGGACCTGGCCGGTCGTGATGAGCCAGCCGGCCGACGCCGGGCCGTAGTGATGGAGCGCGCCGCGGAGATCGCTGACGCGCTCGCGGCCGACCTCGCGTCCGTCCTTGCGGACGACGATGGCGGTGCGGATCTCGTCGGTGCCGTTGCGGTGGAGCGCGGCGAAGTGCGCCTCGCCGCCGGGCGCGCCCGCGCGGCGGACCGTGCGGATGTTCGTCATGCCGACGCGCTCGAGGCCGAGGAGCACGAGCTCGATGAGCGCGTGACCCGGGAGCTCCTGGAGCTTGCGGAGCATCGTGCGGCGCGCCGCCTCGCGGTAGCGCTCGACCGCCGAGATGGCGTCGAGCTCGAGGCGGACGAGATCCGACGAGAGCGTCCAGTCGGTGAGCGCGATGCGCGGTCCGTCCTGGCGGCCGTTGGTGGAGCCGGCGAAGCGGAAGCGCGGGCGCTGGCCGTTCGCGTTGCGCCGGAGGTTGTCGGCGCGGAGCGAGGCGGTGAGCTGCGCCGACGCCATCATCGTGTCGCCCGCGAGGCGGCCGCGGCGGACGAGCGCGTCGACGACGCCGCGCACCTGAACGGGGCCCTGCGTGCGGTCGAAGCTCGAGAGGATCATCACCGTCGCGTCGGCGAGCTCGCGTCCGGAGAGCTCGTCCTGCTCGCCCGCCGGGAGGTCGATGCCGGTCGGCGCGCCGCCCGCCATGATCTGGTGGCGGTCGCGGACCATCGGGCGCGGCGCGGGCGCGAGCGGGTCGCGCGAGGTGTCGATCGACGAGTCGACGTCGACCGAGACGATCGCGCTCGGGTTGATGACCTCGACGCGCGGTCCCGAGGCGCGGTCGCCCTCGCCCTCGCCTCGACCGCCGCGACGGCGACGGCGGCGGCGACGGCGACGGCCGCCGTCCTCTCCCGCGACGCCGCGGGCGTCCTGTCCGCGCGGCGTCTCGGTGCTGCTCGGCGAGGAGAGGATCGGCTGATCGTCGTCGTCCTCGTCGTCGAACATCTCGGCGCCGCTCGCGGCGAGGTCCGCGCGGAGCGCGTCTTCGCCCGACACCTCGATCGGCTCGTCGTCCTCGTCGTCTTCGTCCGACTCGGGGCCGCGGGCGGCCGCCTCGAGCTCGAGCGCGTTGACCTCGACGTCCGCGGTCTCCTCGGCCTCGGGCGGGGCCTCGTCGGCGCTCGCGCTCTTCTTCTTCTTTTTCCCGTCCCACTCGCGGAGGGCGAAGACGCCCGGCTTCACGCGGACGATCGGGTTCTCCTTGTCCTCTTTCTTGAGGAGCGCGGCGAGGCGGGCGCCCATCGTCACCTCGGGGCTCTTGCCCACGTGGGACAGGAGGTTCTTCTCGATGGCGAGCTCCGTGATCTCCTTGTAGTGGAGGGGCTTGCCGGCGATGCGCAGCACTTCGGCTGCGGCTTCCGTGAACGTCATGTTCGGTGTCTCTTGCTGTGGGTGCCTGACGAGCTCTCGGGGCCCGCGGAGCGACGCTCTATGCGTTGCATCCGCTCGCGCCCCCGCAGCCTGCGGCACTGATTTTTGGAGTTTCCTGCGAACACCGAGCGGCGGCCCGCCAAACTCACCCGGACTCGAAGCGCCTCGAGCGCTCGGGGGGCCACCCACCTGAGCTCGCGACTCGTCACATACCCCCCAACGGGTCGGGCGTCAAACGTGACCTTCCGGCGCGACCGACCGGCGCGGGGCCGCGTTCGCGCGCGCGTGGGGGCGAGGCCGGCACGATCGAGACGATCGCGGCCGCGCCCTCGGGCTCGGCCGACGGACCGGGGCTTAGCGGCGCGCCTTGGCGAGCGCGGGCGCGCTCTTCAGGCTGTTGACGTCGAAGACGGGGACGTCCGACGCGGGCGCCGGGCTCGGCTCGGCGGGCGTCGCCGCGGGCGTGCTCATGGTGGTCGTACCGCGGCGACGCGACCGCGGCCGTCGGCTTCGGCGCGCGGCGGCGGCGGTCACGGCGACGGTGGGTGCCTCGCCGTCACGACCTCGCTGTCATGCGCGGCGCTCGCGCGACCGAAACTGACCGCGACCGCGAAGATGGCGAGCAACGCCAGCGGACGAGCACGAGGCCGACGCCCAGCGAGGCAAAGACGTTGCCGTGATCCGCGACCATCGGTCCGGTGGTTTGGCGCAGCTTGCCGAGACGCCAACAACCGAGCGATGCAGTCAGTCGGATGGTAAAATGCAGTCCTCGCGCCAGATGATCACGGCGGCAAAAGATTTGAGGCGCGAGTGACAAACGCGCCGCAAAAGCAAAGCTCATACAGGAAGGTGAGTGCTGGCGCAGTGGAGACTGGCGTTTCACCGAATGCCCATAAGTTTATCAAGCACCCGGGATCAGCGCGCGGAACGATCACTTTCGGCGCGGAGCGGAAGCGTGGTTTGCAAGATCGCCGGCGGTATGCAAGAATCAAGACAAACCAATCATGGCAAACTTATAAGATGTACGGCGTGAACTGGAGCGGACTGATCCGTCGCCGGTGGCGAACGAGCAGTCGAAGATGTCCCCGGCGCGATCGAACGGGCTCGGCCGACGAGTCGGGGCCGCTGCCGAGGGCGCGGCTGTTCCGGGCGCGAATGACTCCTTCGGCCTTGGCGATCGCGTGCGCGAGGTCCGTGACCTCGAGGACGTCCGCCGCGTCGATCTCCTGCGTCCCGAGGACGCCGGCGCTCGACGGCTCGTCGAGCAGCGTCGCGCGGAATGCGTTTCGGACCCGTTCGTCGCTTCCGAAGTTCAATGAGCTTCGCCTTTCGCCGACGCTTGCCCGCGGCGCGTGCCGTCCAGCCGCGCTGACTCGTCCACGTCGGTCTGAGCGGACGCAGTGCTAGCGCGCGCGCCGCCAGGACGCAGGATTCCCCCGCATTTCGCGCCTCCGCCGGCGGGCGCCCGCGAAGGGGCGCCCGCGTCCGTCGGCGCCGCGGGGAGCGCCTCCCGCCTCGGGCGCCGTCGCGGCGGCCTCCGCCGCGGCGCTCAGCGGCCGGATTCCCACCACTTGGCGGTCGGGATCCGCCGGGTCGCGTTGGTGCCGCAGTGCACCTCGCCCAGGTTGCGGTGGTAGGTGTCCCAGTCCTCGGCGAAGTGGACCGTCACGCCGACCGGCGCGAGCGCGTTCTGTATGGCGGTCTTGAAGATGTCCTGACCGCCGATCACGGGGCCGTGCGGGTCCGGCGCGACGAAGTGGCCGTCGGCGAGGTAGAGCCCGTTGACCATCCCGGGCTGGTACGCGACCGAGAGGCCGTCCACGTTCATGTGGAGGAACGGGACGCGGATGATCTCGGCGTCGGTGAGGCCGGTCTCCGCCTTGATGACGGCGAGCTGCGCGTTCACCTCGAAGACCGCCTCGGCGCTCGCGGCCATGACCTCCTGATCGGCGAGCACCTGGTTGATCGTCGCGCGCGCCGACGCGCCGCTCGACCAGTACTTGCCGACGTGCATCGGGACGTTGCCGCGCCCCGCGTTCGACTGCTGGACGAGCATCGCGCGCGCGAGGTTGGCGTCGTTCACGAGGAGGACCCACCCGCGCCGCGTGTTCGCCTTGACGAACGAGATGGTCTCGTCGATGTGCGCGACGAGCAGCCACGAGGTGTCCACGTAGATCGGCGGCTGGACGCGCTGCGCTTCCATCATCCGCGTGAACGCCTTGTCGGTGAAGAAGCTCGGCACGCTCCCGCGGATCACGCGGCCCAGCGGGTAGCTCTCGCCGGCGTACGTGTACGGCGGCACCGTCTCGAGGTTGCCGAACGAGTTCAGCGTGTCGTGCGCTCCGCCGCGCTGCGGGTCGTACTCCTGGACGCCGGCGACGTCCTTGCCGCGGAGGGCGAAGACGACGCGCCCCGCGTCGCGGAGCGGGTTCCGCCGGTCGTCGTAGGAGACGTTCGCCGAGCGGAGGTTCACCCGGATGACGCGCTGCGCGCCGTTCGGCGCGGGCATCGACATGAACGCGGGCTCGAAGAAGTCCTGCGTCCAGGGATCGCTCGTGTGGATCTGCCGCGGCGCGGGGACGCCCGCCGCCGACGCCGCCGTCGCGAGGTCGCTCCGCAGCGCGGCGTTGCCGGCGGCGTTGAACCGCGAGACCCAGGTCTGCTCCGCGGTGAGGCCGTGGTGGAAGGTGATCACGGGCGCGACGCGCATCCGGACCTTGTCCGAGCCGGTCACGCCCTCGGCGCGCACCGTGAGCGTGACGTCGACGAACCCGTTCCACACGGACGGGTCGCGGACGATGTCCTTGCCCTCGATCGCGAGCTCGACGCCGCTCCGGATCTCGGCGAGCGAGAGCGTCGCGCCGCTCGGGATCGCCCGGAACTGCGAGCCCGTCACCTTGAAGAGGCGCACGTGCTCGGGGGCGGTGAAGGTGACGCGCCCGGTCGCGTCGGCGGGCGCCGCGGGCCAGGGCCTCGTCTTCAGCCGGGCGAGGTCGAGCGCGTCGTCCGCGCCGTTGACGATCTCGTCGGCGGCGTCGTTGCACTTGGGGAGGTCGACGTCGTCGAGGTCGATCGAGCAGCGCTCCTGGTCGTCGTCGATGTTCGCGAGGAACACCGCGCCGTGATCGGCGTTCCAGACGTCCTCGCCCACGTCGTCGGTGGGATCGGTGAAGCTGACGACGCCGTCGCGGTTCGTGTCCGCGCGCAGATCCGCGACGACGCTGCCGACGGCGCTCGCCGCGCTCTCCGGCTCCGGCTCGGTCGACGTCGCGTCGTCGCCGCCGAGGCCGGCGTCTCCGCACGCGACGAGACCGGCGGCGGCGAGCAGCGAGACGTGGGCGAGCTTCATTCGTCCTCCTGCCTCGGTGGGGACCGCGATCCGAAGGCTCTCCGACGCCGACGGTTCGAGCCGCGAGGCGGCGGTCTCATAGCAGAGGATCGATCGCGTACAACCCGGCGAAGCGGCCTCACCAGCGTCAGCGGAAGATTTCAGGGCGCGTTGCGGCCCGGAGGAATCACCTCACGCCGCGTTCGACTCCGCCGCGGTACGCCGAGCCCGGCGTCCGGGGAGGGGCGCCGCCCGTCGGCGCCCGAGAGCGAGACGCGCGGAACAAATCGCGCGGGCCGCGGTCGTACTCGACATCGTGGGCCGGCGACCGAGATCGGCCCGCCGGCTCCGCCCCGATCCGATCCCCGCCACCGAGCTCCGCACCTCGCCGTCGAGCCGACGCTCGCCGGACGGGGCACGTGCGCCGCGGCTCACGAGGTAAGTGACCATGCTCTCAGCTCACGAAGGCGAGCCCGCCTCGTCGTTGTCGAAGGCGCTCGCCCGTCTCGCCCGCCTGCCGCGCGGGCGCG
>JAHBWF010000211.1 GCA_019637105.1 Labilithrix sp.
GGACCGGCGCGCGCCCCGGCGAGGGCGGGGCGGGCTCGCCGCTGCAGCCCGAGGCGACGACGGCGAGCAGAACGAGCGGGACGCGCGGCATGTAGCCAAACATCCCACCCGCCTTGTCCTCGGGCCCAATTTCCTGTTCCGAGCTTCAGGACTCGAACGCTCGGACGTACCCGGGCCGCGAGACGCAGCGCGTCTGCCAGGCCGCGACGCTGGGGTACCGCTTCAGGTCGAAGCCCATGGTGCTGAGCCACCGGACGAACGCGCCGAGGTGGACGTCCACGAGCGAGAAGCTGCCGGCGACGAGGTACGGCGCCTTCGCGAGCTCCGCCTCGAGGATCCCGAGGAGCCGCTCGACCTCGCCGCGCGCGCGCTCCGTCGCCTCGGCGTCCTGCTTCTCGGGCGGTGCGGAGGACCTCTCGAGGAAGCGACCGACGGCGGCGCCGAACGTGACGTTGGTCCAGACGAGCCACTTGAGCGCCACGGCGCGCTCGAGGCCCGGCGCCGGGAAGAGCCCGCGCTCGACGCCGAACGTCTCGCCGAGGTGGATGACGATCGCCGCCGACTCGAAGATCGGGACGCCGTCGTGGACGACGAGGGGCACCCGACCGTTCGGATCGAGCTCACGGTACCCGCGCTTGTCCTGATCGCGGGCCTTCAGGTCGATGACGACCTTCTCGTACGGGATCTCGAGCTCCGAGAGGGCCCAGTTGACGGTCACGGCGGTCGACATCGGCGTGTAATAGAAGACGAGGCTCATGGCGTTCTTTCCCTTTCCTGCCCGCCCTGTTGTGCGGAGCGAGAGAGAACGTAGAGCTTCCGTCTGACAGGTTATTGTCAGGTTTCATCGGCGGCGCGTCCGGCCGCCTCGCCGCGCGACGACGCCGCTCGCGCCCGGCGCCTCGCCGCGCGACGACGCGCACGCGCCGGCGGCCGGCCGGGGCGGCGCGCCTTTTCGGCCCTCGGCCCCGCTACCTCCGCTTCAGCGTGAAGCCCGCGATCTCGACGCTCGCGTTGCGCTTGCCGATCACCGCGACGTCGCCCTTGGCGAGCGACTCCGGCAACGTCCCCTTCAGCGTGGACTTGCCGATCACCGCCTCCACGTTGGCGCCCTGCACCGTGATCTTCACGGGGACGGGCCCCTTCGGGCTCTCGATCGGCGCGGCGAGGTTCGTCTCGCCGCCGTCGTCGACGATCGCGAGCGCCGTGCGGCCCCCGGGCGTGACGACGAGCGCGACGCCGCGGAGGCCCTTCTTCGGCGTCGCGCTCGCGCGGAGCGCGACGCCGCCCGGCGCCTCCCCGACGGCGAGCTCGCCTTCGAGCGTGAAGTCCGGACCGGGCGGCGCGACGGTGACGACGTCGAAGCCGTCGCCGCCGCCGCCGATGAGCTTCACGTTCGGCCCGCCGTTCGCGTCGCTCCCGGCCGAGAGGCCGACGCGCGGCGCGCCGCGAAGCTTGGCGAAGGTGTACCCCGAGCCGGTCCACGCGGCGCCTTCGCGCGGGACGCCCTTGGCCGAGAGCTGCGCCGCCGTGACCGGCTTGCCGTTGCGCTGCCCCCCCATCACGAGGTACGTGGGCGACGCGCGATCGATCGACCACGCGTTCGCGCCGAGCGTGAAGCCGAGCGCGGCGCCGTTCGGCGCGAGGCGGAGCCCCGACGCGTAGGCCGTCCCGTCGGCCGCGCCGACGGCGACCCTCGGCCCTTTGCTCTTCGCGTCTCCGTCGTCGGCCGGGGAGAGCGCGAGGACGCCGAGCGCGTCGGACAGGAGCGCCGGCGTCTCGGGGCGCGCGCCGAGCATCCGCGCGAACGAGAGGTCGACCGCGCGCGCGGCGTCGGTGACGAGCGCGTGGATCGCCGCGCCGATCACGTGCTCGACGCTCGGCGCGCGCGGCCGCCCGAGCAGGCGCCCGGGATCGCCCGAGGCCGCCGCGGCGTCGCGCTCGGCCTGGGCGCGGAGATCGCCGAGCTTGTCGAGCCCGCGCTTCGCCGCGAGGACCGACAGGTCGTGCGCGACGGCGCTGGTGACGGGGTCGTAGCTGCCCGGCGGGGTCTCGTCGGCGAACGGGTAGCGCTCCGCGCCCGGCGCGACGTAGGCGACGAGCCCGCGCGCGCGGAGCGGCTGCGTCCCGCCGCGCGCGTCGCCGACGTAGACGAGGCCGAGCCCCTCGCGCGCCCCGGGCAGGACCGTGAGGATCTTGCGGACGCCCTCCACCTTGGCGTCGTCGATCTTCCCGGCGTCGGCGAAGAGGATCCCCCACGTCGTGAGCATCGTCCGGCGCGCGCCCTTGATCCCGAGGCGGTCGGCGGCGTCGACGCGGCGCGTGAGGCCGTCGGGCAACATGTCGAAGAGCATGACCTGCGCCTGCGCGCGGAGGCGGCTCACCGTCTCCGGGACGACGCCGTCGCCCTTGAGCCACCGCGCCTGCTGCTCGACGTGCTCGCGGATCGCCTTGGAGCACTCTTCGTAGGTCGCCGCGGGGATGCCGGCGCTCCCGTCGTGCGCGTCGGCCGTCGGGCTCCCCGCGTTCGCGATCGTCGCGTCGAGCCAGCCGTAGATCGCGACGAGCTCCTGGACCGCGCGCGGCTCGTGATCGAGACCGCCGACGTAGCGCTGGTAGATCGTGTCCGCGCGCGCGAGGAGCGCCTTCACCTCCGCGACGACGAGCACGGGACGAGAAGCCGCCGACGCGCCGCCGAACGCGAGCTCCTTCAGGAAGACGCCGCGCGGCTCGGTGAACGCCACGGGCGCGACCGCCGCGCTGAGGGCCGCGACCGACTCCTCCGGCCCGAGGTCCGTCCTCGCGACGAGCGCGCGGACCCGCTGCGCGTTCTCCGCGCGCGCGCCCGCGACGTAGTCCTTGATCTGCCCCTTCTCGCTCGAGGTCAGCGCGGCGTTCGCCCCAGTGGCTCCGAGGAAGATCGCTGCCCCGACGAGGATGCCTCCGATTCTCATGGTACGAAGGTACCTTCGTTCGACGGCTCAAGGCGCGTTCGTCGTCACGCGAACGCGCTTCCTCGCCTCCCGGACGCGCACCTCGACGACCGACCGTTCCGCTCTCGCTGTACGGCCGATCCTCCCGATCTCCCGCCGAGGGCATCCCGCGCGCTTCGATCGGCGCCGGACGCCCGGGAGCGCTCCGCGATCACGCGTACGCCGCGAGCCGCTGGCGGCTCAATCGTCGTCGTCGTCGTCGTCTTCGATCTCGGGCAGCGACTCCTCGGACGGGAGCTCGCGGCCTTCCTTCTCGGCCTGCTGGCGGTCCTTCTCGCGCTGCGCCTTCATCTGCGCGACCTTCTGCATGATGGCCGGCTTCGGCGCGACGAGGACGCTCATCGCGCGGGCTTCCATCATCGCGCGGGTCTCGACGTTCGCGATGTCTTCCAGCTGCGGGATGATGATCTGGAGCTGCTCCTGCGCCTTCTCGGGGTGCGTGATCTCGCGTCCGCGGAAGCGCACGGTGAACTTGACCTTGTGGCCCGCCTCGAGAAACTTGCGAGCAGCCTTGGTCTTGAACGCGATGTCGTGATCGTCCGTCTTCGGCCGGAGCTTGATCTCCTTGATCTCGACGACGGTCTGCTTGCGCTTCGCCTCGCCGGCCTTCTTCTTCTCCTCGTACTTGTACTTGCCGAAGTCGAGGATCTTGCAGACCGGCGGCTCGGCCTTCGGGTTCACCTCGACGAGGTCGAGCCCCTGTTCCTGCGCACGCCGTAGCGCCTCGTGAGTTGCGAGCACACCGAGCATCTCGCCGTTCGCGTCGATGACGCGCACCTCCGGCACGCGGATGCGGTGGTTGACTCGGATCTGGAACTGGCGCTGCGGCTGGCGCGGATCGAAGCGGGGGCGACCCATCGACATGAGTTGACCGTGACCTCCTACTGGTATTTCGGCTCTTTGCCGAGACGCCCGCAGTGTTCCCCCCTCTTTGCCACCGGTCAACCCCCAACGAATGCCTTTTCACCACGAATTTCGCACCGAAATCCCGCTCCAGCCTGAGGCGTCGCGCCCTCGAACGCGGGCTCGCGACCCCAACCGCCAAGCCGCGGCGGAGCGGACCGGTGATAGGCTGGAGCCGCGTGGTCTCGCTGGTCATGAACCCCGGCCTTCCGGAGGAGCAGCAGTTCACCCTGCCTCAGGGGACGGTCACCATCGGCCGCACCAAGGACAACGCGGTCTATTGCCTCCACAAGAGCCTCTCCCGCAAACACGCCCAGGTCGACTTCGACGGCGTGAAGGTCAAGATCACGGATCTTCAGAGCAAGAACGGGATCTTCGTCAACGGCAAGCGGGTCAGTCGCTGCGAGCTGCTCGAAGGCGACAGCTTCCGCTGCGGCGACATCACGTTCCTCGTCGAGGGCACGACGACGCGGAGCACGAAGGTCTCGAACCAGAGCGCCCTCCGCCCGCAGGACCGCGCCGCGCAGACGCTCCCCTCCCCGTTCGCGATCGATCCCAACGTCAGCCGACGGCCGGCGGTCCACGTCGAGCCGAACGTCACCCTCGCGGACGAACAGCGCTACAAGGACAAGCTCTTCCTCCTGATCCGCGCGAGCGAGCTCTGCGTCAGCGAGCTCTCGATCGATCGGATCCTCGACGACCTCATCGCGCTCGCCGTGCAGGTCCTCGACGTCGACCGCATCGTCCTGCTCGCGCTCGACGACGTCACGCTCGACATGCGCCCGCGCGTCATCAAGACGTTCGTGGCTCCGCACCAGTACCCGTACAGCACGCGCGTCGTCGACTGGGTCGTCGACCACGGGAGCCCGGCGTCGTTCGCCGACGTCTCGCGCGACCGCACGCTCCCGGGGGAGCTCGCCCGCGACGCGAGCGTGCGCGGGGCGATGTGCGTCCCCATCAACCCGGGCGGCGGCACGATCGGCGTCATCTACGCCGACAGCCTCTCGCGCCCCGACTGCTTCCGCCCCGACGACCTGGCGCTCCTCCGCGCGCTCGCGAACCTCGCCGCCGTGACGATCGAGAGCGACGCGCTGAGGAGCGGAGAGCGTCGAACCGCGAAGAGCCGTTGACGTCGCGCCCGCCGTGGCGCGTCGGCGTTCAGCGCACGTCGCGACGCCGGAGCACCGCGGCGGCCCGGTTGAGGCACATCGGCGGCTCCGACGCCGCGGGCGTCACGCTGCCACACGCGCTGACGCGCGAGCAGGAGCAGCCGGCGAGGTCGACGAGGCCGCTGACCTTGAGGAGCGGCAGACAGTTGTCGCGGTCGCACTCGCGATCGACGCACGGGCTGCTGCACGTCGGCGTCTGCTCGCGCGCCCCCGTGGTGGTGCACTTGCAGCGGATGCGCGGCCCCATGCACATCGCGCGGAGATCGCGCGGGCGCTGCTGCTCCTCGATGAGATCGTCGAGGAAGCTTGCCACGTTCTTGCTGCAGTACTGGAAGACGCGTTGATTGCGCTCCGCCGCCGGGATCCGATCGAGCGCCTCGCGCTGGTCCGGAGGCGCGGTGTGGGGGTTCAAATCGGGAGGGAGACACGCGGAGACGACGCCCTCGAAGGTGCGCGTCGGCGTGAGGCCGGCGTAACCGGCGACGCAGCTGCAGTCGCACGCGACATCGGTCGCGCGCGGCGACGACGTCGGGCACAGCTCCTCGTTCTCCTCGCACGCGGAGGGCTTGTCGTCCTCGTTCATGCCGCACCCGGAGAGCGCGCAGACGACGGCGACGATCGCGCCGACGACGACCTTCGCCGCGACTCCCCTCGTCACGGTCTCTCGCCGGCCGCCGTGTCGTTCGCTCGCGTGCGCAAAGGCCGACTCGGGAGCGGGTCTCCCTCCCCCCCGGTTCGTTCGCATGAATTCGACGTAAGACCGTCGACGTACGCGAGCAACGTCGACAGGTCGTCGCGTGATCTCGCACGCGCGAGAGCGTCAGACGTGGACGTCGACTCGCCTCACCGTGGCGAAGCGCGCGCCGCGAGCCGCTTCGCCACGACGCGTCCGCATCGGCGCGCCTCTCGGTGATTTCGACGGCGACGCGCGCTCCGCGAGCCGCTTCGCCACGACGCGTCCACGTCGGCGCTCGCCCTTCCGCGATCGCCGCGGTGAGGCGTGATCCGCGAGCCGCTTCGCCACGACGGCGTGCGCATCCCGCGATCGCCGCGGCGGAGCGCGCTCCGCGAGCCGCTTCGCCACGGCGTGTCGCCGTGCGCCTACGGCGATCACCGTGGCGAGGCGCGCTTCGCGAGCCGCTTTGAGCAGCTTTGCCACGACGTCCTCGACGACGTGCGCCTCCGGCGACCACCGCGGCGAGGCACGCTCCGCGAGCCGCTTCGCCACGGCGTGTCGCCGTGCGCCTACGGCGACCACCGTGGCGAGGCGCGCTTCGCGAGCCACTTTGCCACGGCGCGTCCTCGACGGTGTGCACCTCCGGCGATCAACGCGGCGAGGCGGCGCTCCTCGAGCCGCTTCGCCACGGCGCGTCCTCGACGGTGTGTGCCTCCGGCGATCAACGCGGCGAGGCGCTCTCCGCGAGCAGCTTCGCCACGAAGTCCGCGCGGGGCATCGCGCCGAGCTCGCCTGCGTCGCGCGAGCGGACGGAGACGGTGCCGGCCTCGGCGTCCTTCGGACCGACGACGAGCATGTAGGGGTGCCGGAAGGTGCGCGCGGCGCGGATCTTCGCGCCGAGCTTGTCGGCGCTGAAGTCGCCTTCGACGCGGAGGCCGCTGGCGCGGAGCTCCTCGACCACGCTCCGGCCGTAGGCCTCGCTCTTGTCGCTCACCGTGAGCACGATCGCCTGCGTCGGCGCGATCCACGCGGGGAAGTTCCCCCCGCAGTGCTCGAGGTACACGCTGAAGAAGCGCTCGAGCGATCCGAACACGGCGCGGTGGAGCATCACCGGGCGGTGGTCCTTGCCGTCCTCGCCGGTGTACGCGAGCTCGAAGCGCTCGGGCAGGTTCGGGTCGTACTGGATCGTGCCCGTCTGCCAACCGCGCTTCAGCGCGTC
Organism: Labilithrix sp.; assembly: GCA_019637105.1. Taxonomy (GTDB): domain Bacteria; phylum Myxococcota_A; class Polyangia; order Polyangiales; family Polyangiaceae; genus Labilithrix. The sequence continues at coordinate 6,958 of JAHBWF010000211.1, forward strand.
GTAGACGTGGAACTCGACCTTCGGCCCGTAGAACGCGCCCTCGCCGGGAGAGATCTCGAAGGGCAGGCCCGCGCGCTCGAGGCCCTCGCGCAGGGCGTTCTCGCTCATGTCCCAGTCGGCGTCGCTGCCGATGCGCTTGTCCGGGCGCGTCGCGAGCTTGATGTCGATGCGGTCGAACGCGAACGCCTTGTAGACCGCGTAGAGCAGCTTGATGAACTTCTCGATCTCCTGCGGGACCTGGTCGCGCGTGCAGAACACGTGCGCGTCGTCCTGGCAGAACGTGCGGACGCGCGAGAGGCCGTGGACGACGCCGCCGCGCTCGTAGCGGTGGAGGCGACCGAAGTCGGCCACGCGCCACGGCAGCTCGCGGTAGCTGCGCTTGCGCTGCCCGAAGATCACGCAGTGGCTCGGGCAGTTCATCGGCTTGAGCGCGAAGGAGTGATCCTGCAGGTGCTTCGCGAGCTTCCGCGCGGGATCCGCGTCCTTCGCGTCCTTCGCGCCGTCGGCCTGACCTTCCTCGAGGACGTCCTCCGTCCAGAGGCGGTACATGTTCTCGTTGTAGTTGCCGAGGTGGCCGCTCGTGCGGAAGAGCTTCGGGTCGAACGCCTGGGGCGTGATCACCTCTTCGTAGCCGTACTCGACGTAGAGCTTCCGCACGTAGTCGACCATGCGGTTGTAGACGAAGGCGCCGCGCGGGAGGAAAAACGGCATCGCCGGCGCGACGGGATCGAAGAAGAAGAGATCGAGCTCCTTGCCGAGCTTCCGGTGGTCGCGCTGCTTGGCCTCCTCGATCAGCTTGAGGTGCTCCTCGAGCGCCTCCTTGCTCGGGAACGCCGTGCCGTAGATGCGCTGGAGCATCGGGTTGCGCTCGTCGCCCCGCCAGTACGCGCCGGCGACGCTCGTGAGCTTCACCGCGCGGAGGAAGCCCGTCGACGGGACGTGCGGCCCCTCGCAGACGTCGACCCACTCGTCCTTGCCGGGCGTGCCGTGCTTGTAGAGGCTGATCTCCTCGTCCTCGGGGATCGCGCGGATGATCTCGACCTTGAACGACTCGTTCATCTTCTCGAAGAGCGCGAGCGCCTCGTTCCGCGAGACGACCTCACGCCGGAACGGCGTGTCCTTCGCGACGACGTCGAGCATCGTCTTCTCGATCGTGGCGAGGTCCTCCTCGCTGAAGCCGCCGCCGGGCTTGTCGAAGTCGTAGTAGAAGCCGTCCTCGATCGCCGGGCCGATGGTCACCTTGGTGCCGGGGAAGAGCCGCTGCACCGCGTCCGCCATGACGTGCGCGGTCGAGTGACGGATGACCTGGACGCCGTCCTTGTCCGTGGCGCGGACGACCTCGAACGCGGCGTCCTCCGCGATGGGCGTGTGGAGATCGACGACGCGGCCGTCGACCTTGACCGCGACGACGTCGGCGGCGAGTTGTCCCTTCTGCTTGACGAGCTCCCGCGCGGGGATGCGATTGGCCATGACGAGCCTCCAAGTACCACAACGCCAGGTCCACGGCACGCGAGCACGGCGCTCGGCCCGTGACGCTCGGGCGACGCCCGCTCCGGTTTCGCGGCGCGCTGTCGCCGGTGCGGTGCGCGCGACGACGCGAACGCCGACGCCCACGGCGACGCGGCCGGCGGGGCGCGCCGTAGCCCGGCCCGCGTGCGGTAGCGCGCCGCCCGGCGGCGCTACCTCTTGACGCCGACGCGGTAGACGAAGCCGCTGGTGTCGCTCGCGATGTAGAGCGCTCCGTCGATCGGGCCGACCGCCACGCCCGCGGGCCGCGGCGCCTCGCCGGCGCTGTCGGACGACCACGACCACGGCTTGTCCTCGGCGCCCCCGGCGACCGTTCCGGCGCCGAAGACGACCTCGTACGGGAACGTCGTCGTGTCCTTCGTCGACGTCGGCGTCGGCGCGGTGCCGTCCGCGTTGAACGGCTGCCAGATCACGCTGTAGCCGGTCGCCGGAGCGCGGTTCCACGAGCCGTGGAGCGCGATGAAGGCGCCGCCGCGCCACTTCCCCGGCAAGACGCCCTGCGGCTGCGTGTCGAAGAACGCGATGTCGAGCGGCGCGGAGTGCGCCTGGAGGAACGTCGTCGGCTTCTCCGAGTTCGCGGCGCACCACGCGTCGCCGTCGTCGTTCGCCTGGTAGCCGGCGTTCCAGAGCTGGGTCCCGGGCGGGATCACGCCGTCGCCCTGCGCGATGCGCTGGGCGGTGAAGCAGAACGGGTAGCCGTACTTCTTGTCCTTCGCGATCTCGACGACCTGCTCGCCCGGGTTGTCGTTGGTGACGACCTCGTCCTCGTAGCGCTGGTTGTCGAGGCCGTTGACGACCGCGTAGATCTTCTTGGTCAGCTCGTTGCGCGCGACGCCGTTCGCGTTGCGCAGGCCGAGCGTGAAGGGCTCGCCGGCGTCCCACTCGAACGGCGTCCCCGGCGTGAGCTTCGACAGGTCGAAGCGCTTGATGAGCGATCGCCGCGTGTCGTACTGGTCGGCGCTGTTCGTCTCGTGGGTCGCGTTGCCCGCCGAACCCGAGTGGACGTACAAGAACCCGTCGTAGACGCGCACGGTGTGCTTCGGGTGACCGCCGCCCGGCTGGCTCACCACGACGTCCTCGGCCTCGCCGCCCTTCAGCGCGCCCGGATCGTACGCGAAGCGCTTCACGCCCCCGTTCGCGCCGGCGTAGACGTAGCCGCCCTCGACGTCGACGTGGGCGTTGTTGCCGTTGCCGCCGGTGTCGGCCCACTCGTGGATCTCCTGCTTCGTGAAGAAGCCGTCGTCGTCCTCGTCGCGGAAGAGCCAGATCTTGCCGTCGTTGCTCTGGCCGAACATGTCGCCGTTCGGCGCGAACATGATCTGGCGCAGGCCGTTCGTCGCCGCGGAGACGAGGCGCGCGCACATCCCCTCGGGCGCGAAGTGCTGATCTTCGGGGAGCGGCTGGCCGCGGCAGGGATCGCCCTTCGCCAGCGGGTACGAGCCGGCGTCGGCGGAGCTGCCGTCCGGGCTCGCCGCGCCGCCGTCGGGCTCCGGCGCGCCGAGGGACGGATCGACCGCCTCGTCGCCACACGCGGCGACAGGGACGAGAAAGGCGAAGGCAGGGAGCGCGAAGAGCGCGAGAGCTCGTCGTGAAAGCATGGGTTCACCCTACCCGCATACGTGTCGAACGCCAGGCAAAGGCGGCCCATCCTACATAGGCGCCTCCCGCGGCGCGGGCTCACGCGCCCTTCGACGCGCGGGCTCAATCGTCCTGGCAAATGCCTTCCTTGACGCCGTTGATGACCGGCGCGTCGTCGCCGTAGACGTCCTTGCACTTGAACGCGGAGTTGTTCCCGCAGTCTCCGGCGACGCCGATCCGGCACCAGCGCTCGCACTCGCGGCCGTGCTTCGGGTGCTCGATGCACGCGAGCCCGGGCTTGCAGTCCGCGTGATCGACGCACGTCTGGAGCTCGCCGCGATCGCCGGCGAAGTTGCAGTCGCTCACCTTGTGAGGCGAGTAGAGCGTCGCGAACCAGTGGCAGGTGTTGACGCCGCAAACGCCGGACGGCTCGCGCGGATCGCAGTTGATCGTGCAGAAGCTCAGGTTCGGGACGGGTTTGCCGTCGTCGTCCGGCATCGTCACGCACAGCTCGGTGCCGCCCACGGCGCACTTCGTCAACGGCGTCTTGCAGTACGGCCTGCACGCTCCGTACAAGCATCCGAGGCCCGCCATGCAGTCGCCGGTCTGCGAGCACGGGCGACCGAGGGTCGCGGTGCCCGCGGTCACGCACGAGGTGGCGCCGGTCGATCGGTTCGTGACGTCGCAGGTCTCGGTCGGGAGGCATCCGCACTGCGGATCGAGCCCGCACTTGTTCGTCGGCGGGACCGTCTCGCACGTGTCGCCGGTGCCGCCGGCGTCCGCCTTCTTCACCTCGGGGGGCTTCTCGCTCTCCGGCGGCGCGCTCGACTTGGTCTGCTTCGGCGTCGTGCGCTCGCGCGTGTCCGGCCCGGGCATCGGCGCCGTGCACGCCGCCGACGCCACGACGACCGCGCCGAGCGCGACGACCGCCGCGAGCACGGCGCGCCGAGAAGTGGCGAAGCGACCCCTCACGATCGGTCAACGTAGCACAACGCCGCGCGCGAGCCCCACAAAGAGCAACGAATCCAGTCACCTACATGGATCCGGCGCAGTCCATCCCGGCTCGATCGCGTCTCAAGGGCCGGCGATCGGGGCGCGGGAAGCGTCTCCCTCGTCGCTGCGGGCTCGAGCTTGGGCGTGCCTGAAACGTGGGATCCGAATGACAAACTACGGCGCAACTCGGGCGCGACTCGGTGCGCCCACCCCGAGGACGGAGGGCACGGATCCGGGCTCGACGCGACGAGCCTTCGCTTCGGGCGTCCACCCGCGCGGACGTCGAAGCGAAGGCTCACGACGAGCGATCACGGCGTCGGGCACGCCTCGCGCTCACCACTTCGGCTTGCGGACCTGCGCGTAGCGGAACGGGCCCTTCGGGTGATCCTCGAAGTGGAGGTGCGGGCCCGTCACGTTGCCGGTCGCGCCGACGCGGCCGATGCGCTGGCCGGCCTTCACCTTCGTGCCCGCCTTGTAGCGGCGCGACGAGAGGTGGCAGTAGACGTAGGTGCGCCCGTTGTCGGCGTCGAGGCCCATCCAACGGCCGTACGCGCCGCCGTTGTTGTTCGACCAGCGGATCTTGCCGCTGCGCACCGCGACGACGGCGGTGCCCGTCGGCGCCGCGTGATCCTGCCCCGTGTGGAACCCGGCGGCGTAGCGCGGGTTCTTCACGCCGTACGGGTAGGTGACGCCGCGGCCGGGGACCGGCGAGGCGACCCTCTTCGCGGCGAGCGGCTTGGACGCGCCTTCGACGATGTCGGTGACGTCGACCTCCTCGACGAAGTTGCTCGTGGAGCTCCCGTCGTCCTCGAGCGCCGCCTGCTCCGGCGGCTCGACGGAGTCGTCGCCGACGTTCGGATCGTCGTCGGGGGCGTCGAAGCTCGGATCGAGATCGCCGTCGGAGTCGTCCGCGTCGAGGGCGAGCGCGTCCTCCGCCTCGACCGGGCTACAGGCCGCGACGCCGAACGAAGACGCGATCGCGGAGGCGAAGACCAACGAGAGACCGAAGCGCAGGCGAGGAGTTTCCATGCGGGCCCCGAGAGCACGGCGGGTGCCAGCGCGGAGCTCGCCGCGATTCACGCGCCGCCTGCGCTCACCGGCGGCGACGGCCGCAAAAACGCGCCCGCCGCGGAACCGACCGCGGACGCGCGGCCGCGGGGCAGCGGCTTCACGGCCGCTCCCGACTTCCGCCCGCCCGGGAGCTTTCCGTGACGAGCGGAGCGGCGGGCCCGGAGGTCGCGCGCGCGGAGCGGAGGACTCGGCGCGTTCGTCTCAGCGCAAGTAAGGATTCGGTGGCGCCTTCTGCGGGACGAGCGAGGACGACGGCGCCGGAGCGCGACGCCTGCGTAGCTTGCGCCGGGGAGCGGGCGCGCGCGAGCCGGCTTCCGTGCCGGGGCCCGGCTCGTTCTCCGCGACGTCTCCGGCGGCCTCCGCCGGCGCCGCGCCCGCGCCGGCCGGCGGCTC
>JAHBWF010000212.1 GCA_019637105.1 Labilithrix sp.
TGATCCACCGCTCGCCGGATCCGCTGCCGCCGGTCAGCCTCGAGGCCGCCGCGCTCGTCGGTCCGCAGCCGCCCCGGCCGCGGACCTCGCCGGTCCCGCCGGCGTGCGCGGAAGACGACGGGACGCCGCCGGCCGAGCAGATCCTCGCGCTGGCCGAGCCGACCGTCGTCGACGACGTCGTCTACGGAGAGCGCGTCGAGGCGGAGGCGCACGAGGCCGCGGCGGAGGCGTACGAGGCCGCGCCGAGCAGCGAGCGCGCGGACGATCGTGCCGAGCGTGAGGACCACGAGGACGACCTCGGCGCGGCGGGCGAAGCGCCGGCGGACGACCTCACGCCGTTCGCCTCCGTCACCGCGAGCTCGGAGGACGACGAGGGCACGACCGCGAGCGCGCCTGCGAAGCGGAAGAAGTGGCCGATGATCGCGTTCGTCGCCGCCACGGGCGTCGTCGCGTGGGCGGTGCTCCACTTCTCGACGAGCTCGGTCAGCCTCCCGCCGCAGCAGCAGAAGCAGCTCGAGGCGCCCGCGCCGGAGACCGCGCTCCCGCCGCCGGCCGAGACCGCGCGGCCGGCGAGCGCCGCGCCGGTGAACGCCGCGCGGCCCGCCGAGGCCGCGGCCGACGCTCGAGACAAGGCCGACGGCGTGTTCTACACGCCGGTGGCGTCCGGGACCGCGCTGCCCGCGGGCCATGGCGTGATCGACGTCTCGGCGCCGTCGGACGCCGTCGTGCTCGTCGACGGCAAGGAGCGCGCGCGCGGCTCGGCGAAGGTGCCCGCCGAGCCCGGCAGCCACGACGTCCGCGTCCGCCGCGACGCCGCGGCCGAGCGCGCCTTCACGATCGACGTCCGCACGAGCCGGATCGCGCACGTACGCTACGAATAGCGAGCAGCCGCAACGCGCCGCGCGGCCGCGTCGAGCCGCGCGCACCGGCGCTTCGAACGAGCCCGATCGCGCACGTGCGCTACGAATAGCGGGCAGCCGCAACGCGCCGCGCGGCCGCGTCGGGCCGCGCGCACCGGCGCTTCGAACGAGCCCGATCGCGCACGTGCACTTCGCGTTGCCGCGCGGCCGCGTCGGGCCGCGCGCACCGGCGCTTCGAGCCGCCGCCGACGCTTCCGTGGGCGCGCTCGCGCTTCGGGAGCCAGCGCGCGGGCGCTTTGACCACGACACCGTTCGCGGTAAGGAGGCCGGATGCTCCCCGGCGCCGGCTCCGCACGACTTCGCGCAGGCGCGATCGTCGCGGCGAGCGCGGCGTTCGCCGCCTCCGGCGCCGGCTGCTCGGGCTGCAGCCGGAGCGCCGAAGGCGAGCCCGAAGGCGCGACGACCTCGCGCGCGGCGAACGAGCTCCGAGGCCCGAGCACGAAGGGCGCCCGGGCGACCGACGCGCCGCACGACACGGCGGTGATCGACTTCCTCGCCAGCGGCGAAGACTGCAGCTTCGGACACCGCGGCGTCCTCGTCGACCTCGGCGACGCGACCATGCGCTCCCGGATGTCCGGCGCTCGCCTCGCGCAGCCCGACGTCGAGCTCCGCGAGCGCGAAGGCGCGTCGTGGGTGAGCGTCAACGCGCGCTCGCTCGAGCTCTCCTTCGTCTCGTCGAGCGAGCTCGAATCGGAGGCCGGGATCGTCGTCGAGGCTCGCGTCCGCGGCGGCCTCGCGCGCAGCGCTTCGGTCTACCTCAACGGCAAGCCGATCGGCGCGCTCCCGCTCACGAAGGGCGAGACCACCATCGTCGCGACGCGGGCGCAGGGCGTGGTGGCCCGCGGGACCAACGAGCTGCTCCTCCGCTTCAACGGCGGCTCACGCGCGCAGCGCGAGCACCTCGCCGAGCTCGACTGGATCCGCGTCGGTCCGAACGACGGCGACGCGCCGTACTCCGCGCCGACGCGGAGCGACGCGGTCACGACGGTCTCGGTCTCCGGGACCGCGCGCCGCTCCGTCTCGCTTCGCGCGCCGGGGTTCGCCCGGTGCTCGGCGTTCGTCCCGAACGGCAGCGTCCTCGAGGGCTTCATCGGCGCGACCGGCGGCGAGGCCGAGGCCGAGGTGCGGGTCCTCGTCGATCGCGCCGAGCCCCGGGTCGTCGGGACGTTCCACCTCGGCGGCCCGACGGATCCGCCCGGCTGGCGGCCGATCTCGCTGCCGCTCGGCGACGTCGGCACGCTCGCGGGCGTCGAGCTCGTCGCGAAGTCGAGCTCGAAGGGCGCCCGCGTCGCCTTCGCCGAGGCGCGCGTCATCCCGCCGGTCGAGCCGCAGCGGACCGCCGACGCCCCGAGCCCCGCGCGCGGCGTCATCCTCGTCACGCTCGGGACGACGTCCCGACGCCTCTCGCTCTACGGCGGCTCGATCGCGATGCCCGAGCTCGCGAGCCTGGCGTCCGGCGGGGTCGTGTTCGACGCCCACCGCGCGACGTCGAGCTGGGCGAACGGCGCGCTCGCGTCGATGCTGACGGGCCTGTCTCCGCGCGAGCACGGCGCGTCGGACGCGGACGGCGCGCTGTCGCCCGCGGTCTTCACCGTCGCCGAGGCGGCGCGGCAGGCGGGGATCGTCACCGCGATGTTCACGGTGAACCCGACGACGACCGCGCCGTACGGCTTCGACCGCGGCTGGGAGACGTTCGTCGCGCGGCTGCCCGGCGAGGACGACGACGCCGCGGTCTCCGTCTTCGACGAGGTCGGTCAGTGGCTCGACGCGCACAAGAGCGACCGGTTCTTCGTCGTCCTCCACGCGCGCGGCGGGCACCCGCCGTGGGACGTCACGAGCGAGGAGCTGAAGGAGCTTCCGCCGCAGGGATACCAGGGGAGCCTCGAGCCGAAGCACGCCGGCGAGGCCCTCGCGAAGGCGCGCAAGGCCGGCGGTCGCTCGTTCGCGGATCCCGATCGCGAGCGCGCGTTCGCCCTCCACGCGAAGGCGCTCGCCGCCCACGACGCCGCGCTCGGCGCGCTCGTCTCCCGCGTGCGTACGATCGGGCGCGACAAGGACACCGTGTGGATCGTGACCGGCGACGTCGGCGTCGACGCCGCCGCGCGCGTCCCGTTCCTCGAGGACGACTCGCTCGAGGAGGGCGCGCTCGCCGTGCCGCTCGTGCTCCGCGGGCTCGACCCGGCGCCGCGCGAGCACGTCGCGTCGGCGACGAGCGGCGTCGACGTCGCGCGCACGGTGCTCGAGTCGTTCGGGCTGCCGCCGCCGCCCCGGCTCCGCGGCGAGAGCCTCTGGTCGGTGGCGGCCCGGACGACGCCGAGGAGCGAGAGGCCGCTCGTCGCGGCGACCGCGACGCGCTTCTCGGCGCGGTGGGGGCCGTTCGCGGTCGTCGGATCGCGCGGGCGCGAGGTCAAGGTCTGCAACCTCGCGCTCGATCCGGACTGCGTCAGTGACGTCCGGCCGAGCCATCCGCTGGCGGCCGAGGCGCTCCACTCGCTCGCGTGGTCGGAGCTCGTCACCAAGGGCGGCGCGAGCGCCGACGCGACCGGTCGACCCGCGACCTCCCCGCTCGGAGCTCCGCCTTCCCGCGTCGCCGCCGACGGCCCGACCTCCGCGGCGCTCAAGGTCTGGGGCCGCTGAACGCGGCCCGAACGTCGCGGCGCATCGCGGCGAAACGGGTGCTGAATTTCGGCGCCGAGCGTGCTACCTCTGGGCGCTCCGGAGAGGTGACCGAGTGGCCGAAGGTGCATGACTGGAAATCATGTGGGCGGGCAACCGTCCCGCGGGTTCGAATCCCGCCCTCTCCGCTGACTTCACTCGACAATCGACAGCACACGAATCAGCGCCCCATGAGCGTGGGCCGCTGGGGCGTGACGGCGAGCGTCTTCGATGGCCGTCGATACGAGCTCGACCGTCAATCCCGAGACGTCTCCGTGCTACGATGAGTCATCATGCGCTTGCTCGGATGGAGTCTTCTCTTCGCGGGCGCGGCGATCGTTGCTTGCAACGGCATGAGCACGTCGGAGAGCTCCGTCGGCTCGCAGACGGGCGCGCTCGAGACGTATCGCGACGGCTGCGACGCCGACGCGTGCGGCGCGCGGCCGGCGCCGCAGCACCGCTGCGTGGGTGGCTATGCGGTGAGCGTGTGCACCCAAGCGCGCGGCACGTGCGGCTGGCAAGTCGACTGCGCCGACGAGGCGCCGCCGGAGTACGACGGCAACGTCGGCGTGAGCTCTTGCGACGTGAATACGACCGCCGCGCAGGCGTGTGGCCCGCTGCCACTCTACGACGACAAGGATTGTGTGTACGGCTTCATCGGCGAGCCCCAATGTGAGCGCTACGGCAACGCGTCCTGCGCGTGGTCGCGTCGCTGTCGACCGCAACCTTGTGAGCAGACGGGGACTTGCAACGAGCTCGATCGCTCCAAGCTCGGCGCCTCCTGCGACGCTGAAAACCCGTGCCCGACGGGTTTTACTTGCGCGTCGATCAGCGTGAACATCGGCGAGCACGTTCCACCCACGTGCATCGAGGGCGACGTGTGCAGCGCGCTCACGTGCGCCGCCGGCCTTCAGTGCTATGTCGCGAACAGCTACCCCGCGCAGGTGGGCTGCGGGCGCTGAGCACGTGTTCGGCTTGGCGGGGAAGCCATGCCGTGACGAATCGAGCGTGCCCTCGAAGAGCGCGTTTTCCTCTCTTCACGCGCCGCGCGCGACACCATCCGCAAGGACGTCCGTGCCCCGATCGTCTTCGCTCGCAGCGAAGGTGGGCTCCTCGCGGCGAGCCGCTCATGACGCTGGGTCCCCCGTCGCGACCGCCCTGCGCGACCGCGAGCTCGACAGGACTCCGCGTCGACAGAGCTCCCGACGATTCCCTCGACGGAGTCGTGCGCTGTGACGGCCGGCCCTCAGCCTTCGGCGACGGCCTCGTCGAGGGCCCGGCGCGCGACTCGGGTGCCGGCCTCGTCCGGGGCGCGGGCGACGTCCCTCGACGACCTCCCCAAGGGAGTCGGGCGGTACTAGGCTCGGACGCCGTGCGCACCGTCCGAGCCGTCCGCTACGTGCTGCCGTTCCGACAGGGCGGCTCCGTCCCTGCGCTGGTCGAGGCCGACGACCTCGGCCTCTACGTCGTGAAGCTCCGCGGCGCCGGGCAAGGCCACAAGACGCTCGTCGCCGAGCTCGTCGCGGGCGAGCTCGCGCGCGCCGCCGGCCTCCCCGTCCCGGAGCTCGTCCTCGTGGAGCTCGACGCGAAGCTCGCCGAGAGCGAGCCCGATCCCGAGCTCGCGCGGCCCCTCGAGAACAGCGCCGGCCTGAACCTCGGGCTCGACTACCTCCCCGGGAGCGTCACGTTCGATCCGGCCGCGCGCTTCGCCCCCGACGCGACGACGGCCTCGCGCCTCGTCCTCTTCGACGCCCTCGTGGCGAACGTCGACCGCACCGCCCGCAACGCCAACCTCCTCCAGTGGCACGCGCGCCTCTGGCTGATCGACAACGGCGCGGCGCTCTACTTCCACCACGGTTGGGGCCCCGAGGACCGGCTCGCGGGGACGCGCGACCCCTTCACCGAGAGCGCGCACCACGTCCTCTTGCGGTGGGCGTCGGAGCTCGACGACGCCGCGGCGCACCTCGCGAGCGTGCTCTCGGAGGCGCTCGTCGCGGGCGTCGTCGCGCAGATCCCCGACGCGTGGCTCGACCCGGCCGACGGCTTCGCGGACGTCTCCGAGCATCGCGCGGCGTACGTCGCGTGGCTGCGGGAGCGGACGCAGGCGATGCCCGTGTACCTCGAGGAGGCGAAGAATGCGCGCGCCCGCCTCGTTTGACTACGCCGTCGTCCGCGTGGTGCCTCGCGTCGAGCGCGAGGAGTTCGTCAACGTCGGCGCGATCGTGTTCTGCCCCGACCACGACTTCCTGGCGTCCGCGATCGAGCTCGACGTCGCGCGCCTCACGTGTCTCTTCCCCGACGTCGACGTGGAGCTCGTCCGCCAGCACCTCGAGGCGCTCCGCCTCGTGTGCGCGGGGGGCGCCGGCGCGGGTCCGATCGGCCTGCTCCCGCTCCGCGAGCGTTGGCACTGGCTGGTCGCGCCGCGGAGCACGATCATCCAGACGTCCGCTCCGCACGTCGGGCTCTGCGACGATCCGGCGAAGGCGCTCGAGCGCCTCCTCGACGCGAACGTGCGCCCGCCCGGGCGGCCGATCGCCGGCTCAGCGTCCTCGGCGTAGACGCTTGAGCAGCGCGTAGCCGGCGAGCACGACGAGCGCGACGACCGCCCCCGCGGCGACGCCGCCGCGCGATCGTCCGGCGCGCTCGGAGCGTCCGCGGAGCGCCGGGCCGGACGGCGCTCCGCCGCGACGTACCTCTCCGACCTCCGGCAGCCCGAGCTCGCGTCGCAGCTTCGGCCACTCCGCGACGCACTGCTCGGCGACGCTGCTCGAGGGCGGGCACTCGAGCGGCCCCTCGATGTCCTCGAGGTGGAGCTTGGCGTCGAAGCTGCGGCCGCCGCTGCGCGACGCTCCGACGACGAAGCCGCTGCGCTCGGTGGAGCAAGCCCAGAGCGTGGCGCCCGCCACCCCGAGGCACTGCACCTCCGCGGAGGAGCCCTTGGTGAGCGCGAACGTGTCCGTCGGGCCCGACCACACGCCTTCGCGCGCGCCCGCGAAGACGCGCCCGCCGTCGGCGGAGAGCGCGAAGCCGAGCAGCGGGCTCGCCGAGTCGAGGACCTTCCTCCAGCTCTTGCCGGCGTCGTCGGTGACGAGCAGCCGCGTGCGCGCGTCGACGGGACCGGCGGTGCGCACGTAGACGCGGTCGGCGTTCTTCGGGTCGACGTTCGCGATGAACGGCGCCGTCTCGCCGCCGACGAGGTCGAAGCGCCGCTCGATCCACGACATCCCGCCGTCGTACGAGACGAGGAACGCCGCGGTCCGCGCGGCGCCCTCCCCGCGCACCGCGGACATGTAGAGGCGCACGGGATCGGACTCGGTGACCTCGACGCTCTCGACGAGGAGCGTCGGATCGATCGGTCCGCCGACGACCGCGAACGACTGCGCGTCGTCCTTCGAGACGACGAGGTGATTGTCGTAGAGCGAGCCGCCGTCGCCGGCCTTGGCGTAGACCGACGTGACGCCGACGATCCCGCCGTCGGGGCGCATCGCGAGATCGGAGAGCACGTGGGTGTTCGCGCCGCCCGCGAAGGCGAACGAGCAGCCGCCGTCGCGCGACACCGCGATCCCCGAGAACGTGCCGCCGACGAGCGTGCCCTTGGGCGTCACGACGTACGTAGGATCTTCCATCCCGGAGAAGCCGATCGCCCGCTCGCAGATCCAGCGCCAGGAGCCGCCGCCGTCACGGGTGACGAGGAGGCCGAAGGTCGCGCGCACCAGGACCGTCTTCGCGTCGTGCGGGTCGAAGACGACGGCGTTCGAGGCGGGGAAGCGGCCGTTCGCGCGCGCGGCCGGCGCCGCGAGCAGCCCGACGATGAGCGCGACGAGGACGATCCACGGGCGGCGCATGGCCCGCCGAGAGCTAACACGTCGCCCGGCGCCGGGGCGGCCGAACCGCGCGCCGCGGCGCACCGGGCCGGCCGCTCCGCCAAAACGCGCGCGCACCGCGCGCCGCGTACCGGGCCGCGCCGCTCCGCGGCGAACGAGCGGGCGGACCGTCGCCGGCCCTTCGCGAGCGCCTCCTCCCCGCACCCGAGCTTGCCCCGACAGGCCGCCGTTTCCGTTGTAGCCTCCGGGCATGAACCGACGCGACGCGCTCATCACGACCGGATCCATGCTCGTCTCCGCCTCCCTCGGCGCCCTCGCGTGCGGCGGGAACAACGCCGTCGCCCAGAACACGCCGAAGGCGCCGCCCGCGCCGGCCCCGGCCGGCGGTCACGCCCACCACGGCGGAGATCCCGCGCTCTTCGAGGCGGCGCAGGCCTGCCTCGCCAAGGGAGAGGCGTGCGTCGCCCACTGCCTCGCGATGCTCGCGAGCGGCGACGCCTCGATGGGCGGCTGCGCGAAGTCCGTCCACGAGATGCGCTCGGTGATGCAAGGCCTCGCGACCGCGGCCGCGTCCGGGAGCAAGCATCTGCCGGCGCTGGCGAAGGTCGCGATGGAGTTCTGCAAGGACTGCGAGGTCGAGTGCCGGAGGCACGCGGACAAGCATGTGGCCTGCAAGGATTGCCTGGACGCGTGCACGAGGACGATCGCCGCGTGCCAGAAGGTCGCCGGCTGAGCCGACGCCTGACGCAGCGCGCCGGAGGCGCCGCCGCGCCCGCTCCTCTCGGCGCGTGGGCCTTGCGCGCTCGGCCTCTCCGCCCCGACGACCGGCCTCGAGAGGCGGCAGAGAGCTCGAGTGCCGGGCAGGTCGAGCGTCGAGCGATCGCCGCGTGCCCCTCCTGGCGGCTTGTGGCGGGCCCGAAGCTCTATTAAGCCATCGCCGCGAGCGCGTACCGCGTTGGGCAGGAGGGTAGTACCGTGTCGATCGTTCAAGACCTTCGGTCGTTGCCGTTGTTTCAGGGGATCTCCGAGGCGCGCCTCGAGCAGCTCGTCGCGACGTTCCGGACCGTGACGCACAAGGCGGGCACGGTGCTCTTTCGGCCCGGCGACACCGCCACGCAGTTCGAGCTGCTCACCAAGGGTGAGGTCTCGATCGAGGAGCCCAAGGCCGAGCAGTCCTCCGCCTCCGCCGACGCCCCGCCGGTCCGCTTCGACCTCCGCCCCCTCGCGCCCCTCGGCGAGCTCGGCGCGCTCACCGGGCTGCCGCGCAGCACGACGGCGACCGCGACGACCGACGTCGAGCTCCTCTCGGTCAACGTCAGCGATCTCCTCGGCTTCTTCGAGGCGAACGGCGACATCGGCTTCGCGTTCTACAAGAACCTCCTCGGCCTCGTGAGCGACAAGGTCCGCCGCGATCGCAGCCGCATCGAGGACATGCGCACCAACATCGTGCGCACGCAGAAGGAGATGAAGAAGCTGCGCGAGGTCGTCCTCGCGGCGGCCGAGACCGAGATCTCGAAGCCCGTCTTCGAGACGCTCGAGACCCTCATCGACAAGAACCGCCGCGCGAACTACCGCGTCAGCCCGACCGCGTCGTACCCCGCGCACGTGCGCCTCGACGACGGCCGCGTCATCCCCGTGCTCGAGGTCTCCGAGGGCCACGTGAAGGTCGCCGGCCGCACGCAGGACCTCACCGCGGACCCGAGCTTCTGGGCGGGCGTCCTCGTCGTCCCGACCAGCGAGATCCTCCTCAGCGGCAGCGTGCTCCGCGAGGGCGAGGGCGGCGTCGTCGTGAAGCTCGACAAGCCGATCGAGGAGTACAAGGTCAAGCTCGACGACTACACGACCCGCGTTCAGCTCCTCGATTTCGTCGTCTGACGCGCGCCGCGGCTCCGACGCGGCGCGGCGGGCAAAGCGCCGCCGCGCGCGCCGAGGCGTGCTAAGCGTGCGGCGTGCCCACGCTCCGCTTCGAAGCCGGCACGCTCGCGCTCGCGGGCCTCGACGAGGGCGACCCGCGCGTCCCGGAGCCGCTGACCTGGGACGCGAGGTCCGCGTGCCATCGCGCGCCCGCCGTCGCGTACGCGCCCGTCGTCCTCGCGCTCCGGCGCGCCGGCGTCGCCTATGAGGACGAGGCGCGCCGCTACGAGGAGCTCGCGCACGGCGCGCGCGTGCACCGCGAGCCGCGCTTCTACCAGTCGGAGGCGCTCGAGGCGTGGAAGCGAAACCGCGGCCGCGGCGTCGTCGTCCTCCCGACGGGCGCCGGCAAGACGCAGCTCGCGGTGATGGCGATCGACGATCGGCGGAGGAGCGCGCTCGTCGTCGCGCCGACGCTCGACCTCGTGCGCCAGTGGTACGACGTGCTCGCGGCGACCTTCGGCGCGCCGATCGGCGTCGTCGGCGGAGGCGAGCACGACGTCCGGCCGCTGACCGTCACCACGTACGACTCGGCGTACCTCCACATGGAGCACCTCGGGTCGCGGTTCGGGCTCGTCGTCTTCGACGAGTGCCACCACCTGCCGAGCCCGACCTACGCGCTCGCGGCGCGCCTCGCGATCGCCCCGTTCCGCCTCGGCCTGACCGCCACCCCCGAGCGCGCCGACGGCCTCGACGCGGCGCTCGACGCGCTCGTGGGCCCCACGGTCTACCGCCGCGACATCGGCGAGCTCGCCGGCGAGTACCTCGCCGAGTACGACACCGAGCGGATCGAGGTCGAGCTCTCCCCGGAGGAGCGCGAGGAGCACGACGCCGAGCGGCAGATCTACCGCGACTTCGTCGGCATGAACGGCATCGTGATGTCGAGCCCGCGCGGCTTCGGCGAGTTCATCATGCGCGCGTCGCGGAGCGCCGACGGCCGGCGCGCGATGAAGGCGTACCGCCGGCAGCGCGAGCTGGCCTTCGCCGCCACCGCGAAGCTCGCGTACCTCGAGCACCTGCTCTCCCTCCACCGCCACGATCGCGCGCTCGTCTTCACGCAGGACAACGCCACGGCTCACCTCGTCTCGCGCAGGTTCCTCGTTCCCGTGATCACCCACCAGACGAAGGTGACCGAGAGGAGCGCGATCCTCGCCGGCTTCGCCGCGGGGACGTACGGCGTGATCGTCACGTCGAAGGTGCTGAACGAGGGCGTCGACGTGCCCGACGCCAACGTCGCCGTGGTGCTGTCGGGCAGCGGCTCGGTGCGCGAGCACGTCCAGCGCCTCGGGCGGATCCTCCGCCAGCGCGAGGGCAAGCGCGCGCTCCTCTACGAGGTCGTGACGGCGCGGACGACGGAGACCTTCACGAGCGACCGGAGGCGCGAGCACGATGCTTACCGCTGACCTCGTCGACGCTCGGCGGAAGGACGGCGAGCTCGTGCTCCGCCCGCTCGATCGCGAGGGCCGCGTCGAGGCGCTCGCCGTGGGCGCGGCGCTCCTCGAGACCGCGCGCGCGTTCGTCGGCAGACGGCGCGAGGAGGTCGACGAGGCGTGGGACGCCGCGGCCGACGAGGCCGCGCCGAAGCGCTTCAAGATGGTCGCCGGTCTGCGGAAGCTGGTCGCCGACGCGTGCGACTTCGAGGCCGAGACCGACGTCGACCCGGCCGAGCTCCGTCGCGCGCTCTTCACCCGCGCCAGCGAGGCGCGCCGCGCGCGCGGCGAGGGAGAGCGGTTCGATCGCCAGGCCGTCGTCGCCGCGGCCGCCGCGGAGCTCGCGCTCGCTCCGGAGGTCGTCGAGCGCGCGCTCTTCGCCGATCTGCGCAGCGAGCACGTGCTCCGCGCGGCGCCGTCGCTCGACGCGGCGAGCCTCGTCGAGGCGTGGGAGCTCGGTCAGGCGCAGGCCGTGCTGCTCACCGCCGTCCGCGTCACCTGCGAGGTGTCGTCGGCCTCGCCGGGCCTCGTCCGCGCGTTCTTCGCCAAGCTCAAGTTCCACAAGCTGCTCTTCACGGCCGAGCGGCTCGCGCGCGACGACGCGAACGGCTGGCGGGTCGTCATCGACGGGCCGTACTCGATGTTCGACGCCGTCACCAAATACGGCCTCCGCCTCGCGTTCGCGCTGCCGGCGCTGCGCGCCCTCGAGCGCTGGTCGCTGGTCGCCGACATCAAGTGGGGCAAGACGCGCGATCCGCTCGTGTTCCGGCTCGTGAGCGAGGCCGCGAGCCCGCCGGCCGGACGGCGCGCCGCCCGCGCCGCGGACGCCGCCACGTCCTCCCGGAACTCGGGCGCCGGCGCGGACGAACCTCCGCGCAAGGCCCGACGGAAGAAGGCCGCGAGCCCGACGGTCCCCGCGGCCGACGAGCTGCACCTCTCGGACGACGTCCGCGAGCTGCTCGAAGGCGTCAACGCCGGCGCCAGCGGGTGGCGCGCGCGGCCCGCGACCGTCCTGCTCGACGTCCCCGGCCAGGGCATCTGCGTCCCCGATCTCGAGCTCCGGCGCGACGGCGAGCGCGAGCCGATCTACGTCGAGGTGCTCGGCTACTGGAGCCGCGACGCCGTGTTCCGGCGCGTCGAGCTGGCCGAGCGGGGGCTCGGCGCCCGCGTCGTGTTCGCGGTGAGCTCCAGGCTCCGCGTCAGCGCCGAGGTGCTCGACGACTCGGTCTCGTCCGCGCTCTACGTCTACAAGGGCAAGATGAGCGCGCGCGCCGTGGCGGACCACGCGACCCGCCTCGCGTCGAAGGAGGCCTGAGGGGCCACCCTCAGGAGGGCGCGGCGGCGGCCGCCCGGGGAGGCTCCGCCCGCGGCGCGAACGCGTCGTCGCGCTCGAGCCACGCGCGCGCGTCCTCGACCGCCGAAGCCGCGATGCCCGCGTCGATCGGCAGCGCGTGCTCCTCGAGGAGCAACAGATCGTGAATCCGCGCGAGCGCCGCCGGGAGCGTCGACGGGATCGCGCCCGCCGGCAGGAGCTCCCCGTAGATCGCCGCGACCAGGGCCGGGTGGCCGTCGGCGATCGGAGCGGCGAGGCGCGCGCGGAGGGACGCCGCGACCGCCTCGTAGGCCGCGCGGACGGCGTCGCCGGGGAACCCGGCCTCGAGGACGACGTGCGCCAGGCGCAGGCGCTGCCGCGCGAACGCCTCGGTCGCGCGCCGCTCGGGCGCCTCGCTCCTCGGGCGGCCCACGCCG
>JAHBWF010000213.1 GCA_019637105.1 Labilithrix sp.
GAGGGCGCCCGTGAGCCTCGGCGCGTCGCAGCGGCTCACGCTGTGGAGCCGTCCGCCGCGCGAGCCGTTGTTGCCGAGGCCCGCGGCGACCTCCGCGCCGGCGCCGCTCGCGGCCCAGCCCCCGGGGCCCTCGAAGTCACCGTTCGGCACGACGCCGGGCATCGGACACTCGGCCGCGGGGACGACGTCGAGGTGGTCGAGCGCGACCGACTTCACGCTGCTCGCGCAGCTCGTCGGGAAGAGCTCGAGCGCGATCGCGCCGCCGAACGCGCTCTCGCCCAGGCACATCCGGGCCGACCCGTCCTGCATGAGGAGGGGGATCGGCTCGACGCCGCGATCGTTGATCCGGAGCGAGATCGGCCGAATGCACGGGATCGGGATCGTGCCGAAGAGCGTGATCTGGCAGCTTCCGCGGGCGAAGAGCTCCATCGCGAGCGGCTCGGCGCTCGCCGCGGCGGGCATCTCGAGCGACTGCTTCACGGCCGCCGCGCTGCAGGTCGCGGTCTTCAGCTCCGCCATGCCGGGGTCCTTGGCGCCCGCGGCCGTCGCGTCGATGGTGACGCCGCCTTCGAGCGTCCAGGCGCCCGCGGGCTCGTCCTCGAACGTCGGATCGCGGACGACGCCGGCCCACGCGCAGTCGTCGCCGCTCGGGGCGTAGCCGACGACGCACCCGCACGCCGGGGCGCCGGCGGAGTCGTCGCACGTGGCGTGCGCCGCGCACTTCACGTCGGCGCACGTCGCGGCGCCGCACGAGCTCCCGACGGCGCACTCCGCGCACGTCGCGCCGGTCCACCCGGACTCGCACGCGCAGCGCGCCGTACCGTCGTCGTCGAGGCACGTCCCGTGCTCGCAGCGGGGCGCCCCCGAGGCCGAGCACGCGGGGCCGTCGACCTGCCCCGGCGGAGCCCCGTCGCCGCCCGCGAGGCCGTCGAGCGTGGCGCACCCCGCCACGACGGCCGCGATCCCGAGGGCGTAAGGACGGCTCTTCACGCTCCGTGGAGTGTAGCCGATCGCCGCGCGGCGCGCCCCCGACGCGCCGGGACCCGGCTCGCGCGGCGCGCCGCCTCGCGTCGCCGATTCAAGAGCCGCGACGGCGACGGAGGCGCGCGAGGAGCGCGAGGCCGAGCGCGATCCCGAGGACGCCGCCGCGCGGCGCGCGGCTCGCCCCGACGGCGCACGCGGCGCAGCTCTCCTCCGGCTTCGGCTCGAGCCTCGGCTCCGCGCCGGCGCGCGCGAAGGCGTCCATGACGAGCTCCTTGAAGGGGGAGAGCTTCGTCGCGACGTTGTCCGCGTCCACGCACGTCGACGACGGGCCGCCCTGGTTCGGATCGAGGCCGTTGCCGCCGCGCGAGACGACGCCGACGATCGCGTTGGTCGACTCCGCGAACATCGGCCCGCCGCTGTCGCCGAGGCAGATGGACTCGTCGAAGAGGAACTCGCTCTTGGTCAAGACCGGGATCGCGTCGTCCGGGCCGACGCGCTTCACGGTGACGCCGCCCCGCTGCTGGCGCGTCGAGGGCTCGACCTCGCCGAACGAGACGCCCCAGCCGACCGCGAGGAGCTCCTCGCCGGGGGCGGCGTCGCCGTCGAGGCGGAGCGTCGCGATCGGCACGTCGAGGATCGGCTCCTTGAGGAGGACGAGGGCGAGGTCGTGGTTGCAGAGCGTGCCCGACTTGTCGTCGATGATCTCGAGCCCCTGACCGGCGGGCGACCACTTGGTCATGTCGAGCGACGGCGGGGCCTCGCCGATGAAGGCCGGGCGATCCTTGCCGGTGAACACGTAGAGGTTCGCCGGCTCGTGGTTCTCGATGACGGCGGCGCCGAGGAGCGGCGTCCCGTCCGAGTCGCAGGCGACCTGGTCGTCGGTCGTCGCCACGCAGTGACGCGCCGTGAGCACGAGCCGCGGCGCGACGAGCGCCGCGGTGCAGATCCCGAGCCGTCGGGGCCCGGAGGGGTCCACGTGGAAGAGCATCACCGTGGAGTCCTGCGACTCGTCCGAGGCGCTCCCGCCCACGATCGCCTGGCGGACGCGCCCGAGCTCTTCGCCGCCGGTGTCCGCGGCGCAGGCCGCCGCCAGGCCGAGTGCGGCCGCCGAAAACGCGCGCTTCGCGATCATGCTCGCCTTCATCCTAGCAAACCGGCGGGCCGCGCGAGCCGCGCGCGCCGCTCAGGGCTCCGGCTGGTTGACGAGCATCCAGTACATGCCGAACGTCTCGATGGCCTGGACGAACTTGTCGAACTCCACCGGCTTCACGATGTAGCTGTTGGCGCCGAGCCGGTAGGCCTCGGTGAGATCGCGGTCCTCCTTCGAGGACGTCAGGATGACGACGGGGACGGTGCGGGTCCGAGCCTCGCTCTTCAACCGCCTGAGGATGTCGAGACCGCTCACCTTCGGGAGCTTCAAATCGAGCAGGACGACGCGAGGCGGGGTCTTCGCGGCCGCCTCCGCGTCGTCCTGGAAGAAGAAGTCGAGCGCCGCGGCCCCGTCCGCGAGCCGGTGGACGGCGTTCGCGAAGTTCCGCCGCTTGAGGGCGCGCAGCGTGAGCTCGGCGTCCTCGTCGCTGTCTTCCACGAGGACGATCTCGCAGGGGAGCGTGCTCATCAAGCCTGCCTCTCTCGCGGGAGCGCGAAGTGAAAGGTCGCCCCCGCGCCGGGTGATCCCTCGGCCCACACCCTCCCGCCGTGGCGGCGGACGATCCGATCCACGAGGGCGAGCCCCACGCCGGTGCCCTCGAACCTCGGCTCGGCGTGGAGGCGCTCGAACACCTTGAAGAGCTTCTCGGAGTAGCGCATGTCGAACCCGATCCCGTTGTCGCGCACGCGGTAGACGACCTCGTCGCCGGTCGTCTCGCCGTCGACCTCGATGACGGCCGGCGAACGCCCGCGTGAGTACTTTACCGCGTTCGCGAGGAGGTTACGCCAGACCTGATCGATGAGGCTCCGGTCGGCCGAGGCCTTGGGGAGCGGCGCGATCCGGACCTCGTACTCGCGCTCCCCCTCGGCCCGCCGCGCGTCTTCGAGCGCCTCGCGGGCCAGCGCCTCCATGTCGACCTCCTCGATCGCGAGCGCCTGTCGCCCGGTGCGCGAGAAGGCGAGGAGGTCGTCGATGAGCAGGCCCATCCGCTGCGCGTTCTTCCGCACGACGCCGAGCAGCCGGCGCCCCTCCTCGCCGAGCTCGCCGGCGTGGTCCTCCTCGAGGAGCAGTGCGAACCCCGCGATCGCCCGCACCGGCGCGCGGAGGTCGTGGGAGACGGAGTAGCTGAAGCTCTCGAGCTCCCGGTTCGCGAGCTCGAGGTCGGCGACCTGACGGCGCGCCTCGCGCTCGAGGCGCTGGCGGTCGGAGACGTCCTTCACGACGAAGACGAAGCCGGTCGTGACGCCCCCGGACTTGACCGGCAAGGACGACGTCTCGATGTCGAGCCAGTCCCCGTTCCGCCGCTGGATCCGGACGGTCGAGTGCGTCGGCCTCCCCGACCGCACGCCGTCCACCGCCGTCATCGGGTCGAGCCCGCGGACGGCGAGCACCTGCTCGATCGGGAGGCCGCGGACCTCGTCGGCGCTCCAGCCGAAGAGCCGCTCCGCGGCGGGGTTCCAGTCCTCGATCCGGAACTCGAGGTCGCCGCCGATCACCGCCTCGCCCATCGACTCGAGGAGGAGCGCGCGCCGGGCGAGCTTCTCGGCGGCGTCGATGCGCTCGCTCACGTCCTCGAGCGCGAGGAGCAGCGTGTCGGCCCCGTTCCCGGGCCGGTACATCTTCCGCGCGTTGACGCGCATCGTGCGGCGGCCGAGGCGAGGGGTGTCGACGACGACCGCGACGTCGGGCACGAGCGCTCCGCCGCGCACGGGCAGGATCTCGGCGAGGAGCGCGTGCGTCTGCGGCGTGTCGAGCGCGCCGTCCGCGACCTCGACGAGCGGGCGCCCCGCCGCCTCGCCCTCGGTCGTCCGGAAGAGCTCGCAGAAGGCGCGGTTCACGCTGCGGACCCGCGCGCCGGCGTCGAGGACGACCAGCGGGTGGTAGACGGTGTCGACGATGCTCTTCTCGTACTGGCGCGCGAGCTCGGCGCTCTCGAGCGAGCTCTGGACGCGCTCTCGGGCCTCGATCTCGAGGGTGAGCCGCTGCAGCGTCCGCGCGTTCGAGATCGCGAGCGCGGCGTGGCGCGCGAGGCCCTCGGCGAGCTCGCGATCGACGTGGTGGAGCGCGGCGTCCTCGCCTCGGCTCACGATGAACAGGACGCCGTACGTCTCCTTCCGCGCGACGAGCGGCGCGACGATCACGCTCTTGATCGCGAGCGCGCGGGCGGCGGAGCGGAGCGGCTCCTCGAGCTCGACGGCGCGCTCGTCGA
Source organism: Labilithrix sp. (assembly GCA_019637105.1). Lineage (GTDB taxonomy): Bacteria > Myxococcota_A > Polyangia > Polyangiales > Polyangiaceae > Labilithrix. Next base: position 4,344 of record JAHBWF010000213.1, read on the forward strand.
TGCGCGTCTCGGCCAAGAGCAGGCTCTCGCCCGACGCGAGCGCCCCGCGCAGCGCCGCGGAGCTCGCGAGCACGATCGGCCGCGAGGCGAGCTCCCGGACCGGCGAGCGCTCGGCCTCGAGCGGATCGGACATCGCGACCGTCTCGAGGCGGAGCCCGTCCTCGGAGAGGAGGCGGATCGAGCAGAAGTGTCCGAGGAACGCCGCGGTGCGCGCCGCGATCGTCTCGAGGAGACGCGGGTAGTCGGTCGTCGCGTCGGCGAACGATCGGAGCACGTCGCTCAGCAGCGCGAGGCGATCGGCCTCCGCGCGGGTGCTCGCTGCCTCCTCGGCCATCGGATCATGGACTTTACTCGTCGTCCGGATCCGTCGGGTGAACGAAGTCATTCCGGCCGAGTCTTTCACTTTTGCAACGAGCCGGCCCGGCTCCGGCGTTCGCCTCTCCCGAGAAATCCGTAAGATGCCCTCGTGCCTGCGGCGCCATTGACGTCCCTGACGAAGGCGCTCCGCTCTGCGGAGCTCCGCGCGATCGGCAGGGTCGTGATGCACGCCCTCGCCGTCGGGCTGGCCGTCGGCGCGGGCGCGTGCCTCTTCTACATGCTCCTCGCCATCGCCGAGCGCGTCCTGCTCGAGGGCCTCGGCGGGTACGAGCCGCTGCGCTCGGCGGGCGAGCACGCGATGGACTTCCCGATGCCGCGGCGGGAGTTCTCGCCCTGGATGATCGCGCTCCTCCCGGCGCTCGGCGGGCTCGCGTCGGGCTTCGTCGCCCATCGCCTCGCCCACGAGACGAGCGGCGGGGGCGGCGACGCCTACATCGACGCGTTCCACCGTCGCGGCGGCTCGATGCGCAAGCGCGTGGCCCTCGTGAAGATCATCGCGACCTCCTTCACGCTCGGCTCCGGCGGCTCCGGCGGCCGCGAGGGGCCCACGATGCAGGTCGGCGCCGCGATCGGCGCGCTCGTCGGGCGCGTGATCGACGTCTCCGCGCGCGAGCGGCGCATCCTCGCCGTGTCGGGCACCGCCGCGGGCCTCTCCGCCATCTTCGGCACGCCGCTCGGCGCGGCGCTCTTCGCGACCGAGGTGCTCTACCGCGACGACTTCGAGTCGGACGCGCTCGTCCCGGCGATCCTCGCCAGCGTCACCGCGCACAGCGTCTTCGTGGGCGTGTTCCCCGAGGCGACGCTCTTCGCCCACGCGCCCCGCTATCCGTTTCACCCGGCTCACCTGCCGCTCTACGCGGCGCTCGCGGTCGTCCTCAGCGCCGTGGCGCGCGTCTTCGTCTGGGCGCTCAAGACGTCGAAGCGGCTGTTCGCCGGCCTCCGCGTCGCGCCGTGGATCCGCCCGGGCATCGGCGGCGCGATGCTCGGGGTCACCGCCACCGCGTGGATCCTCCTCGTGAACCCGCACCTCGACCTCGCGGGCCGTGGGATCGGCATCCTCGGCAGCGGCTACGGCGCGGCGCAGGGCGCGATCACGGGCGGCGCGTGGATCCCCGCCGGGTGGGCGGGGGTGGGGCTGCTCATGGTGCTGGTCGCGACGAAGATCCTCGCGACCTCGTTCACGCTCGGCTCGGGAGGGAGCGCGGGGGACTTCGGCCCGTCGCTCGCCATCGGCGGCCTCGTCGGCGGGGCGTTCGGCCGCGCCGCGCAGCTCCTCGTCTCGCCCGACATCGATCCCGGCGCGTTCGCGCTGGTGGGGATGGGGACGTTCTACGGAGGCATCGCGCACACCCCCGTGAGCTCTCTCGTCATGGTCTGCGAGATGGCGGGGACGTACGACCTGCTCCCGTCGCTCATGCTCTCGTCGGGGCTCGCGTTCGTGCTCCTGCGGCGGGTGAGCCTCTACTCGAAGCAGCCGCGCTCGCGCTTCGAGTCTCCGGCGCACGCGGGGGAGGAGTCGCTCGACGTCCTCAAGCGCCTCCGCGTGGAGACGGTCTTCCGCCGCGCGGACGTCGTCACCTTGCAGGCGAACGCCGCGCTCGCGAGCGTCGTCGACGCGGTCCTCGCGGCGCCGGAGTGGCAGGGCTCGTTCCCGGTGGTCGACGGGAAGGGAGCGCTTCGCGGCATCGTCTCCGGAGACGTCCTCCGGTCGGCGATGAAGGAAGAGACGCCCCTGGCGCTCGTCATCGCGGCCGACGTGATGGTCCCCGCCGCGCACGTGACGCCCGCCGACGATCTGCACACGGCGCTCGAGCGCTTCCTCGACTCCGGGCTCCACGAGCTGCCGGTCGTGGAGGACGGGACGATCGTCGGGGTGCTCGACGAGGCCCACATCACGCGCGCGTACCACGACTACCTCCTCCGCCTCGGCGCCGACGAGGTGCTCGAGCGGCTGAGCGCCGTGCCGTCGTCGCGCGACGTCACCAAGGAGCGCTGAACGATGCTCCCCGGCCCGCGTCTCTCGAGCGCCGGCGCGCGACGTCCCCGACGGCGCGGGCTCGCGCTGACCGGGGCGCTGCTCGCGGCGGGGCTCGCGCCGAGCGCGGGGTGCGAGGACGCGTACGAGCCGCCGTGCCGGCTCACGGCGACGCGCGCGCTCGTGGCCGCCCCGGAGATCGGCGTCCGACCGCTCGTCGCGCTCGCGCGGTCCCGCGGGCGCGCGTTCGCCTCGTGGTCGCAGCGCGAGGTCGTCGTCGCCGACGGCGGAGCGAGCGCGTCGGTCACGCTCTCGGCGTTCGAGATCGCCGTGGTCGAGGAGGACGGGTCGCTCGGCCTGCGCGCCCGCGTGCCGGCGCCCGACGAGCTCCGCGCGCGGAGCGCCGGGATCGCGAGCGTCGGCGTGGTGGTCGAGGACGGCGCGTTCCTCGTCCACTGGATCGAGACGACGGCGACGAGCGAGCCGGACGGGCGCGTCCGCAGGGACGCGGCGCTCAAGGCCGCGTACGTCCGGGACGGCGCGGCGTCGCCGGCGGAGGCGCCCGCGCGAGCGTCGTGCCGGGACTGCACCATGACCGCCGCGTCCGCGGCGCTCGGCGACGCGTCGATCCTCTTCGCGCGGATCGATCCCGCCGCCGCCCAGGGACCGTCGGCGCCCGCGTTCGTCGCGCTGCGCTTCCGCGAGGGCGCGGCGGCGCTCGACGCGTCCGTTCCCTGGCTCGCGCTGAGCCCGCCGGCGCCACGCGACGGCGGGCTCGTGGGGTTGGGCGGCGCGGAGCCGGCGAGCGCGGAGGGCGGCGGAGACCTGTCGGCGTACGTCGACGCGGACGGCCGCGTCGCGATCGTCGCGGGCGGGCGCGCGTGGCTCGCCGACGGCGGGCTCCGGCTCCTCGCCGGACCGATCGAGCTGCCGAGCGCGTCGGACGCGCGCGTGAGCTGGGACGCGCGCGGCGGGGCCTCCGCCGCGTGGTCGGTGTCGCCCGTCGCGGACGGTCGCGCGACCGCGGAGGTGCCGCGCGAGATCTTCACCGGTCTCGTGCCGCCGGGCGCCGCCCAGGTCGCCCGGCGCGAGCGCGCCAGCCGCGGGCGCGCGGCGCTCGAGCTCGACCGGCGCGGCGACGAGGTCGGCGTGCTCTTCGAGTCGGCCGCGCGCGCGATCTTCGCGGCGGTGGACCCCGCCGGGCGAAAGCGCGGCGGCGACGTGATCGTGGGCGCGAGCCGGACGGGGACGGCGCACGAGTACGGGACGCCCGTCGTGTCCTCGGCGCACGCGCTCTTCGCGCGCGGCGGCGGTCGATTCGACGTCGTGACGCTCGGCTCGGGCGAGCTCGGCGTGTCGGAGATCGTCTGTGCGCCCTGAGAGCGCGGGCGCGCGGCGGGTCGAGGGCGCCCGCGCGCGACGGGTCGAGGGCGCCCGCGCGCGGTGGGTCAAGCGCGTGACGGGGGCCGCCGCGTCGCTGCTCGCGCTCGCGTCGTCGTCGGGCGTCGCGTCGGCGGATCCGCCGGCGCGCGCGCCGGCGCGTGAGCCTTACGTCTTCGTCGGCGACCCGAAGCTCGGCGTCGAGACGAGCGTGCGCACGATCGACTCGCTCGGGCGGATCGCCTTCCGCTACGAGGACACGCTGCCCCGCTTCGAGATCGACGAGCGGCGGTTCCCCGGCAAGCTGCTCGGCCTGCTCGGGCGCGCGGCCGAGCTCGTCTTCCTGGACCAGCCCATCGCGGAGCTGACCGGGCTCGTCGCGCACGAAGCAGGCGGCCACGGAGCGCGCGCCCGCGAGCTCGGCCTGCGACCGACGTACCTCTTCTATCTGCCCGGGATCTATCGGCCGCTGTTCTCGGCGCGCGACGGGGAGCGCGCGGGCGCCTTCACCACCTACCAGACCGAGGGCCTGATCGAGGAGCCGGCGAGCGTCGTCGGCACGCTCGGCGGGCTCGAGGCCAACTACGTCCACGCGTGGTGGCTGAACGCGCGGATCGTCCGGGCCGGCGGCTGGGTGCATCACGGCGATCTCCTCGTCTACGGCGCGTCGAAGCTCCCTTACGCCGACAGCTTCCTCTCCTCGTCGCTCGAGGAGCGCGGGGCGACGTCGGCCAACGACGTCGAGTCGTACGTCACGAGCTTGCAGGAGCTCTCCAACGGCTGGCGCGCCGAGGACCGCCGGCGCATCGCGCGGCGGCTCGCCGCCGGGTACCTGTGGAACCTCGCCGATCCGACGTTGCTCTACGCGCTGTACGGCACGGTCGTCTCGCGGCTGGCGTTCGGACAGCGCACCTCGCGCATGCCGCTCCCCGAGATCGGAGGCGCGACGATGCTGCTCTCGCCGCGGTTCGCGCTCACTCCGTTCGGCGGCGAGCAGGGCCTCGACCTCTTCCTCGCGGACCGGCGCGGGGCGATGCTCGACGTCTACGCGCGGGTCGGGACCAGCGGGCTCGCCAGCTACTACGGCGTCGGCGCGCGCGCGCTCGGCGTGCGCGCGGGACCGCGCGTGCGCCTCGGCGGTGAGCTCGACGCGTGGCGGCAGCCCGAGATCCTGCTCGGACAGCGCGGGGTCTTCGAGCCGCCGAACCGCCTCGGGCTGAACGCCGGCGTCTACGGCGACCTATGGCTGACGAAGGAGCTCGCGCTCACCGGGAAGCTCGGCGCGAAGACCCCGGGCTACGTGTCGGGCCTGCCGATCGCCGGCGGTCCTCACGGCTACCTGGGCGTCAGCGTCGCGTGGCCGTGAGCGAGCAGGGCCGACGGGCGGCCGCGCCTCGCGCCCGCGCCTCGACGCGTCGGCTCCGAGGGCGAGCCGGACTCGGGCTCGTTCGCGCGCCGGGCGAGCCTGATTTCGGCCTGCCACGGGCTCGTGACCTGCCACGGGCCCGTGAATGCGTTCTACTCTTTCGCGCGCGTGTCCGAGCTCTTCGCGCCCGTCTGCTCGATCACGATCACCAAGCGGCGCCGCTACTTCTGGGCGGCGTGGTGGAGCGGTCCGCCCGCGCACGTCCCGTTCCGGAAGCCGGACGCCGAAGGCGGCGGCGCGGCCACGCGCGAGGAGGCCCTCGCCGCCGCCGAGGAGCGAGCGGGCGTGAGGCTCGTGGAGATCGATCCGCTCTGGGCCCGCGCCTGGATCCGGATCCTGCGCGGCGAGCCCGCGTGGCCCTCCAGGGCGAGCCGCGAGCCTCGCGGCGGCCGGGCGACGCGCGCCGCTCCGGACGCCGGCGCGCCTGCCGCCGGGGCGGAGACCGCCGGCGAGGTCGCGTCCGTCTGGGAGGTGCTCGGCGTCGGGCGCGACGTCACCGAGCAGGAGCTCAAGGCCGCCTACCGCAAGCGCGCGCTCGAGACGCACCCGGACCACGGCGGCGACGACGAAGCGTTCCGCCGCGTCGTCCGCGCCTACGCCGAAGCGCAGCGCCGGCTGAAGAGGCCCCGGCCTCGCCGACCGCACCCGCGGCCGAAGCGGAAGCGATAGAGGCGGATCCCCTCCGAGCGCGGCGTGAATGCGCCGGGCGCGCCGGCCTCGCTCGGATCTCGGGCTCACAGCGGCGTCGAAATCGTTGGGGCGCGCCGTGGGGCGTGTCATCGTTCACCTTCGATGCGGACGCGCCTCGCAGCGCTCTCGGTTCGTGCGTGGGGGACCGTCGTGGTGATCGTGTCTTCGATCTCGGCGGGCGGCGCGCGCGCCGAAGACGCGCCCCGCGCGGTCCGCGTGGCGGTCGAGGTGACCAGGCCGGGCCCGTGCGTGGGGGCCGACGTGGCGCGCGCGATCGCCCGGCGTGTGCGCCGGCCGGTCCACTTCACGGCCGACGCTCCGGCGCGCGTCTCGGTCCGCTTCGAGGAGCGCGCCGCCGAGGTCGCGGCGGAGATCGCGTTCGAGGGCGCGAGCGGCAAGGACGCGCGCCGCGTGAAGGGACGCTCGTGCGACGAGGTCTCGGCCGCCGTCGCGATCGTCGCCGCGACCTGGCTCGAAGGCGAGCCGCCCGAGAGCCCCGGCGCGCCGCCGCCCCCGACGACCGGCGCGGGCGCACGCGCCGCGGAGGTGGAGCCGCCGCCGTCCGCGTCGGCGTCTGCGCTGTCCGCGCCGTCTGCGCCGCCGTCCGTGTCCGCGTCTGCGCCGTCCGCGTCTGCGCCGCCCGCGCCGCCCGCGTCCCCGTCTGCGCCGTCCGCGTCTGCGTCGTCCGCACCGTCTGCGCCGCCGTCCGTGTCCGCGTCTGCGCCGTCCGCGTCGCCGTCCGCAACGTCCGCTCGACCGTCTCCGCCCGAGCGCGCCGACCGGACGCCTGCCCCGGCGCGGCGTCCGGCGCCCGCGGAGGATGCCGCGGCGGAAGCGCCCGCGTCGCCCGGGCGATCGGTCGAGGACGCCCGCTGGCGGATCGGAGCCCACGGCGTGGCGAGCGCGGCGATCGTGAACCGAGCCGTCCTCGGAGGGCAGGTCGGTCTCGGGCGTTCGCTCGGCCGTCACGTCGAGCTCCGCGCGTTCCTCCGCGGCGCCGTCGTGAGCGAGGCGCAGGCGCGAGGCACGGCCCACCTGTCGTTCGGGACGCTGCCCCTCGACGCCTGCGTCCGCGCGCCGCTCGCGCGAACAGTCGCGATCGGCGCGTGCGCCCGCGTCGAGCCGGGCTTCGTGCGGATCGACTACGCCGGCGCGGCGCTGGTCCGGCCCTGGCTCGGCGCCGGCCCCGGGGTCCGCGCGCGCTGGTCCGTCGCGCCGGTCGCGCTCGAGGTCGAGGCGTTCGCTCCGGCGCAGGCCCTCGGCTACGATGTGCGCGAAGGTCGCGCAAATGCCCAGATGTTTCGGGCGTTTTCGACGTCCTTCGCCGCCGGCGTCGTCCTGCCGATTCCGTGATCAATCGCCCTCGGTCCCGCCCATGACGGGGGGAGCACGACCGCCCTCGGCTCGCGCCGACCCCTCCGCCGATGCAGCCCGCGCCTCTCCTCGTCACCGCCGCCGGCGCTTCGGACGCCCCCGACGGGGACACGGCCGTCCCGCGCGGCGGCGAGGCGCGCCTCCGCGCGATCGTCGTCGAGCATCACGGCCTCGTCTGGCGCACGGCGCGCCGCGCCGGCGTGGTCGAGGCGCGCGTCGACGACGTCGTCTCGCGCGTGTTCGACGTCGTCGCGCGTCGCCTCGGCGAGATCCAGCCGGGGCGCGAGGTGGCGTTCCTCCTCCAGACCTGTTTCCGTGTGTCGTCCGACTTCCGGCGCGCCGCCGCGCGTCGCGCGCGCTTCGAGCGTCCGCTCGAGCGCGACGAGGACGCCATGTGCCCGCTCCCGTCGCCGGAGGAGGCGCTCGAGAGCCGCCGCGCGCGCGAGCTCCTCGATGAGGCGCTCGACGCGCTCGACGCCGACGTCCGGCCCGTGTTCGTCCTCCACGAGCTCGAGGGATGGACAGCCGCGTCGATCGCCGAGTCGCTCGGCATCCCGCCGGGCACCGCCGGCTCGCGCTTGAGACGCGCGAGGGAGCAGTTTCAGCAGGCCGCGCTGCGGATTCGGCGGCGCCTCGAGCGGTCCGAGCCGGTGGCGCCGCGCGTCGCCGGCGACGACGATGGAGCCACGCGATGAGCTCACGCGACGATGACGTGTTCGCCCAGTCGCTCCTCGACGCTGCGCGCGCCGACGC
>JAHBWF010000214.1 GCA_019637105.1 Labilithrix sp.
CGGGCGTCGTGCTGGGGGCGAGCGCGCCGGACGCGCCGCTCGGAACGTCGGTCACGGACGAGACGCCGCCGCCGGCGACGGCGGCGCCGCCGGTCGGCGCGCGGGCGAAGAAGCGACGCGGGGCGCCGCGCGGGAGCGCCGGCAAGCACGACTGCCGGATCCCGTATTACATCGACGAGAAGGGGCTCAAGCACTTCAAGGTGGAGTGCTTGTGAGGCTGGGCTTGCCTGCGGTCGTCGCGAGCGTCGCGCTCGCCTCGACCGCGTCGGCGGCGCCGGCGAGGGGTGGGGCGGCGAAGCAGTGCGTGGCGGCGCACGAAGAGGCGCAGGCGCTCCGCACGCAGAAGAAGCTCCACGCCGCGCGCGAGAGGTACGTCGCCTGCGCGCGCGCCGAGTGTCCCGTCGTCCTCCAGCAGGAGTGCGCCGAGCAGATCGAGCAGATGCAGGACGCCGCTCCGACGCTCGCCCTCGAGGCGCTCGACGACAAGGGCGCCAGCGATCCGCGGGTCGTGGTGCGCCTCGACGGCGAGCTCGTCGCCGAGCGCCTCACGGGCGCGGCGATCCCGGTCGAGCCGGGCGAGCACGTGCTCCGCTTCGAGCGCGCGAGCGACGGCAAGGTGCTGGAGCAACGCGTGCTCGTGGTCGAAGGCGAGAAGAACCGCAAGGTCGTGGCGGACTTCCAGGCGCTGCTCGCGCCGCCCTCGCCGGGCGCGGACGACGCGCGCTCGCCGCGGTCGATCCCGACGCTGGCGTGGGTGGCGGCCGGCGTCGCCGTCGCGGGCGCCGGCTCCTTCGCCTTCTTCTCGCTGAGCGGGAGGGGGACCGAGGACGATCTCGCCAAGCGCTGCGCCCCGGCGTGCGCGAGCGAGGACGTCGCGTCCGTGAAGCGCGACTACCTCGTCGCGGACGTCTCGCTCGCCGTCGCCGTCGTCGCGACGGCGGTCGCCGCGGTGCTCGCGTTGCCGGCGCTCACCTCGCCGCGCGGGGCCGCCGCGGCTCACGGCGCGCGGCGCGCGCGGCTCGGCCCGACGCCGTGGATGCCGACGGTGAGGCTCGTCGAGGGAGCGCGGTGAAGGGAGGGCGCGCCGCCGCCGTCGCGACGGGCTTCGCGATCGTCGCCGGGCTCGCGGCCTGCACGTTCACCCGCTCGCTCGACTACCTGACGAGCGGCGACGCCGCCGACGGCGGACGCGACGGCGGGCCCGACGGCGAAGCGCCGCTCGGCGAAACGATCGCCGAGGCGCAGCTCAGCCCGAAGAACCTCGCCCAGGACGAGGAGAACCTCTACTGGTCGAACGCCGACGGCGCGATCATGACCGCGCCCAAGAAGGGCGGCGAGGCGCGGCGGATCGCCGTGGCCCCGAGCGGCGCGCCCGTCGTGTGGATCGCCGCCGACCGCGGCGCCGGAGGCGACGTGTTCGTCATCGCCGGGGCCGCCGTCCGGCGCGCGCCGAAGGCCGGCGGTGAGCTCGTCCTCGTCGAGGACGATCCTCCGGCGCCGCGCGCGCTCGCCGTGGACGACGACGCGATCTTCGTCGTCCACGAGGACCTGAACGCCGCGGAGCCCGGGTTCCTCGCGCGCTACGCGAAGGACGGGACGAACCGCGCGCAGCTCTCCGTCGAGGGGGACGATCCCCTGGCGGTCGCGCTCCACGCGGACTCCGTGTTCTGGGCCGGCAACACGATCGAGTACAGCGCGATCTTCGAGCTCCCGAAGGACGCGCCGCCCGACGCCGGCGCGACCGCGAAGGTGCACCGCGGGTCCGGGATCGACGACTCGGTCTACGCCGACACGCCCGCCGCCTTCGCGGTGGACGACGAGGCGATCTACTACAACGAGGTCGACGTCACGTTCCGCTTGCCGCGCGCCGAGGGCTCCGCTCCGGCGATCGTGTTCGAGCCGCCGGAGGGCGTGAACCCGGTCGCCTTCGCGTACGACGGCGCGAACCTGTACGTGGTCGATCAACGCGAGAGGGGAGCGGTGATCCGGATCCCGAAGGGGGGCGGAGCGCCGCTCGCGATCGCCTCCAACCTGCCGGCGCCGACGTCGGTCGTCGTGGACACGAGCGCGGTCTACGTCGCCGTCCAGGGGAGCGGCCTGTCGCCCGACGGCGCGGTCTTGCGCCTCGCGAAGTGAGCGCGGCGCGGCGAGCGGGACGCCGCGCGCCGCGGGACGGCGGGGCGCATGCGCGAGGTCGAGTGTCCTGGGGCCATGGTTCGTCGGAACCGCGAGGCCCGCTTCGCCCGTGAGGGCCTCGCGATGGACCGACGAGGCCGAACGTCGGACTCGGGACGCGTTCCGTTTTCTCCTCTCCCGTGCCCGAGTCCTTGCGGGCTCGGGACACTGGAGCGCCTCCACGTCGCCGCCGCTCGGGTTCGGGCCCGGCGCTCGCCGGCGTGGGCGATCACCACGTCCCGTGGACGCCGAGACCGTAGGCCGGTACGGCGCCGTCGCGCGTCTGCGACGCGCCGATGGTGCCTCCGTACGGCGTGATGCGGAGCGCGCGCGGCGCGGGCGGCGTGGCGACGCGCGCCCGGTCGCGGGTGAACCACCACGCCGTCGCGCCGCCGAGGAGCGCGCCGCCGAAGGTGATCGCGACGAAGCCGCGCGTCTTCTCCGGAGTGACGCGCTCGAAGACGAGCGGGCTGCCGATCGCCGCCCCGGTGGCGGCGCCGAGGCCGGCCCCCAGATCGACGAGGAGGATCCGCGACGCCGGCAGCTTGGCGATCTTGGAGAGCGTCCCGCCCGCGACGAGGCCGATCGCCGCGCCGTAGCCGGCGCCCGTGTGCGGGGTCCGGTTGAGGTCGCCGCGGTAGAAGTAGTCCGTGAGCGCGCCGAGCCCGAGCCCGAGCCCGGCGCCGGAGTGGACGAGGACGGCGTCGCCCTCGTCGGCCTTCCCGCGCGTGAGCGAGAACGTGGCGAGGCCGAGCCCGACGAGCCCGCCGCCGACGCCCCACGCGTAGCGATCGGAGAGCGGCTGCACCTTGCGGCCGTTCGCGATGAAGATCCCCGCGGCCGTTCCCCACCACGCGCCGCCGGCGAGCGTCCACGCGTCGCCCGTCGAGACGTTCCACTCCTCGGCGACGAGGAGCGCGCTGCCGAGCCCGAGGCCCGTCCCGAGCGTCAGCAGCGGATAGAGGAGGCGCGGATCCTCCGAGCCGCTCGCGCGCTGGACGCTGAACGCCATGAACGCGCCGAAGAGCGCGGCGTTCGCGGCGAGCACGGCGCGCCCCGGCGAGCGCGACGGCGCCATGATGCCGGTGCTCGCCGACTCGTCGGGGCGCGGCGCGGCCTCGGGCGGCGCGCCGGGCGACGTCGAGAGCAGATCGCGGAGGAGCACGAGCCCGCGCACCGAGACGTCCGCGCCGGACACGCGCTCGACGCGCACGCGGAGCTGCCGGCTCCGCGGCGCGACGACGACGATGCGGAGGATGAAGGAGTCGCCGGACGCCGGCTCGAGCCGCGGGCTCACGAGCCACGTGCCGGCGTCGGCGGGGCGCGGCGACTGCGCGCCGGCGTGCTGCGCGCGCTCGAGCATGTCGAGATCGCGCGCGTGGCCCGGCGCGGGCCCGGCGTCCGCCACGTCGAGCGCGAAGCCGAGGTCCTGCACGGCGTCGCGGAGCGTGGCGTCGAGCTCGGTCGCGCGCGCGTAGATCGCGCCGTCGCCGGGAGAAGGCTTGTGCGCCGCGGCCTCGTCGGCCGTCGGCGTGAGCGTCGGCCAGACGACGATCGGCTTGTCCATCTCGCGCGGTCGACTCGCCGCGCCGCTCTCGGCCTCGGTCACCGCCGGCGCGGGCGACGCCGGCGGCGTGGCCGTCGACGGCGGCGCCGCGGGCGATGAAGGCGGTTCGGCCGTCGACGGCGACGCCGCGGGCGCGGGCCGCTCTTCGGGCGCGGGCGTCTCCGGCGTGTCGTCCGCCCACGCGCGCGAGCTCGGGAGCGCGAACGACGCGATCGCGCACGCGAGGACGACGTCGCGCGCGCGCATGGCTCAGAACATGACGACGCCGCTGAGCCAGAGGTCCACGATCATGGTGTCGTCGACCGAGAAGCGGCGCCCGGGCAGGTCGATGACCTGCCGGTGGTTGGGGTTCGGAATGCCCGTGGCGCTGCCGCCGCCGGCCGTCTGTGCCCCGGTGCGGCACGGCCCGGAGGCGCCAGCGTCACTCTTGAAGTCGGGGTTGCACGCGTCGGCCGCCGTGATGAGGTGGCTCTGGACGTACGTGAGGCCGAGCCCGGCGTTGAACTTCACGAACTCGCCGGCCTGCCAGGTGACGCCGCCCGACGCGCCGAACGACCCGAACGCTTGCTGATCGGTGATGCCGGTGAAGAACACCTTCGACGCGTTCGGATCGGCGACGCTCGTGAAGCCGTCGGGGCCGGCCCGGTACGCGCTCGGGTTCGGGGAGCGCAGCGAGTTGGCCGACGACGAGCCGAGCGCGTCGAAGAGCTCGGAGTAGTCGCGACCGGGGGAGTGGTAGCTGCCGCGCAGCTTGAAGTCGAGGACGACGCGCTGGAACGCCTCGCGGTTCTCCCAGGGGTACACCTCCATGCCCACGGTGAAGGTCCCGACGATCGGAGGGCGGTTGAGGAGCGTGCCCTTGAGGTCCTTCGTCGCGCCGAAGTCGCTGTTCGACTGCGGGATGTCGACGTGCATGCGAAAGCCGGTGTACGGCTCGACGTAGCCGTAGCGCCGCGAGAAGACGGTGTTGGCGATGATCGAGTGCATCCCGCGCGAGATGCCGGGCTCGCGGCTGCGGCTCGGGTTCACCGGGTCGGGGCACTTGATCGCCGCGTTGTCGTTGCACGCGTGGAGGCGGTCGCCGATCGCGAAGCGGCCCTCGGCGCCGACGACCCAGTTGGGCTTGGACTCGTCGCGCGTCTGGTTGAAGATCGCGTAGTTGAGCGCGACGCTGAACCAGTCGACGCCGCTGCGGGTCGGGCTCTTGAACGGGACGCTGAAGAGCTGGTCGCCCGAGGGATCCTGGAGGCGCTGCGGGTTGCGCGAGGAGCCGTCGAGATCCGACAGCTCGCGCGCGTCGGCGAGGATGAGCGGGAGCCGCAGCGAGAGCGCGAGGTCCTTGTAGATGCCGACGTCGCCGCCGACCTCGAGCACCGTCAACGACTGCGTGTACGAGGCGACGTTCTCGTTCGACGCGGTGAAGCCGCCGCTCGCGAGGCCCGGCTGCGCGAGCGTCGACTCGCGGCGGATGTTCGCGCTCTTCCACGACTGCCGGAACGTGAGCAGCAGGTTCGCGTCGAACGGATCGTCCTCGTCGAACGCGTCGATGACCGTCGTATTCTCGCCGCTCTCGCGGAGGAGGCGAGGCTCCTTCGCCGCGACGGGCTCGTCCGCGGCGGCGGGCGGCGCGGTCAGCGCGAGCGCGGCGCCGAGGGCCGCCGACCATCGAAGGAAGACGCGGCTTGCGCCCTCACGCCGTGCTCCGGTGACCCGCCTTGTCCACCCGCGCATGTGCTCTCGCGACGCTACCATCCTTCGGGTCGAAGCGTCATTTGTTCTCACCGCCGCGCGGAGCCCACCGCGCGCTGCGCGGGACACGTCACGCGCGGGGCGCGGTCGGTTCGGACGACGCGCTCGGGCGGCTCACGTCGGACGCGTCGTGCCGTTCGGATCGCGCTCACGGAGGGACATCGCGAGCGCTCGCGAGGCGCTCGCGCGACCGAGCCGCGTCCGCGTCCGACGCCGCCGACGAGGCTCGCGCGTGGTGAGCGAGCTCGTGAGGGAGAAGGCTTGGGAGAGGAGGCTCGCAAGTGGCAACGAGGCCGCGAACGGAGGCGGCTCGCTGCGGGAGGGCTCGTGATGGAGGAGCCCTGCGTCCGCACGAACGCGTTCGTTGCCCTCGTCCGGTGCGCCGTGCAGGATCGCGAGTGAACGACGCCGAGCGACCGGCGTCGGGGCGGAGGCGAACGAGGCCGCGTACCGAGCGCGAAGGATCGAGGCCGCGTACCGAGCGCGAAGGGACGATGACGGGGCGCGCCGACGCGCGGGCGCCGCGAACCTTCCCCTCCGAGGGCGGACGCCGAGCCGCGTCGTGGGGCCTGCGCTGCGATCGAGGGGGCGCCGGCAGAGAGACCGGCAGAGAGGAGTGTGGTGGCGCAAGGATCCAGGCGGCGATCGAGGGCGGTCCGGATCACCCCGCCAAACGTCTGGATTTACGACAGGCGCACCTCTGCCTACCAGGTACGCTGCTTGCGGGGACCGGGACACAACGCGCGCTCGCCGAGCGCCCTTTCACCCGAGAGCGACCATGAAGCTGGCCACCGGAGCACTCGTCACCGCCCTCCTGACCGCGTGCGCGTTCACCGCAGGCTGCTCGCCGGAGGAGCGCGGGACGACCACCGCGCAGGACTCGGATCTCACGGCGCGCGAAGGGTACACGGCGATCGACAACCCGCGCGGAGGCGTCTACGTCTCGGCGACGGTCGCCGGCGGTCGCGTCTTCGTCGGCGACAACCGAGCGACGATCGACGTCTTCGACCTCGCCACGATGAGCCGCTCGCTCACCGTCGAAGGTCGCGTGCCCGCCGACTCGCTCTCGGCCTCGGGCGACCTCGTCGCCGCGTGCGGCGATCGCAACGACCAGCCGCTCGGCTGGGAGGCGGTCTACGGCGCCGCCGATCGCCACTACGTGATCACGCTCCTCGACGCGCGCTCGGGCAAGCGAAAATTCGAGATCGCGCTCGGGCTCCAGCGCTACCTCGAGTCGTCCTCCGACGGCATCATCGATCTTCCCTCGATGAGCTGCCGGCTCGACGCGGACGCCGGGACCGTCTCCGTGAGCTTCTCGCACCCGAAGCTCACCGACGAGATCGTCACGTTCCCGCTGCCGTCGGAGGATGCGCGTCACGACTTCCGCGAGATCCCGGGCGCCGCGCGCGTCGCCGTCGGAGACGGGGCGGCGCGGAACACGATCAAGTCGTTCTCGAGCGGACCGAACGGCGTCACCTACGCGGCCGGCGGCTACGGGCTCCGCCGCGTGGCGCCGCCGTCGAGCGCGCCGATCACCTTGCGCGACGAAGGTCGCGAGCACATGGTCGGCGTGGACGAGCGCGGGGGCCGTCTGTTCGCCGCCGATCACGGCGGCGCCCTCCTCGTGCTCGAGTCGGACGGCGCGCTCGTCGAGTCGGTCCCCGTCGACGACTGGGTCGAGGGCGTCGCGCTCGCGCCGGGCTACGTCGTCGTCGTCGGCCGAGGCGGCCTGCTCGTGACGAAGGACCGCTGGTCGTCCCCCTGAAGCGGTGCCGCCCGCGGCGTTCGGGGCGACGTCGCCCTCGGTCCCGAGGCGCGCCTCGGCCCCGAGGCGATCGAGCTCCGGCTCGACGGGCCGAACGGGCGCTGGATCGTTCGACCACCTCGGCGCGCTCCTGCGCCGGTGAACGGCCTCGAACTCCGCGGCGACGCGCGCGTCCGGCCGGTGGCATCGACGTTGCCACATGTGTGGTCGTGTATTCCAGGTCTCGCGTCGCCGCCGCCCTCCTCCTGTTCTCCTCGCTCCTCGGAGCGTGCAGCGACGGCGTCGAGGACGAGCTGAGCCAAGGGGGCCGGACCTCCGAGGACGCCGGTGGGCGCCGCGCGGCGCAGGACGCCGACGAGGACGACGCCGACGAGGACGACGACGCGCCCGCGGGCGACGCGGGCGTCGAGGCCGGCGGCGGCGAGGAGCCGATCGTCGGCGAGCTCCAGACGTGCCAGGCGTCGTACTACCAGTCGGGATCGAAGACCGCGAACGGCGAGTCCTTCGACCCGAACGGCATGACGGCGGCGCACCGCACGCTCCCGTTCGACACGAGGGTGCGCGTGACGAACAAGGCGAACGGAAAGTCGGTCGACGTCCGCATCAACGACCGCGGGCCGTTCGGCAACAGCCGACGCTGCCTCGACCTGGCCCGCGGCGCGTTCGCGGCGATCGCGCCGCTCAGCGCGGGCGTGATCACGGTCGAGTACGGTACGCTCACGAAGTAGCGTTGCCGCTACCATCGATCGCGATGGCGTCGGAGAGCCTGGACGAGGAGCGAAGCGGAGACACGCGGCTCGTCGTCCTCGAGCGGAACGCGCTCGTCGCTCGCCTGTCGGTCGCCGCGCTCGCCGCCGGCGTCGCGCTCTTCGCCGCGTTCGTGTCGATCGGCTTCGCGCCGGGCATCTTCGGCGTTCACCTCGTCGGGATCGGCGTCGTCCTGCGCTACGTCCTCGGCCGGCGCAACTGGGCGTCCAAGCGCCGGGAGCGCGCGGTGCGGGTGACGCCCGCGGGGGTCCACGTCGACGGCGTCCTCGCGGTCCCGCGCGCCGGCGTCGCGGACGGCTTCTTCCAGCCCCGGGCGGGCGGCGGCTCGTCGGTGCGTCTGGTCGACGAGCGACGCCGCGTCGTCTTCGAAGCGGAGCTCTTCGACAAGGAGGCGTCCGCGTTCCTGCGCGTGCTCGGCCTCGACGCGGCGAGCCGGCGGGCGGAGTTCCGTGGCGCCTCGCCGATCGGCTCGTCCACGGTGATGCACGTCGTGTTCGTCGTCACGCTGTTCGTCGTCGCCTCCTTCGCCTTCGACGCGCTCACGGCGATCGGCGTGCCGGCGAGCCCGCTCTTCACGGCGCTGGCGATGCTGCCCGTGTTCTTCGCGGCCATGGCGCCGTCGAAGATCGTCGTCGGCGTCGACGGCGTGCTCCTACGGTGGTTCTGGCGTGAGCGCTTCATCCCGCTCTCCGACATCGCCTCGCTCTCGGTCGGGGACCTGCGGGAGGTCTTGCTCCGGCTCGCCTCCGGCGAGACCGTGACGATCCACACGACGAACACCCGAAGGAACTTGTCGGAGCACCACCGCCAGCATCGAGACGCGGTCTACGCGCGGATCGTGGAGGCCGTGAACGCGCACCGCCGGAACCGGAGCTCCGCCGACGTCGCGCTCTTCGTGGCGCGCGGAGAGCGCTCGTTGGCGGCGTGGAGGAGCGCGCTCGAGGCCATCGCTCGCGGGGACGGGAGCTACCGCGAGGCCGCTGTCCGCGACGAGGACCTCTGGCGTCTCGTCGAGGATCCGCGCGCCGCGGAGGACGCGCGCGCCGGCGCCGCCTTCCTCCTCCGGAGGTCGCTCGACGCCGACGGCAAGGCGCGCGTGCGCGTCGCCGCCGAAGCGACGGCCTCGCCGAGGCTCCGCGTCGCGCTCGACGCGGCCGCCGGGGAGTCGGACGAAGCGGTCGAGGCCGCGCTGGCCGAGCTCGGCGCTCCGGACGACGCGCCGCGGACGCGGGCGAGGTGAGCTCGCCCGCGAGGGACGCGCGCCGGCGCGAGGAGCTCGTGCCGCCCGCCGTCGCGGCGCGTCGTCGATCCCGATGCCGTCCTGGTCCAGTCGAGCTCGCGCGCGAGCGGCCGCGGACGGCGGACGATCGCGCGGCGAGCGTGGACGGCGCGCGACCCTCGCGCCCGGCCGCCAGGTCGAGGTCACCGCGGAGGTTGCATCGCCGCGCTGCGCTCGCTAGCTGAGACCCATGCTTCGTCGACGAACCTCCGCTCTTCCGCTCGTTGTCCTCGTCGCTCTGGCTGCCTGCTCCCCAGGCGCGGACGGCGCGCCGCCGAACCAGCCGTCGTCGCAGCCGACGTCGTCCAACGCCCAGGCGGCCACGGCCTCGACGGGCGGGAAGGCGAAGCTCGGGACCTTCGGCGTCGATCTCGCGGGGCTCGATCCCTCCGTGAAGGCGGGCAACGACTTCAACGCCTTCGCGGGCGGTCGCTGGATGAAGGAGCAGAAGATCCCGGCCGATCGATCGCGCTGGGGGATGTTCGACATGCTGCGCGAGGAGTCCGACGCGAACGTGCGCGGCATCCTCGAGGAGACGGCGAAGACGAAGCCGGCGAAGGGGACCAGCGCGCAGAAGATCACCGACCTCTACGCGGCGTACCTGGACACCGCCGCGATCGACGAAAAGGGGCTCCAGCCGGCGAAGGCCGCGCTCGACGCGATCGCCGCGGTGAAGTCGCTCGACGACGTCGCGAAGCTCATGGCGCGGCCCGATCTCCCGACGAACGGGCCGATCCGCGCCGACGTCGATCTCGACGAGAAGGATCCGGACCGCTACGTCGTGGTCGTCAGCCACGGCGGGCTCGGCCTCCCCGAGCGCGAGTTCTACCAGAACAAGGACAAGCAGTTCGAAGAGATCCGCGCGAAGTACGTCGCGCACGTGACGAAGCTGCTCACGCTCGCCGGCGACAAGAACGCCGCCGCGAACGCGCGCGCGATCCTCGCGCTCGAGACGAAGATCGCCGAGCACCACTGGCCGATCGCGGACCGCCGCGAGCGGGACAAGACGTACAACCCGCGCACGCTCGCCGAGCTCGAGAAGGAGTCCCCCGCGTTCCCCTGGAAGACCTTCCTCGGGGCGCAGGGCTACGCCGGCGAGTCGAAGTACATCGTGACCGAGGCCTCCGCGATCCCGAAGCTCGCCAAGCTCTTCGCCGCGACGCCCGTGACGACGTGGAGGCCGTACCTCACGTACCACTTCCTCCGCGCGTCGGCCGACGTCCTGCCGACGGCGTTCGACGCCGAGGTCTTCGACTTCGCCGGCCGGACCCTCAACGGGCAGCCGGAGCAGCGCGAGCGCTGGAAGCGCGGCGTGTCGGCGGTCAACGGCGCGCTCGGCGAGGCCGTCGGCGAGCTCTACGTCGCGAAGTACTTCCAGCCGCGCGCGAAGGCCGCGATGGACACGCTCGTCGAGAACCTCCGCAAGGGCTACGCGGCGCGCATCGAGGCCGTGGACTGGATGACGCCCGACACGAAGAAGGTCGCGCTCGAGAAGCTCGCCGCCTTCCGCCCGAAGATCGGCTACCCGGCGAAGTGGAAGAGCTACGCGACCCTCGAGGTCGTCGCCGGCGACGCCTTCGGCAACGCGCGGCGCGCGGCCGCGTGGCACCACGAGTACATGCGCGCGAAGCTCGGCACGCCGACCGATCGCGACGAGTGGTTCATGTCTCCGCAGACGGTGAACGCCTACTACAACCCGGTCTTCAACGAGATCGTCTTCCCGGCGGCGATCCTCCAGCCGCCGTTCTTCGATCCGGACGCCGATCCGGCGGTCAACTACGGCGGCATCGGCGGCGTGATCGGCCACGAGATGGGGCACGGCTTCGACGATCAGGGCGCGAAGTCCGACGCGAAGGGCGTGCTCCGCACGTGGTGGAAGGACGCCGACGTCGAGGCGTTCAAGAAGCGGACCGACGTCCTCGCCGAGCAGTATTCGGCGTTCGAGCCGCTCCCGGGCATCAAGGTCAACGGGCGCCTCACGCTCGGCGAGAACATCGGCGACGTCGGCGGCCTCACCGTCGCGCACCGCGCCTACCAGCTCTCGCTCGGAGGCAAGCCGGCCGCCACGATCGACGGCTACTCCGGCGACCAGCGCTTCTTCCTCGGGTGGGCGCAGGTCTGGCGCTCGCTGATCCGCGACCCCGCGCTCCGCAACCAGGTGCTCACGGACCCGCACTCGCCCGCGATGTACCGCGTCAACGGCGTCGTCCGTAACCTGGACGCCTGGTACGCGGCGTTCGACGTGAAGGAGGGCGACGCGCTCTACCTCCCGCCGGAGAAGCGCGTGCGGATCTGGTGACGCGCGGCCCGCGCGCCGTCGAAGGAGCGCCGCCGCTCGCGCACGACCACATTCGGACGCTCGCCGATACATTGTTGCCGACAAGCTGAATGAACGGATCGTGGTTTTCGCGACACGGACCATCCGGGGCATCGCCACCGAAGTCCTCCTCACGCCCGAGGACGGCATGCCTACCGCGTGTGCCTTGAACCTCGATCACGCTTCGCTTGCTCGGCGTGAGCGACTCGGCTCCACGCTGGCAACGCTCTCCGAGGCCCGATGGCACGAAGTCGAGCGAGCACTTCTCGTCCCATTTCGCCGGGCAGCCCGCGAGGTTGTGGCGACCTGCGATCCGCTCCGTCGCGTTCTCCGCCACGAGCTCGTCCGGATCTCGACTCGCGTCGAGGAGCAGCGCGCACGTCGCCTCGTCGACGGAGCCCTCGTTCGCGGAGTCGGAGCGACGGGTGAGCGCGCGGAGCGCCGCGATCCGCGGTGACGACGAGGCGACCGGCGACCGGGGGCTGCTCGGCGTCGGCCCCAGGCCACGCTCCGGCG
>JAHBWF010000215.1 GCA_019637105.1 Labilithrix sp.
CGCCGCCCGACGAGCCGGAGCTGCCGGAGGAGCCGTCGCCCGAGGAGCCCGACGAACCGGAGGAGCCGTCACCCGACGAGCCGGAGCTGCCGGAGGAGCCGTCACCCGAGGAGCCCGACGAGCCGCCGCTCGACGTGCCGTTGCCGTCGTCCTCGCAGCCGGGCTTCGGCGGCGGGGTCCCGTACGTGCGGGTGCTCAGCGCCTTCGCCGACTTGTGACCGCAGCTGACCTTGGGAGAGAGCCAGCTGACGAGGTCGTCGACGCGCGCGATGTGGAGCTTGCCCGTCGTGTGGCCGCGGCCGGTGACGAGGCCGATGATCTCGTTCTTCTCGTTCACCACCGCGCCGCCCGTGTCGAGCGTCTCGCCCGGGTTCAGGTCGGTGATGAACGCGTGGGGGAACGTCTTGAAGCGGTCGAAGGTCGCCGGCAGCATCTCGAACGAGGAGCCGGTGCCGCGCACGCGCGAGCCCTTCGAGCTCGCGGCGACGCGCTGCTCGGAGAGCGTGGGGTACGCGGCGAGCTGGATCGGGCGATCGAGGTAGATGACGCCGACGTCGTGCTTGCGCGGGTGCGACAGGTCGCTGTTGTAGTTCATCCAGTCGTACGTCATGCCGCGTACGCCGTTGACCTTGGTCTTGCCGTCCGCCGAGGTGACCGTCCACCGCGCCATGCCGGCGATCAGGTGACCCGAGGTCAACACGACGCGCGGCGCGATGAGGATGCCGGAGCCCTCGCCGACGCGCGTTCCGTTCGCGTCATGCAGGACGAGCGAGACGCTCGCGGCCTGGATGGTCTGAGCGGTCGCGCCTTCCGTCTTCTCGTCGGCGGTCCCGCACCCCGCGAGGGTACCGAGCGAGCTGATGAGGATGGCGGCGCATGCTGCTCCGAGAACCCGGGATCCGATCATGGTCTGAACCTCCGCTTCGACTGAGTTTCCAGCGTCAGCGCCCCAATCCGCTGTCGCTGATTTACCCGTCGGGCAGAGGTTTTACGTGCACGCGGCCTGCCAAGCGCGACTGATCGCAGGATCAGGGGATTTGGGCGCGATTGTCGATGTGGGAGCGTGGGGACTGTGCGTCCTGCAGACATCAGCCTGGATCATTCTTTTCCCCCCGGACGATCCAGCCTCGTACCGTGTCCACCTCCGCTGGATTACAGCCCTTTCGGAGAAGTGTGGCCAGAGCGGTGAGGCCTGCTCACAACGGCGGATCGGCGGCGGGCGCCGCTCCGGCGCGTGGCGGGAGCTGCGAGCGGAGCCCGTGGCGTCGAACGTGCACAAGCCGATCGCGACTCGTCGCCCGCGACGTGCGCGAAGGAGCCTTCGCTCGCCGAGGATGGGATGATGAGACGAGAGGGAGCTTGTTCATGAAGAAGACGCGCGCATTCTTGTCCGTCGCCCTGACCGCGAGCCTCGTCGTGCTGGCCGCCGCCGCGTGCGACAGCGATCCGTCGAGCAGCTTCAACGAGGACGAGCAGGACGCCGGCGGCGGCGACACCGGACCGGGCTTCGACACCGACGGCGACACGACGGGACGGGACGCGCCCGGACCGGTCGACTGCAAGCCCTCGCTGCCCGCGTCGTTCCAGGCCACGTGGAACCCCCCGACGAGGGCGTCCGTCTGCTCCAACGAGCAGATCGAAGCGTACTTCCAGGCGTGCATCGCGAGCCTGGGCACCGACGCGGGCAACGCGTGTCAGGCGTGGAAGGACGCGAACGACGCGTGCGGAGCCTGCATCGAGGCTCCCGACAACTCGGGGCCCATCCAGTGGCACCGCGACCGCTACTACTACACGCTCAACATCGCCGGCTGCCTCGCCGTCTCCCGGAACGAGCTCGCCGAAGGGCAGTGCCCGGCCACGTACGCGGCGTCGATCCAGTGTCAGCGCGACTCGTGCGACGGCTGCTTCCAGTCGGGCGACGCGACGTTCGAGGACTTCCAGCGTTGCCAGCAGAGCGCCAAGGCGAGCGCGTGCGCCGGGTACGAGGGGAAGATCGGGCAGGTCTGCGGCACGACCTACAACGATCCCGACGGCGGCGCGTACGGCTGCTTCCGCAACAACGACAGCGCGGGGATCCACATCCTCCGCCTCGCGCGCATCTTCTGCGGGCCGGATCAGTGAGCCGGCGCGCGCGACGTCCGCGCGCCCGCCGCCCGTAGCGGGGACCTCCCGCGCGAAGCGGCCGCGACGACTTCGGGGCGGCGACGTCTTCGGGGCCGGAGCGGCACCATGGACTCAGGGCCCTGGGCGCGATCGCCTACCAGTCGGCGATCGCGGCGCCCCAGGTGAAGCCCGAACCGAACGCGATCATGGCGATCTTCATCCCGCGGCGAAGCTGGCCGCTCGCCTCCGCCTCCGCGAGGAGCGTCGGGATCGTCGCGGCGGTCGTGTTCCCGTAGCGCTGGATGTTGTGGACGATCTTCTCGTCCGGGATGCCCAGCTGCTGCTGGATGAACTGGTTGATGCGCATGTTCGCCTGATGGAAGAAGAACATGTCGATGTCCTGCCCGGTGCAGCCCGCGTCGATGCAGACTTCCATCAGGACCGTCATCATGCGCTCGACGGCGTTCTTGAAGACGAGCTTGCCCTCCATCTTCGCCCACATGACCGCGGGATCGACCTGACCCACGCCCTCGGGGTTCTGCGGGATGAAGGGGCGGCGGCGGATGTCCCAGATCTTCTGGCAGAGCGCGTCGGCGAAGCGCCCGTCGGCGCCGAGCTTCCACGAGCGGATCCCGCGGTCCTCCTCGGTGGCGCTGACGACGACCGCGCCGGCGCCGTCCCCGAAGAGCGAGGCGACGTTGCGGCCGTCGGTCGACAGATCCATCGCGGCCGAGTGGACCTCCGCGCCGACGACGAGCACGTGCTTGCAGGCGCCGGACTTCACCATCGAGGTGGCGGTGCCGAGCGAGTAGAGGAAGCCCGAGCATTGGTTGCGGACGTCGAGGGCGGGGACGAACTTCGCGTTCGGGCCGTCGCAGACGCCGAGCTTCTGCTGGAGGTACACGCCCGATCCAGGGAAGGCGTGGTCCGGCGAGAGCGTCGCGAAGATGATCATGTCGAGATCGGTCTTCGCGATCCCCGCGCGGGCGATCGCCGCCTCCGCCGCGTGGAGGCCGAGGTCGCTCGTGGCGACGCCCTCCTCCGCGAAGCGGCGCTCCTCGATGCCGGTGCGCTTGTGGATCCACTCGTGCGTCGTGTCGATGCCGTACTGGGTCCGGAGATCGTCGTTGGTCACGCGGCGCGGCGGCACGTAGAAGCCGGTGCCGGAGATGAAGGCGTTGGGCACGTTGGATCCTCGGCAGCCACGATTCCAGACCGGCGTCGCCGTGGCAAGGGCAGCGGGCGGCTCGTCTGGGGACGATGTGCGCAGCCAGGTTCAGGCGATGTGCGCGGCGCCGCAGGGGAGCGCGACGAACGCCGCCGCGGAACCGCGCGGAGAACGCGATCGTTTCTTGCTAGGATGGTGCCCATGCTTCGACGTCTCGCGTTGCTCCCGCTCCCGCTCCTCGCTCTCGCCGTCTCGTCGTGCTCGTCCGAGAGCACGACCCCGGAGGTCGAGACGAAGATCGGGGACATCCGCGCCAACGAGGTCTGGAAGGACGGCCTCGAGCTCACCGGTCCGGTCCGCATCTTCGAGGGCGCGACGGTCGAGATCGCGCCGGGGGCGAAGATCAAGTGCCGCGAGTCGGTGATCGTCCAGGTCGGCGGGACGCTCCGTGTGCAGTCGGCCGACAAGCACGCGAGCATCGTGTGTCCGCGGTGGCGCGGCATCCAGGTCGCGCAGAACGGCCAGCTCGACGTCGACGGCCTGGACATCGAAAACGCGGAGATCGGCGTCGACACGACGAAGGGCGCGGGCCGCGTGCACGTCCAGAACTCGAGCATCCTCGCGACGGTGCGGCCGTTCCTCGTCGGCGCCGAATCGACGCTGAACCTCACGCGCGTGAAGGCGACGACGCCGACGCAGCTCGCGGACTTCGAGTCGAGCGTCTCGGAGGTCTACGGCAAGCTCGTCGCGAAGTTCCTCGACTACGAGGCCAACACGAACGAAGGCATCATGATCCAGAAGGGCGGCGAGGCGGAGATCGAGGACTCCGTGCTCAAGGCGAAGAACGGCCTCGACCTCGTCTCGATGTACGGCGGAAAATCGCTCAAGCTGAGCTACTCGCTCCTCAAGGGCGCGCACTGCGGGCCGCACCTCGGCGAGTCGAAGGACGACGAGAAGCGGCCGCCGGGGACGCTCGAGATCGATCACGTGACGAGCGAAGAGAACATCTTCGGGATCACGATCTACTCCGCGAGCATGGAGGGGCCGCACATCATCAAGGACTCGAACTTCACCGGCGCCGCGGCGTGGCTCGACCTCCAGGGGGACCACGGGCCGATCACGTTCCAGAACGTGTTCACGACCGGTCCGGAGACGATCCTCAACACGGATCCGCCGACGATCACGAAGGCGGCGGCGCGGATCGAAGGCGCCGGGCCTCGCGGGACGTTCTGAGCGAGGCGGCCGCCGGCCGCGGCAGACGGCGGCGGCGCGGGGGCGGGAAGAGCGAGGCCGAGCTTGGAGAGGCGGCCGAGCTTGGAGGGGGGGCGGTCGAGCTGGAGAGAGGCGGTCGAGCTTGGAGGGGGCGATTTGATCGGAAGAGACGCGGCCCGGGGGCGAGGGCGCGGAGGGCGCGGCCGAGCTTGAAGCGATGTGGTCGAGCTTGAGGCCGACGTCCTTCAAGAAGGGCTGGCAAGGGTCGGCCGAGCTTGGAGGTCCGGCTGTCCGGCTGAGTTGGATTCGCGGCCGAGCGTGAAGAGACGTGTTTCGAGCTTGAGGGGGCGTCTGGTTTGAAGGGGGGCGCCCAAGCGCGAGGAGGATCGGCCGAGCGTAGCGTGAAGAGCGTGGTCGAGCGTGTAGGGGGGGTCCTGGGGTTTTGAAGAGGGCGCGTCCAAGCGCGCAGGGAGCGGTCGAGCTTAAGAGACGATCGAGCGTGAAGGGACGCGGCCATCTTTTTGGCCCTCTCGCGTCGGATCGTTAATGTCGGGTGCTGGAGGTGGATGTGGTCAACCTCGCGTCCGAGTTTCCGAACGACAACCCTGCGCTTCATCGAGGCGTCATCTGGGTCTGCCTCGAGCCGACCGGCCACGCGCGCCCCGAGCGCGTTTACCCGCCGAGCGAGCCGCGCGCCGCGACCGAGCCGCCGCCCGCGGTCGTCGTGTCGCCCGCCGCCGACGTGACGTCTGCCGACGTAGCGTCAGCCGCCGCCGAAGCGTCCCCCGACGTGACGCCCACCGTCGCCGCCGAAGCGGCTTCCGACGTGGCGTTCGCCGCCGAGATGTCCTCCGACGTGGCGTTCGCCACCGCCGACGTGGCGTTCGTCGCCGTCGAAGCGTGCTCCGACGGCACGCCCACCGTCGCCGCCGAAGCGTCGGACGCCGTGACATCCGCCGCCGAAGCGTCGGCCGTCGTGGCGCCCGCCGTCGTGGCGTCCTCCGACGGGATGCCCGCCGTCGCCGAAGCCGACGTGGAGGCGGTCATCACCGAGCGGACGCGCGCGAGCGCGCTCGAGGACAGGGCGCTTTCGGGGGACGACGACGCATCGAGCGGCGTCGCGGCGTGCGACGCGGCGGCCGGCGAGGGCAGTGAGGCGTTGGGCCTGCGCGCTTCCGCGCATGATTCGCTCGCGCCGCCGGAGGACGATCAGGAGGACGAGGCCGCCGGACCGATCGTCGTCGAGGAGCTCGAGCCGATCGAGGCGAGTGTCGAAGGCGTGACGGCGTCACTCGAGGTCGTGACGGCGTCACTCGAGGCGGGGGGCGCCGTCGCGGAAGCCGCTCTCGCGGAGTCCGCCGTCGCGGAAGCCGCTCTCGCGGAGCCTGCCGTCGCGGAAGCCGCCCTCGCGGAGCCTGCGGTCGCCGAAGCCGCTCTCGCGGAGCCTGCGGTCGCGGAAGCCGCTCCGGCGGAGCCTGCGGTCGCGGAGGCCGCGCGCGACGTGCCCGCGCCGGCGAGGAGCGACGTCGTCCTCGTGTCGCCTCGCGCGGAGGTCGACGTCGCGCGCGACCTCGAGGCGATCGCGGGCGACGTCGCCGCGTCGAGCGCCGTCGACGTGACGCCGCGGTTCGACGAGATCGTCGCGTGCGAAGCTCCGGTCCACGACTCGAGCGCGCTGCCGCCGGCGCCGGACGATCCGTTCACCGTGCTCGTCTGCACGCTCGCCGACGTCGCCATCGGCGCCGGCTCCCCGCACGTGGCGTCGCTGCTGCCCGGCCTCCTCTACGACGGCCGGCTGCCCGATTCGCTCGACGCGGAGGCGGCCGAGGCCCTGCGCGGCGCGGGCGTGCTCGAGGGCTCGGAGGTCGCGCCCGCGTTCCTCGCCGTCACGTCCGCCTGGCGCGCGATCCTGCGCGGGACGAGCGACGACTTCGACGCCTGCGGGGCGTCGATGCTCGACGAGTGGGCGTCCGATCTCCTCGCGCGGATGCTCGCCGCGCCAGCGAGCGCTCCGTCGCTCCGGCAGGAGCTGAGGACGCGCGGCGTGGCGGCCTTCGGCCTCGCCGCCTGACAGCCCGCCGTCTGAACGTGGGCCTCGGTCGAGCGGGGGGCTCGCGTCGAGCGTGCTTCGTTCGAGTGGAGGCGCGTGTCGAGCGTGCCACGTGCCGAGCATGTCTCGCGTCGAGTGGGGCGCGTGTCGAGCGTGCCACGTGCCGAGGGTGTCTCGTGTCGAGTGAGGTTCGTGCCGAGGGGGCTCGCGTCGGGCGGGGCTCGTGGCGAGCGTGTCTCGTTTCGGGCGGGGCTCGCGGCGAGCGTGTCTCGTCTCGGGCGGGGCTCGTGGCGAGTGGGACTCGTTTCGGGCGGGGCTCGCGGTGAGCGTGTCTCGTTTCGGGCGGCGCTCGTGGGGAGTGGGACTCGTGTCGGCGCGCTTCGCGGAGCGAGCTGTGTCGAGCGCGCCTTGCGTCCGTCGTCCGAGGGGCGCTACTTGTCGAGGAGCTTGCGGAGCCGCGGCGTGATGTTCGCGACGGCGCGCTCGCCCTTCACGCCGCCCTCGAAGCGACGATCCGAGCCGCGGCCGTCCTCGCCGGGCCTCACGAAGAGCGGGATCAGCTTCGAGGAGTAGCCGGCGGCGTTGATGCGGTCGCGGTCCTCGTCGAGATCGAACTCGAGGATCGTGAGCTCGGGGAACTCGGCGTCGAGCTCCCCGCGCTGCGCCGCCTGGTGAAAGCGCTGGCACGGCTCGCACCACTTGGCGCCGACGTAGACGATGAGGTCACGCCCGTCCGCGGTCGCCCTCTCGCGCTCCGCGCGCACGAGCGAAGGGACGTCCCCTCCGCCGGCCTTCACGAAGCGGATCCCGCGCGCCAGCACGAGCGGCGCGCTCGGGCCCGCGCCGCCGGACGCGGGCCTGGCGCGGTCGGCGGAGGCGGCGGGCTCGGGGCCCGTCGTCGCGCTCTCCGCGCGGCTGCAGCCGAGCCCCGAGAGAGCGAGGAGGACGAAGAGCGCGAACGGACGAGGGAGACGCACCGACCCCATTGTACAACCCCGCGCGGCGGATGTGCCGCGCGTTCGGCGACTCAGCGCGGGGGCGGGGCCGACCAGCGGCTCGCGATCTCCTCCCACGTGGGGAGGACGTCGTCGGAGGCCGCGTGGAGCACGCGGATCCGCACGACCATCCGCTCGACGAGCGACGTGTAGCCGTACTTCTTGGCCTTCATGAACATCGCCTCCATCCCCGGGAGCGGGAGGGGGTAGCTGAAGCGTACGGCGCCCTCCTCGCGCAGCCGCCCGCCCCCGAGGCGCGCGCCGAGCATCTCGTGGCCGACCTCGGGTCGGCCCGTCCCGCGGTCGAGGATCTCGACGCACTTGAACGTCGAGTCGAGGCCGTAGACGCGTCGCTTCGTCCACACCTCCGCGGCGCGCCACGGCCTGCGCTCGCCGACCGGGAGCTGCGGCTCGTCGACGACGATCAGCTCGACGCCCTTGCCGGGGTGGCGCGGGACGGTCGCCGGAGCCTCGACGCGATCGCCTTCGCGCTCGGAGCCGGGCGGGGGCTCGACGCGGACGGTGTTGCGGCCGAGCGGGGCGTCGTCGTCCGCGCGCTCGGAGGCCGCGGCGCGCGGCGCGAGCGGAGGCGTCTTGACCTTGTCCCTCGGCTTCCTCGGGTCGGCCATCGCCGCCGATGTTATCAGGTCGCGGCCGCCCGGAGCCACGACGCGCGCTGCGCCTCCGGGGTGGCCTCCCGGCGCTCCACCAGAGCGCGCGCTCGGCCAAGCGGCCAGGGCCAAGCGGGCAGGAGAGAGCGCGCTCTTTGCGCGCGAGCGCGTCGTCCAGGAGGGGCGGAGGGGCGGAGTCCGGATCGCCGCCGCCGCCGCGCGCGCTCCGCCGTGTGTGCTCGCCCGCGGGCACGGGCGATCGTCGCCGCCGCCGGAGCGCGGGCGATCGCCGCCGGAGCGCGGAGGTGGCCTCCCGGCGACGGTGGCGGCGCGGCCGCTCTGCCGCTCTGCCTGCTAGTAGCGGCAGACCACGGAGCACGCGTTCGGGCCGGTCTTCGTCGTGCCGTCGCAGGACTTGCCTGCTTGGGGGCCCGCGGCGCACTTGCAGGCGCCGTTGACGCAATGCACGGCGACGTTGCCGTTTCCGCCCGCGGGCTTGTCGTCCGGCGCGGCGCCCGCGTCGCTCCCGGGCTTGCTCGCGTCGGGGGCGCCCGCGCCTGCGTCGCCGCTGGGCTTGCCGCTCCCGGGCGGGTCGCTCCCCGGCGTCGGATCCGGCTTCCCGTCGTCGGACGTCGCGTCGTCGTCCGGCGCGTCGACGCACTCCTTCACGGCGACGAGCCACGCCTCGGTGCCCGGCTTGGCGTCGATCTTCTTGAGGCAGCTGCGCGAGAGCGTGCTCTCCGTCGTGCCCGACTCCTCTTCGACCTCGTACTCGGAGGCGCACCCCGCGATCGTCATCACGCCGAGCCCGACGAGACCGAAAACCACCGCGCTGATCTTGTTCATGTCCGTTCCTCCAGACGCCCAGGGCGTCGCCACCCGCGCCAACCGCGGACGGGGAGCTAGACAGCAACGGGAGTGCCGGCGGCGATCGGCCGTCTCGAGCCGCGCGAACGCGTCGATCTTCGGCGAATTTGCGGTGATCTCCGCGCTCCCGGGGATCCGGCGTGCGCCGCGCGCGGGGGGCCGTTGTCTCTCGGACGACGCCGCTCCGATAGGACCTCCCAGATCCCACTCCCCCCGCCGAGTCCGCCGGCGGAGAAGACGACGGCGCGCTCGCGATGGCGCGCCGAGCCCCGCCGCCCGTCCGTCCCGCCGGCGGGCGCGCGTCGAGCCCGACGGCCGCCCGCCGCGCGTCCGCCGGCGGAGGAGACCGGAACGCGCTCGCGACGGCGCGCCGAGCCCGGTGCCGCTCGGTCCCCGCCGGCCTCAGTCGCGCTGTCGAGCGCGGAGCGCCCGGAAGTAGCGACGCGCGATCCCGGCGGCGGCGGCGGCGCGCGTCACGTTGCGTCCGTTCTGCACGAACGCGTCCTCCACGTACCGCCGCTCGAACTCCTCCACCACGCGCTCGCGCGCGCGGCCGAGCGGCAGGCGTTCGGCGACGACCTGATCGATGAAGTCTCGAGGAGGCGAGACGCTCGCGTTGGCCCGCTCGCCGCCGGAGGGCGCCGGCGCCTCGCCGACGGCGCACGCGCGCGTCACCGCGTTCATGAGCTCGCGGACGTTGCCGGGCCAGTCGTACGCGCGGAAGCGCGCGAGGGCCGCGGCGGGGACGTCGCTCGCGCCGCCCGCCGCGCGCCAGAAATGCGCCGCGAGCAGCTCGACGTCTTCGAGCCGCTTGCGGAGCGGGGGCAGCTCGATGCGCGTCACGGCGATCCGGAAGAAGAGGTCCTCGCGGAACCGGCCTTCGGCGACCTCGCGGTCGAGGTCGCGGCGCGTCGTGCTGATCACGCGGACGTCGACGGGCACCGCCAGGGCGCCGCCCACGCGGCGGATCTCTCGCTTGTCGACGGCGCGGAGGAGCTTCGGCTGGACGGCGAGATCGAGCTCGGCGATCTCGTCGACGAGCAGCGTCCCGCCGCTCGCCTCCTCGAACAGGCCCGGGCGCACCTGGCCGCGTTCCTCGCGGCCGAAGAGGACGGCCTCCACGTCGGCGGCCGTGACCCCCGCGCAGTCGAAGACGACGAACGGCCCGCTCGCGCGCGCGCTCGCTTCGTGGAGCGCCTCGGCGAGGAGCTCCTTGCCCACGCCCGTCTCGCCCTCCACGATGACCGGCACGTCGCGCTCGGCGAGCCGCTGCAGCGTCGGGTAGAGGCGCCGCATCGCCGCGCTCCGCCCGAGGTACCGCCCGAACGCGACCTCGTCGCTCACGAGCGCCTCGCCGTCGTCGTCGCCGCGCGCGATCTCGAGCGTCGTCCCGCCGAGGTCGACGCGCTCTCCGCCGCGGAGGAAGACCTCGCCGATCGCCACGCCGTTCACGAGCGTCCCGTTCGTGGAGCCGAGATCGCGGACCCGCAGCCGCCCGCCGGCGAGCTCGAAGGCGAGGTGGCGGCGCGACACGGCGCGATCCGTCAGGACGAGGTCGCACGCCGGGCTCGTGCCGACGAGGACGCGCGGCGCCTCCGTCCCGTCGAGCGTCAGCGTGCTCCCGCGGTCGGGGCCGGACACGACGGAGACCTGCATCGTGGGCTCGACCGTGACGGTGATGCCCGCCGTGGCGGCGCGGACGGTGGCGGAGGACCGATCCATCCGCGCGAGGCTAGCTGGGCCGGCGCCGATCCACCAAGCGCGTCGCGGGCGCGCGAACGCCGCGCGATGACGTCGGAGCGCGCCTGGCCTGAAACGTGAAATGTCGCCTGGCGATGCTCGGTCGGCTCGCCGGTCACGCGCTGCTCGCCCCCCTCGGAGACGGCGGGATGGGCAAGGTGTGGCTCGCCCGCGCGGAGCGCCCCGACGCGCCGCTCGTCGCCCTCAAGACGCTGCGGGACGACGTGGTCGCCGATCCGCGGGTCCGCGCGATGTTCTTCAAGGAGATGCGCCTCGCGTCGGCGATCCGGCACCCGAACGTAGCCGCCGTCCTCGCGAGCGGCGAGGACGCGGGCGTCCCGTACCTCGTCATGGAGTGGGTCGACGGCCGCTCCCTTCGGGCGCTCGCGCGCGCCGCGCTCGCGCGCGACGGCCGGCGCGTCCCGCTCGGGATCGCCCTCCGGATCACCCACGACGTCTGCGCGGCCCTCCACGTCGCGCACGAGCTCGCCGACGCGCGAGGCGCGCCGCTCGGCCTCGTCCATCGCGACGTGTCGCCCCACAACATCGTCGTCGCGCGCTCCGGCCGAGCCAAGCTGATCGACTTCGGCGTCGCGAAGGTGCGCGAGCTCGCGCCCGGCGACGCGTCGAGCTCGGGCGGCGTGAAGGGCAAGGTCCGCTACATGGCGCCCGAGCAGGCGCTCGGCCGCCGCGTCGATCGGCGCGCGGACGTCTTCGCGCTCGGCGTCGTCCTCTTCGAGCTCGTCGCCGGCCGGTCGCCGTTCGAGGCGCCGAACGACGTGGCCGTGCTCTGCGAGCTGCTCGCGAAGACGCCCGTGACGATCCCGGAGGACGTCCCCGCTCCGGTGGCGGCGATCCTGCGCGCGGCGCTCGCGAAGCGGCTCAAGGAGCGGTACCCGACGGCGCTCGCCATGCAGGAGGCGCTCGCCGCGGCCATCAGGGACCTCGGCGTCGCGACCACGGAGGCCGACGTCGCGGCGTTCGTCCGCGAGGCGGAGCCCGACGACGCGCTCCGGCGGGCCGTCGCGGCCGTCGTCGATCCGCCGGACGCGCCCACCGTCGTCACGAACGCGACGCGCGGCCGGCGGGCCGGAGCGTCGCGCCGCGCGCGCGGCGCCAGCCTGTGGCTGCTCGCCGGGTTCGCGGCCGCGGCGGTCACCACGGGCAGCGCGCTGCTCGGGCGCGCGGCGAT
>JAHBWF010000216.1 GCA_019637105.1 Labilithrix sp.
GCGGTCGCTGAGACCGCGCTCGTCACGCCCGAGCATCGACGACGAAGGGGCAGCGCCGACGCGGCGGCTGCCCCTTCGCTCGTTCGGGTCGCCGGCGCCGCGTCCGGCGCTTACTTCTTCGACACCTTGTGCGCCTCCGCCTTGATCTGCGCGACGAGGGCGTCGATCTCCTTGTTCGTCTCCTGCACGGTGCGCTTCATCCGGCGGACCTTGAGCTCGAGGACGCTCTTCGCCTCGAGGGTGCCGAAGCGCTCCTCTTTCATGGACTCCGCGATGTGCAGGAGGAGCGCGAGGTCCTGGGCCGAGAGGTCGTGGTCGGTCTCCTCGTCGTGGATGATCTCCGTCAGCTCGGCGTCCGTCGCCGCGGCGCGCCCGACTTGCCGCATGAACGCGTCGTTGTAGGTCGTCTCGATGTCGGCGACCTGCTTCTCGATGACGTGCATGTTGTTGTAGGCCTCGCCGATCTTCACGGCGAGCTCCTTGTTCTTGAAGATCTTGGCGCTGTTCGCGAGGTAGAGCTGCCAGACCTCGTAGCGGTAAAACGGCGAGAGCGTCGCGGGCTCGAACTTGAACGACGTGCTCTTGCCGCTCGCGTGCTCGGCCGCTTCCTTCTCGAAAGCGGCGTAGAGCTGCGCGCACCTCGGATCCGACCGCGCCGCCTTCGCCTTGCCTTTGGCCTTCGCGTAGTCACGGTGCAGGCAGTGGACGAGGTCCTCGTCCGCGTCGAGGTCCTTGATGAAGCGGGAGAAGGTCGCCTCCATCGGACCGAGGACCACGCCCGAAGCCTGATGGTCGGCCGGACCGAGATCCTGCTCGATCGTGCCGTGCTGCGCGCGGTTCGCCTCGAGCTCGTGCTTGAAGTCGTTCAGGAGGAGCACGTACTCGTCCTTCTCCTTCTGATCGTCCTGGTAGCGCTGGAGCGCCGTCGCGGCGTAGAGGCCGACGAAGATGAGGATGAAATCCACCGTCTTGTCGATGAACAGCTCCCAGTTCATCCAGCCCTTCTTCTCGCCGTCGTCCTTCGGGGCCGAAGGAGGGGCGGGCGGCGAGGGCATCGCCGCAGGCGGGTAGCCCATCGGAGGCTGTCCGGTCGGCGGATACATCGGCGGGGGGGGATGCTGCGCCATTTGCGAACCCTGTCGCACACTTCGGCGCCAGGTGTCCACCTCCAAGGCCCAACCTTACGTCCCTGACAGGTGAGGGCCCCGGGCGCGCCGCCGGCGCTCTCTCCCGCCGCGCGCGCCGCGCGCCGCGCGTGAGCGCTACTTGACGATCGACTGGCAGCCGAACAAGACCTCGATCTTCGGAGGCGTGTCGCCGCCCTTCGACTGCGCGTCCTCGCACGAGGCGGCGCAGAGGAGGACCTTCGTCGGCGTCGTGGGGTCGTCGTAGTACCAGCCCGCCGCGCTCCCGCAGGCCGCGGCGCTCGCGACGCGCGGGACGACGACCGGCGGGTTGGTGCCGTCCGAGACGCGCACGTTGACGGTCTCGGGATCGAGGACGCCGCCGTCGGGCGGCGGGATCTCGAGGTCGCAGCGGACGCGCGTGGTGGTGACGACCGCCTGCGCGACGCTGTCGAAGAACGGCCCCCACGCGGCGTTGCCGTCGCAGATCTTGGCGCGGACCCCGCCGGTCTTGTTCACGAGGTCGGTGTAGACGTGGCCCGCGGCCGCCGGCTGCGAGTTGTCCGGGTAGGTGCAGCGCGTGCTCGGCACCGTCGCCGAGCCCCAGCCGTAGATCCCGTGGAAGACGTAGTTCTTGAACTGGTCGCCGCGACTCGGGTCGAGCACGCCGGGCGGGAGCGTCGTGCTGTTGCTCGGGTTCTTCCCGCCGGGGAACGTCTCGAAGTCCGTGGCGGTGAAGCGCGAGTTGTCGTCGGTCACGACGACGATCGCCTTGGTGGCGTTGGGACGAAGCTCCTGCGCCCAGGGCTCGCTGCCGCGGTCGTCCGTCGCCGTGTAGCCGGCGGTCTGGCCGAGCGTCCCGAGGAACTGCTCGAGCGGCTGCGTGCTCTTCACGTCCATCGACGCGTGGAAGAACGTCGGGCTGTTGCCGCAGTCCGCGCCGCCGAGCGGCGGCGGGATGCAGATCGGGTAGCGGTTCGCGGTGGGGACCGTCCCCCGCTTCGAGAGCATCACGACCTTGTAGTCGATGCCCTGGCTCCCGATGAGGTTGGCGAACGCGTTGAGCCCGGCCTGCACCTCGGCCACCGCCGGCTGCATGCTCGCGGAGTTGTCGACGATCCAGACGATGTCGACCGGCAGCCGCTCGCGCGCGGCTTCGACGGCCGTCGCGGCGCACGTCGCGAAAGAAGCGTCGCCCGAGTCGGGGGCGCCGGCGTCGTCGGAGGAGCCGAACGAAGGAGCCCCCCCGTCGTCGCCGCCGGCCGGCGGCTCTTCGAGGTTCGCGAGGTCGAACCCCGCGCGGTCCCTAGCTTGCGAGCACGCGAAGGCTCCGGCGACCACGATCGAAGCGAGCGCAATACGGAGAGGCGAGGCCATCGGGTTCTCGTTCTTTCGGTCAGGGTCCGCCGGCGCCACGACGCGGCGACGGCCCGAAGCATCCATGGTTCGGGCGTCGCAAGCTCGAAGATCCGACTCTCGGGACACTAGCGAGACGCTCGGTGTCCCGGGTGACAAGGGCGAAACACGTCCGGGGCAGCGCCCCGCCGCCCCGAGGTGGGGCGGGGCTCACTCGGCGTGTCCGGCCATGTGGCCGAAGCGGGAGAGCGCCTTGCGGACGTCCTCCGGGTTGTCCGCGCGCGGGTAGAACAGCGGCACCTTCCCGCGCGGCTCGAAGCGATCCACGCTCCGGCTCACCGCGCTCAACTTGCGCATCTTCGGCGGGCGGATCGTCGATCGCGGATAGACGAACGCCTGCATCTTCGGATCGTTCGACGGCTGGTCGAGCACGTCGACCGGCACCACGCCGGGCGGCTGGAACGCGCCCGAGGTCGTGGTCACCCAGACGGGGTTCGTGATCGCGAACGCCGTCACCGGGAACCACTCCGGCGGCCTGAGGGCTCCGAGCTCGTCGCTCCCGAGGCCGAGCGGTCCGGCGAGCGTCGCGACGGCCTCCGTGAGGAGCACCGGCGGCACCTCGTGCGGCTTCACCGCCGGGAAGAAGCTCTTGTAGCCGATCGCCTCGAGCACGAACCACGAGTCGATCCGCGCGCCCGCGGCGTCCTTCGCCAGCTCGACCTCGAAGACCTCGAGCGCCGGGCTCCGGGCGAGATCCCGCTCGGGGTCGATCTCGACGACCTTCGCGATCGTCCCGTTCCGCCAGACGTTGACGCGCGCGACGCTCACCCACGGGGCGGCCGTCAGCTTGAAGTGCACCTCGACCTTCTCCGCGTCGCTCCGGATCGTCTGGCCCATCACGCCGCGCACCGGATCGTCGATCCAGAAGTCGAGCAAGGGCGCGTTCGTCGCGACCACGCGGCGCGCGCGCATCGCGTCGATGATGCGCTCGTCGGTCAGCGTGATCGGCCGGTCGTCCCCGACGAACACCATCGTGCGGAAGTGCCCCGCCTCGTCGCTCCCGGAGTGCGAGTCGGCGGTGCCGACGGCGACGAACCGGTGCCCCAGGTTCAGCAGGTTGAACCAGTCCTCCACGGCGCCCGGGAACGCCGGCTGGCCGTTCGCGCTCCGCACGATCTTGCCGGCGGCGGGGACGTCCGCCGGGAGCTCGCCGCTCGGGAGCGCGTCGGGGACGCGGTAGTGGTGGATCTCGTGGAACAGCTTGCCGTTCGCGACCTCGATGCCGTCGTAGCCGAGCGAGTAGGCCGAGGAGCCGTCCGCGCGGCGGAACGCCGGGCCCTTCGGCGCGATGATCTGCTGCACGAGCGTCGGCGGCGTCTCCTCGGCCGTGTAAGGATCGCGCTGGTACTGCGAGAAGTAGCCGAGCACGCCGTCGCGCGGGTGGTTGACCTGGATGAACGTGCGGTTCGGGCCGAGGCTCCCCAGCGCGCGGAGGTCCGCGAAGACGTCGTCCGGGGGCCGCCCCGCCCAGGCGAACGCGCCGTGCGTGACTGGCCCGCGCTCGTAGCGCATCGGGTAGCCGTTGAAGTGGCCCGACTCGAGCGTGGTCATCTCGAGGCCGACCATCGGGTAGAGCCACTGGAAGAGATCGTTGCGCGCGACGTACGGCCGGTAGTCGGTGACGTAGTTGTGATCCGTCGACACGGCCCACTCGACGCCCTCCGCGGCGAGCGCGCGGACGCGCTCGTCGAGCGACATCGAGCTGTCGATGCTGTTGCGGCTGTGGACGTGCATGTCCCCCGCGATGAAGCCGCTGGTGTCGACGACCCGCGTGAGGACGTGCGTGATCGACCGCGTCTCGTCGGGCCCCACCGTCACGTCGGTCGCGGCGAGGTCGTACTCGGGGCCCCGGCTGCTCACGATCCGGTACGTGCCCGGACGGACCTCCAGCGTCGCGGTCCCCTCGTCGGTGTAGGCGACGGCCTCGATGAAGCGCCGGGTCTCGCCCTCCGCCGGATCGTCGTCGATCATGTCGGTCGAGCGGAACGGCTCGCCGCACTGGAGGTCGAAGAGGAACGTGCGCGTCAGCTTGCCCGCGTCCTCCGCGGCGTAGACGCCGACCGCCGACGCCTTCGCGGGGAGCGGGTGGCCGTCCGGATCGACGACGCGCACCGTGACGCGCCCCGGCGGATCGCTGGTGAGGCGGATCGCCGTGGTCCGGCCCTCCTCGATCTCGACGTCGGTGATCGGCGTGAGCGGCCGGCCGTGGCCCTGGACGCGGACGCCGTAGACGCCGGGCTCGAGGGTGCCGCCGAACGAGCCGTGCTCGCGGACGTCGTACTGGCTGAAGACGCGGTAGGGCGAGCCGCCCGGGCCCCTCCGCTTCTGGTAGACGATCACGCTCGCGCCGACGGCGGGCTCGCCGGTGGTCGCGTCGAAGACCTGTCCGCCGAGCTCGCCCGTGCGCGCGCCGCGGAGCGCGTGGACGCCGTCGAGCACCGAGCCGACGTCGCCCGATCCGAGGACGAAGTACTTCACGCTCTCGAACGCCTCGCCCGGCGCGAGCGCGGGCGGGGCCGTGTCGTGGAAGATGCCGAGGAACGAGCTGGCGCTGAACGGCACGAGCAGGCTCGTGTCGTCGATCGGCGCGGTGCCGTCGTCGTAGGTCTCTCGGTGGGCGAGGACGAAGTTGCGCGGGCTCGGCCCGACCAGGAGCCCGTAGCTCGTGCCGGCGCCGCGCGACGCGACCCACTCGGCGACGACGCCCGGGAACGCGGGGAAGTCGACCGGCCTGCCGTAGGAGTCCTCGAGGCCGAAGCGCGAGTCGAAGCCGATGCCCGGGATCCACACGGAGCTCGTCGCGCCGAACAGCGCGACGTCGCCGAGCGGGATCTTGAAGCCGTCCGTGGGCAGGCTCGCGAGGCCGAGCAGCTCCGTCGCGAGCTCCGAGGGAAACTTCAGCGCGCGGCTCGAGACGTTGAGCACGCGGAACGTGATCTTGACCCAGCGGTTGCCCGGCTCCGCCTCGTAGACCGTGGTGTAGCGGAGACGCGGCTGGCTCGTGAGCGATTGGAAATCGATGTTGGACCCGGTGACCGCGCGGTTCAGGATCGCCGCGAGCTCGAGGAAGTCGCCGGCCTCGCCCTGCGCCGCGAGGCGCGCCGATCGCCCGTCGGCGCCGTCGTTCTCGATGAACACACGGTCGACGTTCACCGCCTGCACGAAGAAGGCGGGGAAGAGCTCGCCGAACTGGTCGTTGCCGCTCGGCTCGCCGCTCGTGCCGATCTCGAAAGGCCGCCGGAGATCGGCGTCGATCAAGCTGCCGCCGTAGACGCCGAACCCGCGCGAGAACCCCGGTTGCTGGACCACGACGCGCAGCTTGTCGTTCTCGAGCAGGTAGTCGCCGACGTCGCCGAGCGCGCGGTCACCGCCGACGAGCTGCATCCGGCTCGTGATCACGCGCGCGGACGCGCCGCCGCCGGGGGAGCCGCAGCCGCCCGAGCCGCCGAGGGCCGCGGAGAGGGCGAGCGGCCCGAGCGCGAGGGCCAGGCGCCGGAGCGTCAAAACGTCACCTGCCCGAGGAGCTCGACGCGATCGTTGTCGAGCTCGCGGCCCTCGGCCTCGGTCGCGATCGTGTAGTTGAGCCACGCCTGGATCGGCAGCGCGGTCATCCCGAGCCGGACGCCGATCGTGTGGTAGACGAGGCGGAACGAGTCGAACCCCTCGGTCGCGCCGCCCTCCTGCCAGGGGTGGAAGTAGGCGTAGCGGTACGCCGGCGCGAAGAAGAGCGAGGGGAGCTCGACGCGGTACGCGGCCTGACCCTGGAACGCGAGCTGGACGCGCGCGCTCGCTCCGACGGTGGGGAAGACCGTGCGGGCGCGCGTGACGGCGCCGAACACCTCGAGCCCCGCGAGCTTGATCGAGAGGTCGCCGGTGAGCCCGAGGTCCTCCTCGTGGTAGAGGTTCGGCGGCGCGCCGACGGTGCGATCGTTCCGGAAGAGCGCGGCGCCGAGGCGGACGTGCTTCTGCCAGCCGATCTCGGAGCGCGCGACGAGGCCGAAGCGCCCGTTGTCGTCGAGGAGCTGGTTCGGGCCGTTGCCGTTCATCACCATCAGGTAGTAGGCGATCCCGAGATCGCCGCCGATGGGCTCGGCGGGCGAGAGCATGACGCCGAGCTGGCGATCGAGCTGGATCCCCGGCGTCTGGAAGCCGCGCGCGGGCGGCACGCCCTCCACGCCGACGGCGCGCGACGCGAACATGAGGTCCGGCGTGCCGCGGAGCTCCTCTTCCTGGAACGGCGCCTTGTACTGGCCGGCCTGAACGCCGAGCCGACGGATCGGGTCCCAGCGCACGAACGCGTCGCGCAGGCGCACGGAGAGCGATCCGATCGGCGTGTTCGGCGCGGAGAGCACGTCGGACGCGCCCTCCATCGACACGCGGAACGTGACGCCGTGGTCGCGGTTTCGCCCCTCGACGCCGACGCGCGCGCTGTCGAGCACGAAGCCGTTGTTGCGCCCGACGAACTCGAAGCGCTCGTCGGGCGTCGTGCGGTCGTAGCCGGCGCGGAGGTAGCCGTAGACGACGAGCGACCACGGGCTCGTGGCGGACGTCTGGCGCGGGCCGGGCTGCGGCGGGGAGGGCTGGATCAGGTCCGGGATCGCCGCCTCGCGCCCGCCGGGCGGCGGATCGTTCGTCGTCGAGTCGGGGGCGCCTTCGCCGTCGCGGCTCTGGGCGTGGGCCGCGCCCGAGCGGGCGCTGACGAGCGAAAAGAGCGCGACGGCCAGCGGGACGGCGCGCGACGAGGAGCGGGACATGACGTGGGGTCAACCTCGGAGTAGGGCGCTCACGCGCGACAGGAACAGCACGACGCCGGCGACCCCGACGAGGTACGCGGAGGCGAGGCGAGCGCGCGCCTCGCGCGCCGGGCCGGCCGGACGCCGCGCGAGGACGAGCGTGACGAGGACGCAGCCGGCGAAGGCGAGCGCTTGCGCGAGCTCGACGCCCGCGTTGAAGGAGAAGAGCGCCAGCGCGAGCGCGCCGCGGGGGAGCTGGGCGGCGTCGAGGGCGCCCGCGAAGCCGAGCCCGTGCACGAGCCCGAAGGCCGCCGCGAGGGCGCTCCGGACGAGGCGCGCGTCGCGCGGGCGCGAGGGGACGCCGCCGGCGCGCGCGTCGTCGGGGACGTCGAGCGCGACGAGGACGAGGCTCGCCGCGATCAGCGCCTCGCTCACGTACGTCGAGACGCGCAGCCAGCCGATGACGGTCGTCGCGAGCGTCAGGCTGTGGGCGATCGTGAAGGCCGTCGACGTGCGGAGCAGCTCGGCGGCGACGGCCCGGAGCGAGCCCCCGGCGGCGCGCCGCGCCTGCCAGAAGAGCGCGACGAGGAACAGGACGTGATCCAGCCCCGACAGGACGTGCTCCACGCCGAGCCGCGCGAAGCGGAGGGCGGTCGAGGCGTTCGCCCCCGCGGCGTCCGGGAGGCGCGCGACGGGCGCGCTGGCCGTGAGCAGCGAGCCCTCCTCGGCGCCGACGCGCACGATCACGAGATCGATCGACTCCCCGAGCCCGAGCGCCTCGACGGCCTGCCCGCCGATCCCGCGCGGACATCGGAGCACGCGGACGGGCGCGGCCTCGGGCTCGATCGAGCAGCCGGGGGCGGCGAGCCGGAGCCGAGCGTCGCCGAGGAGCCGCGCCTCGGTCGCGGAGACGGGCTCGACGTTCAGCGTCACCGTTCGAGCGCCGTGCGCGCCGGCGCGCCCCGCGAAGAGGAGGAGCGCCAGCGTCGCGAACGCCGTCCACCACGCGCGCTTCCGCGGCTCCGCGCGCGGGCCCTCCCGGCGAGCGAGCGCGAGCGTCGCCGGCCTCACTCGGAGCCTCGCGACAGCAGCGGGCCTTCTCCCTCGGGCGCGCGCACGTCGACGCGGTAGTCCCGGCGCCTCCGCTCGAGGAGCTTCGCGAGCGCGTCGGCCTGCTTTCGGCCGCGGAGCTCGGCGTAGGCCTCGGCCCGGACCTCGCTCGCGTCGGGGCGCCGGCGCTCGAGCGGGACGACGATCCACGTGCCCCACGCGGAGGCCGTCGGCGCGCTCGGGCGCCCCACCTCCGTGCGCATCGCCGCGTCGGCCACGGCGGCCCCGGCCGCGCGCGCGAGCGCCTCCTCCGTCCACCACGCGCCGTCGGGGATCGGCGGGCGATCGCCCGTATCGCCCGCGGCGCCGTCGGGCGCGCGCGCGGCGGCGCCCGTCGCCTCCGACGTGGCTCGGCGGAAGAGGCGGACGCCGAGGCGCACGCGCTCCGGCGCGCGCTCGAGGCGGCGCGCGATCTCGCGCGTGAGCTCCTCGTCGTCGACGCCGACGTCGGGGAGCGTGCGGACGAGCGCGGCGCGCATCGCCTCGCTCAGCCGGGCGCGCACGACCGGATCCTCGGCGCCGACGCCGAGGCGCAGCGCCTCGCGCGCGAGGAGCTCTTCGTCGACGAGCGCGGCGATCGCCGCCTCCTTCTCGCTCCGGTCGAGCGCGCGCCCCGCCCGCGCCTCCTCGCTCCGCAGGGCGAGCGCGACGCGGGGCGCGTCGATCGTGAGCTCGCGCGGATCCTCCTCGGGCGGCGCGAGGGCGAAGAGGACGCCGCCGAGCGCCGCGAAGTGGACGAGCCTGCTCCGGCCGAGCCGCCGGAGCGCGCGCGCGTGGAGCATCGCTCAGCGGTTCCCTTCGACGAGGAGGGTGTAGCTCCCGGCGTCCGCCGCGCACGGACTGCCGGCGCGGACCACCGCGACGCCCACGGTCCGGCTGTCGTCGTTGCCGTTCGCGATCGTGCCCTCGCCCCACGTGAGCGGGATCTCCTCCACCGACGTGCCCGACTTCGTGGAGCTCGCGGTCGGCGCGTCGCACACGACGCGGTCGCGCGTCGCGTCGACGAAGGCGAACAGGTCGAAATCGGCGCCGCTGGGCGTGAGCGTGAGCCTCACCTTCATGGCGGCGCCGAGGGCCGAGCTGTCGTCCTCGGTGACGCGGAGGCTGAGCCACTCGGAGCAAGAACCGGTCGCGGTCAGCGTGCCGGAGCCCTTGTCCCCGGAGAGCGCGCCGATGTCGCGCGCCGTCTCGCACGTGTTGAGCGGCGCGGTCGAGCCGTCGGCGAGCGGGACGGGCGCCTCTTCGCCGCCGCCGTCGCCCGCGGAGCCGTCGCGCGTCGCGCCGTCGAGCCGCTCGCTCGCCGGCGCGATCGGGAGCGTGCCGTCCGGGAGGTACTCGTCTCCCTGCAAGAGGTCCGGCTCCGGGCCGCACGCCAGCGCCGCCGCGAGCGCGCCTCCGAGCGCCGTCACCGCGGCGCAGGTCACGAACCACGAGCGCATCTCGACGCGCACTAGTACCCGGACGACGAGGCGTCGGAGGATCGGGAGTGTGACGCTGGCGTGATTCCTTCGCCCCGACGCACGAGGAGGTGGCGCCGCGCGCGCGTCCGTGGTTGACGAACGATCCGTGAAGCGAAGCCTCCTGCTCCTCGCCTCGCTCGTGGCCTGCGGCGGCGCCGAGCCCGCGGCGGTCTCGCCGGCGCGCGGCGCCTCGGGCGACGGCGCCCCCGACGCCTCCGCCGGCCCGCCGACGACGCCGGAGGCGTCCGTCGACTCGTCGCGCGCGCCCGTCGTCGTGGCGATCGTGGTGGACCAGCTCTCCGCGTGGGTCGCCGAGGAGCGCCTCCCGCTCTTGCCCGGCGACGGCGGCTTCGCGCGGCTCCGGCGCGAGGGCACGTGGGTGAAGGCGCTCCGGCTCCCCTACGCCGCCACCGACACCGCTCCGGGCCACGCCTCGCTCCACACGGGACGAACGCCGGCCGAGTCGGGCATCTGGGGCAACGAGATCCCGGACGCGAGCGGCAAGCGCGTGACGTTCCTCCGCGACCCGTCGACGAAGCTCGTCGTCCCCGACGGCGTGCTCGCTTCGCCGGGCTCGTCCGCGGCGCGGCTGCGCGTCGAGACCGTCGCCGATCGCCTGCGGCGCGCGCGCCCGGACGCGCTCGTCGTGAGCGCCTCGCTCAAGGACCGTGGCGCGATCATGCCGGCCGGGAAGCGGCCGAGCGTCGCGCTCTGGTTCGAGCCCGCGCTCGGGACGTTCGCCACGTCGACGGCGTTCGCGTCGAGCTTCCCGCGCTGGGCCGCGCCGATCGTCGGGCCCCCCGCGATCGATCGAGCGCGCGCCGCGGCGTGGACGCCGTCCGATCCGGCGTGGCTCGCGCGCCACGTCGGCTTCGACGACGCCGCTCCGGGGGAGGGCGATCTCGACGGCCTCGGCACGGTGTTCCCTCACGTCGCGCGCACGAGCGCGGCGTTCCGGGCGCTCCCCGCGACCGACGCGCTCCTCTTCGAGCTGGCGCTGGCGGCGGTCGCCGCCGAGCACGATCCGAAGAAGCCGACGCTCCTCCTCCTCAGCCTGTCGGCGTCCGACGTCGTCGGCCACGTGTTCGGGCCGGACTCGTGGGAGGCGTGGGACCACCTCCACAAGCTCGACGCGGCGCTCGGCCGGTTCTTGGACGCGCTCGAGCGCCGCGTGGGCGACGTCTCGGTCGTGCTCGCCGCCGATCACGGGAACAGCTCGATGCCCGAGGTCGTGCGCGCCCGCCGTCCGCCGGCGTGCGACGGCCCCGAGCCGCCGGTCGATCCGTACGAGCGGCCGATCTGCGCCGCCGGGGTCCGGATCGAGCCGAACGAGCTCCAGCGCGAGCTGAAGGCGGAGGCCGAGAAGGCGCTGGGCGCGCGCGCGCCTTGGATCCTCGGCGTCGCGGACCCCTACGTCTTCCTCACCGAGGAGGGACGGGCGCTGCCGGCGGCGAAGCGCGGCGCGCTCGACGGCGCGATCCGGCGCGTCTTCGCGCGCCGGAAGAGCTCCGTCGCCGAGCTCCACGACGTGCGCGAGCTCGCGCGGGCGTGCCCCGAGACGCTCGCGCGCGCGCGCGGCGCGCCCGATCGCGCGCGGCCGGGCGAGGACATCCTCACGCTGGTGTGCCGCTCGTGGAGCGCCGACGCCGGCGCGGGCGACTTCTACATGGTGCCGCGGAACGGCTCGGTCTTCGACGGTGAGGTCGTGCCCGGGAAGGGCGCGAGCCACGGCGGCCCGTACCTCCACGATCGGACCGTGCCGCTGCTCGTCCACGCGCGAGGCGCCGTCGACGCGGGCGTAATCGTCACCGATCCGGTCGACTTCACGGCGTACTCGAGGCTCGTCGGCGCTCTGCTCGGCCTCGACGCCGAGCCCCCGCGCGCGATCCTCGCGTCGCTCCGCGCGCGGTGACCCGGCTCAAGCCCGCTCGCGGACGCGCGCGAGGACGCGCGCGCGCGCGCGCGCGAGCCACGCCGGCGAGCCGAGCGTGGTGTCGCGGAGCGACGAGCGGGGGATCCGCACCTCCCCGCCGTCCGAGAGCTCGATGACGCCGGCGTCGACGTCGACGCAGGCGATCTCGCCGTAGCGGTAG
>JAHBWF010000217.1 GCA_019637105.1 Labilithrix sp.
GCGGCGAAGGACGCGTCGGCGGCGAAGAAGACGTCGGCGAAGGACGCGTCGGCGGCGAAGAAGACGTCGGCGAAGGACGCGTCGGCGGCGAAGAAGACGTCGGCGAAGGACGCGTCGTCGACGAAGAAGGCGTCGTCGACGAAGAAGGCGTCGTCGACGAAGAAGGCGTCGGCGAAGGCCT
Source organism: Labilithrix sp. (assembly GCA_019637105.1). Classification (GTDB taxonomy): domain Bacteria; phylum Myxococcota_A; class Polyangia; order Polyangiales; family Polyangiaceae; genus Labilithrix. The sequence continues at coordinate 182 of JAHBWF010000217.1, forward strand.
CCGCGACCGCGACGACGCGCTCGTCGAAGGCGGCGTCCACGGAGACGAAGCCCGCCAAGTCGGCGAAGTCCCCGAAGCGAACGGCCGCCAAGGACCCTTGAGGAGGCGCGCGCCGCGGTACGCGCCGCCCCCCGCGTCGCACGCGGGCGCGCGCGGCGCTCAGCGCCCTTCGATCACGAGGCGGTCGAGGTAGGCCTCGGCCTCGCCGTGGGTCTCGGACGAGTAGTTGAACCCGGCGGTGACCGCGAGGGTCCCCGGACGGATGTTCGTCACGGACGGCGACGAGTGGACGACGGCGCCGTCGAGCTCGAGCTCGATGTTCGCCGGCTCCGTGTCGAGGCGCAGGCGCAGCGTCACGTCGTGCCACTCGTCGACGGTGAACTCCTCGATGCGAGGATGTGTCCTCGAGCTGCAGGACGACGTGCAATCTTGCTCGAACAGACGAACGCCCGCGCTCTGCAAGAGCACGAAGACCGACGACCGATTGCCCGTGTCGCGGTAGAGGAAGACCTCGCTCAGGTTGACGTTCCCGGTGCTCGGCAGCTTCGTGATCCGGACCCGGCTCCGGTAGCTCAGGCGCTCGACGATCTCCTCGCGCGGGTCGCGGACGAGGGTCGCCTGCCCCCACGCCGCGCCGCCGGGGAGGCGCACGTGGAGCGCGTTCCCGAACGGCGTATCGAACGCGAGCGCCGTCGAGCCGCTCTCCTTGGCGAGGAGCCTGTCCCAGGCGCCGAGGACGTTCGTCCGCTCGAAGTCGTCGCAGAAGATCGCCCCGGACGGACACCACGCCGCGTCGTCGGACGCGTCGACGTCCGCCGGGGCGCCGCCGTCGAGCACGTCCGCCGCGCCGTCCGACTCGGCGTCCGCCGCCGGCGGGCCGCCGCCGTCCGCGCCGCCCGCGCCGCTCGAGAGGTCGGAGGTCGAGACGAGGAGGGAGCAGGCGGACGTGGCGCCGAGGCCGAGGAACAGCACCACGTGACGAGCGCCGCGAAGCATGACCGCACAGCTTAGCACGCGCGTACGACCGACGATCCGCGCGCGCCCCCGCGCAGGCGATCACTCGCCCGGAGCGGGGACGGGAGCGCCGACGTCGTCGCTCTCCTGCGGCTCGACGACGGACCATCCCTTGAGGAGCGTCGCGAGGAGCCCGGGCAGCACGAGGAGCGTGAGCGCGGTGCTGAAGAAGATGCCGACGATGACGACGGTCGCCAGCGGCCGCTGCACCTCGGAGCCCGCGCTCGTGGAGAGCGCCATCGGGAGGAAGCCGAGGCCGGCGACGGCCGCCGTCGTCAGGACGGCGCGGATCGAGCTCGCCGAGCCCTTCGCGACGGCCGTCTCGAGCGGCATCCCCTGGAGCATCGACTGACGCGTCGAGGTCGTGATGACGACGCCGTTGAGCACCGAGACGCCGCCGAGCGCGATGAAGCCGACCGCCGCGGGGAGGCTGAACGGCATCCCGCGGGCGAGCAGCCCGATCATGCCGCCCGTCGCCGCGAAGGGAACGAGGAGGAACACGGCGAACGCCGGCCTGAAGCTCCGGAACATCAAGAAGAGCATCCCGAGGATGACCGCGACGACGGCGGGGATCACGAGCGCGAGGCGCGCCGACGCGCGCTCGAAGTTCTCGAACTGACCGCCCCACTCCACCCGGTAGCCCGAGGGCAGGTTCGCCGCCTTCCCGACCTTGGCCTTCGCCTCGTCGACCCACGAGACGAGATCGCGCCCGCGGAGGTTCACGTCGACGCGGATCAGGCGCTCGCGATCGAGCCGCTTGACCACGGACGGCCCGTCGCCCTCGTCGAAGGTCACGACCTCGGCCAGGGGGACCGTGTCGCCGCGCTCGGTCTCGACGAAGAGATCCGCGAGACCGTCCGCGTTCGGCTCGGGAGGAGGCACGAACACGCGCAGATCGAAGCGCCGCTCCTCCTCGTAGACCTGCCCGACGTTCACGCCCTCGCGCGAGGCGGCGAGGACGTCGAACGCGTGCTGGACCTTCACGCCGTAGCGGGCCATGCGCGCGCGGTCCGCGGTCGCCGTGATGGTCGGCTGGCCCAGGATGCGCTCGATCTTGAGGTCGCCCGTGCCTCGGATGTCGCGCACGACGTCGCCGATGTGGTTCGACAGCTCGACGAGCTTGTCGAGATCCGTCCCGATGATCTTGATCGAGACGTCGGCGCGCGAGCCCGCGATGAGCTGGTTGGTGAGGTCCTCGATCGGCTGCGACACGGAGACGAAGGTGGACGGCACCTCGGTCTCGAGCTTGTCCTTGAGCTTGTTGCTCAGCTCCTCGAAGTTGCTCGCGCTGGTCCAGCCCTTCCGCGGCTTCAGCGGGACGAGGATGTCGGTGTTGTTGTTCCCGACGGCGTCGAGGGCCATCTCGGCGCGTCCGCTCTGACCGAGCGCCTTCGTGGCCTCGGGGAAGGACAGCACGACCTTCTCCGCGAGCAGATCGAGGCGCCGCGCCTCTTCGAGCGACACGCTCGGCGCGCGCTGCATCGCCAGGACGCAGTCGCCCTCGAAGATCCGCGGGACGAACTCGGCGCCGGCGTTCGAGAACAAAAAGCCCACGCCGGCGAGCGCGAGGAGGCTGAGCCCCACCAGCGGCCACCGGAGGGTGATGACGCGCGGGACGAGCCGCTCGTACCCGTGCGCGATCCGCTCGAGCCACTTGGGGCCGTGATCCTTGGCGGGGCCGACCGCGAGGACGAGGAGGGCGGGGAAGAAGCAGACCGAGTAGACGAGCGCGCCGAAGAGCGCGCAGGCCATCGTCACCGCCATCGGCCGGAACATCTTGCCCTCGACGCCCTCGAGCGTGAGCAGCGGGATGTAGACGAGCATGATGATCGCGACCGAGAAGGCGACGGGCTTGACGACGATCTTCGCGACGTCGGCGTACGCGCGCGCGCGGGCCTTGCCGACGAGCTCGCGGCCGGCGGTCGCCGCGATGATCGCCTCGAGCACGACGATCGGCCCGTCGACGAGGAAGCCGAAGTCGATCGCGCCGAGGCTCATCAGGTCGCCGGTCACGCCGAAGAGGTGCATCCCGAAGAGCGCGATCGCCATCGACGTCGGGATCCCGAGGGCCGTGACGAGGGCGCCGCGGATCGTCCCCAGCATGACGGCGAGGACGACGGTGACGATGAGGAGGCCCTCGGCGAGGTTGGTCGCGACCGTCGAGAGCGTGCGCTCGACGAAGTCGGCGCGGTCGTAGATGACGTCGATGGTGACGCCCGGGGGGAGGTCCTTCTTGATCTCCTCCATCCGCTTCTTCACGGCGTAGATCACGTCGCGGCTGTTCGACCGCGCGAGCATCATCACCAGGCCCGAGACGGCCTCGCGCTCGCCGTCGAGCGTGACGACGCCGTAGCGGAGCGCGGGGCCGATCTCGACGTCGGCGACGTGGCGGACGAGCACCGACGGCCCGCCCTTCGAGCTCCGGACGACGACGTCGCCGATCTCCTCCTCGCCGTGGACCATGCCGTGGCCGCGGATGGTGAAGGACTCTCCGCCGCGCTCGACGTAGCCGCCGCCGACGTTGAGGCTCGCGGTCGACAGCGACTGGACGACGTCGTTCAGCGCGAGCCCGCGCGCGCGGAGACGCTGGGGATCGACCTTCACCTGGTACTGCTTCAGCTCGCCGCCGAACGGGTTCACCTCGACGACGCCGGCGACGCTCCGCAGGCGCGGGCCGATCTCCCAGTCGAGCATCGTGCGGAGCTGCATCGGCGAGTGCTGCTCGGAGCGGACGACGAACTTGTAGATCGTGCCGAGGCCCGTCGACGGCGGCGCGAGCTCGGGGAGCGTCGCCGTCGGCGGGAGGTCTCCCTGCACCTGGCGGATCCGCTCGAGGATCATCTGCCGGGCCCACCAGATGTCCGTCCCGTCCTCGAAGACGACCGTGACCGACGACAGGCCGAAGCGCGAGACGCTGCGGAGCTGCGCGCTCCGCGGCACGCCGTTGAGCGCCTTCTCGATCGGCACGGTGACGGTGCGCTCGACCTCGACGGGGGAGAGGCCGCCGCACTTGGTCAGGATGTCGACCTGCACGCTCGAGACGTCGGGGAGCGCGTCGATGGGGAGCTTCTGCGCCGCGACCACGCCGAGCGCGAGCACCACCATCAAGAGGGTGGCGACGACCTTGCGGCTCCGGATGGAGAGGGCGACGAGCGACTCGAGCATGCGGCCTCAGCGAAACAGCTCGCTCTTCAAGGCGAAGACCCCGGCGGACGCCACGAGCTGACCCGCCTCGACGCCCTCGAGGATCTCGTGGCGCGTCCCGTCGTTGCCGCCGAGCCGGACCGTGACGGCGCGGGCGCGCGTCTCGCCCTCGGCGACGAACACGGTCGGACTGCCGTCGACGAAGATGACCGCGCTCTGGGGGACGAGCAGGGCCTCACGCTCGGCCGCGGCGCTGCGGATGGTCGCCTGCACCGACTGCCCGACGCGGAGGTGGTACTTGGGGTGGTCGACCGTGACGCGGACCTGCGTGCTGCGGGTCGCCGGGTCGATGACCTCGCCGACATGAGCGACGCGCCCGGCGATCGTCTGTCCGGGCGCGGCGAGGGGCGCCACGTCGGCGTCGTCTCCGACGTGGACCGAGCCGATGTCGCGCTCGAAGACCGAGAGCTCGATCCACAGGTGCTCGAGGTCGGCGACCTTGTAGCCGACGACGTTGCTGTCGACCGACTGCCCGGGTGAGATGTGATGCTCGACGACGTGGCCGCCGATCGGCGTCCGGAGGACGAAGAGGCCGAACGTGCCGTTGCCGCCGAGCGACTTCACGCGCTGCTGCGCGGCCTGGAGGCTGGCGCGCGAGGACGCGAGCTCGGTGCTGGCGACCTCGGCCTCGCGCGCGGTGGTCAGGCCCTTGTCGAGGAGGTCCTGCTCGCGGCGCGCGTGCATCTCGGCGGCCTTCTGCGTCGCCTCGGCCTGGGCGATCGTCGCCTGAGCTTCGCCGAGCTCGGCGCTCTCGACCTCGGCGAGGGCTTCGTTCGGCGCCACGCGATCGCCCTCGTACTTGAACGTCCGCCGGACGGTGCCGCGGAGGCGCGTGCCGATCGCCGCGACGTAGCTCGGGTTGAACGACACGGTGCCGACGACGCGGACCATCGGCTTGAACGGGACGCGCTCGGCCTTGGTGAACGCGACGCCGGCGCGGTCGCGGAAGGCGGGCGAGAACACGATGGTGGTGCCCTCGAGGTGCGGGACGTCGCGCGTCACCTCGACGCTCGGCGCGTGCGTGGCGCCCTTCACCTTGTAGAGGCCGACGCCGCCTGCGAGCAGCGCGAGCCCGAGCCCGGCGGCGAGCCAGCGCGTGGGCAGAGACCGATTCGACGTCACACGCGGGAGGTTACTCGACCCAGGCTGAGGTTTCCTTACGTTCTCGTAAGGTTCGACGCCGCGAGACCCTCTACAATGACGCCGTGCGCCTGTTGCTCGTCGAGGACGATCCGAAGCTCGGCCCGCTCCTCGCGCGGGTCCTGGGGGCGAGCGGCTACACGGTGACGCTCGCGGCGGACGCCGCGCAGGCGCGGTCGGTCGGGGGCGGCGACGTGGACCTCGCGGTCGTCGACCGGATGCTGCCGGACGGCGACGGACTCGACGTGTGCACGAGCTTGCGCCGGGCGGACTTCGAGGGCCCCATCCTGATGCTCACCGCGAAATCCGAGACCAAGGACCGCGTCCACGCGCTCGATCTCGGCGCCGACGACTACCTCACGAAGCCCTTCGACATGGAGGAGCTCCTCGCGCGGCTGCGCGCGCTGCTCCGCCGCGGGCCGCGTATCATGTCGTTCGACGTCGGGCCCTTGCACTTCGACGTCGGCCGCCGCAACGCCTTCGTGCGCGAGCGGCTCCTCGAGCTGACGGGGCGCGAGTTCGATCTCCTCGCCTACCTGGCGCGGCGCGCGGGCCAGACGGTGAGCAAGGCGGAGCTCGTCGAGAACGTGTGGGAGGCCGGCGAGGTCGTGCCGAACGTCGTCGAGGTGCACGTGAGCCGCCTCCGCGACAAGCTGGGCGCCGCCGCGGAGCTGATCGAGACGGTCCGCGGTCATGGGTACCGCGTGTCCGCGGAGATCTCCGGATGAGCTTTCGGGTTCGGACGGCGCTCATGGTGCTCGCCCTCACGGCGATCACGATGGGGGCGGCCTTCGGCATCGTGTGGGATCGCTTCGTCGCGTCGCAGCGCCGGCAGCTCGACGACGCGCTGCTCGAGGTCGCCCGCCGCGAGGCGAGCGAAGCGGCGACGGGCTCGCTCGACTTCACCGACGGGCCGGGCCCGTCGGCGAACGCGGTCGGTCCGCTCCCCAAGTACGGCGTCATCTACACCTTGAACGGCCGCCCCGTCTCGACGACGCCGAACCTCACCACCGACGCCGTGCCGCCGATGCCGCGCCTCGTCCCGTTCGAGGAGGGCTTCGACTTCGAGCACGGCGGCGCGCCGATGCGCGGCGTGGTCGTCGCGGTCTCCGGCACGAGCATGCGCGTGCTGCTGGCGACCCCGCGCGAGGACCTCGAGGACGACGCGCGGATCCTCGCGCGCGCGATGTCGATCGCCTTCGCCGTCGGCTGCCTCTGGGCCGCGATCGTCGCGTTCGGCGTCGCGACGCACCTCACGCGCGAGCACTCGCTCGTCGGCAGCGTCGCGCGGCGGGTCGCGAGCGGCGACACGAGCGCGCGCGTCGCGTTCCGGTCGTCCGACCGCGACCTCCGGCAGCTCGCCGGAGATCTGAACGCGATGATCGAGCGGCTCGTCGGCCTCAACGCGATGCAGGATCGCTTCATCTCGCACGCGGCGCACGAGCTCCGGACGCCGCTGACGTCCCTGCGCATCGAGCTCGAGCACGCGCTCCGCACGGGGGGCGATCGCAGCGAGTACGAGGACGCGCTGCGCGGCGCGCTCGACTCGTCGCGCCGCCTCAGCCACCTCGCCGAGGACCTCCTCCAGCTCGCGCGCGTGAAGGCGGCGATCGAGAGCTCCGTCGTGGACGTCGCCGAGCCGCTCGCGGACGCCGTCGCCGACGTCGCGCCCGTAGGCCGCCTCCGCGACGTGTTCATCGTCAAGGAGGCGATCTCCGGCATGGTCCTCGGGGATCGTCGCGGCCTCGCGCGTCTCCTCCGCAACGTGCTCGAGAACGCCGTCCGCTTCTCTCCGCGGGAGGGGCGGGTGCGCGTCGTCGTCGAGCCGTCCGACGAGGGGCTCGAGATCTCCGTGAACGACGACGGGCCGGGCATCGACGTCGACGACGTCGAGCGCGTCTTCGAGCCCTTCGCCCGGGGGGCGCGCAATCAGGATCCCGAGGGGACGGGGCTGGGCCTCACGATCGCGCGCGAGCTCGCGCGCTCGTACGGCGGCGACCTCCGCGCGTCGCCGGGGCCCGGCGGCCGCTTCGTCATCCACCTGAGGTCGGCCCGCGGCCCCGGCGCCTGAAGGGAGCGCCCGCCGGCGCGCGCGCGGCCCGCGACCTTCAGCCGGTGCGCTGCCAGCCGGCGCGCGTCGGCGTCGCTCCGCAGAACGCACACTCGGGCGTCGTCTCGTAGAGCGGGGTGTGGCAGCGCCAGCACGAGCAATCGGGCACCTGCGACTGCGCGTGGGACGCGTACGCGAAGTACGACGTCGTGTGCGGAGGGGGAGGCGTCGTGTCGCGGCGCGCGCCGGAGTCGTCGAGCTCGCGATCGCCGGCGTCGCGCTCGACGTCGTCGGGCGCTAGCTCCAGGTGGTCGGAGCTGAGCTCCACGGCGGCGTCGGCTCGAGGCGGCGCGTTGCTCGGCGCGCGCGCGGCGTGCTCGGCCGCGGGCCGCGCCGTCTCCGGCGGTCGCGGCAGCCCCGAGAGCGCGAGCACGTGGAACGCGTCCGCGCACGCGTCCCGGACGTCGGGATCGGGCAGCGCGACGACGTCGTCTCCCACGACGAGGCGCCACGCGTCGACGTACATGCGATCGGGATCGAGGTCGCGCCACTCGATGGCGCGCGCGGGCTCGCCGGGGTTCTTCCAGCAGATGCGCCGCGCGGTGAGGATGAAGCCCTCGTGTCCGCCGAGCGAGCTCGTCTCGTACAGCGCGAGGACGCGCTCGTGGGGGGAGAGGTGATCGACGTGAGCTCGGCGGGCGGCGCGCTCGCCGGCGTGGGGGATGTACGGGAAGACGACGACGGAGTCGACGTCGGCGAAGTGACGCCGGACGAGATCGTGCACGCCCTCGTCGGTCAGCGGGATGCGCGCGGCGTCCTCGCAGTCGCGCCAGCTCGGTCGATCGACGCGGGCGGTGGCGCGGACCCCGCTCGAGCGATCCGGGCGCTGCTCGGCTCCACAGTCGACGCACGTCGCGCAGCCGGCGGCATCGGGCGGGGCGAGCCCCGCTCCACACTGACCGCACGCGAGCGATTTGACCACCATGGCTCGAGCCTCCGTCCCGTGGCGTCGTGTCTCCGACGAGCTCCGTGGAGACGGAGGATCGTCACGTTCGCGTACGAGGATTCACAGGCGCGCCTTCCTCCGCAAGCCTCAAACGAGGATCGTCTGGATGTCGCGCGTGCGACGCGTGGCTCAAACGACGCCGTGCGTCGTCGACGCCCCGTCTCATCCGCGCTTCATCGCGACACGCGCGTCGCGACGAAGCGCGCGATATGCGCAACGGACGGCGCAGTGTGCGCGACGTCGGACACGCGCGGCGCGTGTCAGTCCGAGAAATCGTTCGTCATGTACAGTTTTCCGCCCGCGTAGAAGAGGCCGACGCCGATGCGGCGGAAGCGCGCGTTCATCATGTTGTCGTAGTGTCCGCCACCTGGGCCTTCATCCATCATCAGCTTGAGCATCACGTCGATCTGCCTCTGCCCGTTCCGGCGCGGATCGCCGTCGAGCGCGGGCACGCCGCTCGGATCGCCCTGGTTCTCGGCGGCGCGCGAGCCGAAGCCGGGCGCGCCCTCGGCGTTCGCGGCGAAGTGCGCGTGCGCGACGTGGTCGCGCGCGAGCTGCTCGGAGCCGCGCCGCGCGAAGGCGCTGATCTTCGCGTCGTAGAGGAGCGGGGCGAGGCCCTTCCGCGCGCGGTACGCGTTGACGCGGTCGACGTTGTACTTCACGAGCGGATCGGAGGGGAACGGATCGGCGGGGCGCGCCGGCGGCGGCGGCGCGGGGACGGTCCGTCGGGTCGTGCGGATGGTCGTCTTCTTGACGCTCCCGTCGGGCTGCTTCTCGAGGATCACGCGCTCCTCGACGGACTCGCCGCCGCTCGACGGTGCGCCGGGGCTCGCGCCGCTCGCCGGCGAGCCTCCGCACGCGACGCCGGCGCTCGCGACGAGCGAGCCCGCGAGGAGGGCCGAGAGCGTACGGACGCGCATCGCCGAGATCCTAGAGCACCGCGGCGACGCCGGACAGCGATCGGCGGCGCGCCGGAGCGCCGCGCGGCGGTCGAGCTCGACCGAGGCGAGCGCTCAGGGCGCCGCCGTCGTGACGCGCGCGGCGACGATCTCGGCGAACGAGCGCGAGAGCTCCTCGGTCGTCAGCGTCGTCGCGCGGAGATCGTCCTCGTCGAGCGCCCCGCACGCCAGCCCGCGGACGAAGAACGTCATCAGGCCCTGGCCCGTGGCGGCGTCGTCGAAGGCCTGGCCGACGCGCGAGGCCTGCGTCGCGTGCGCGACGAAGGAGCGGAGGCGCGCGGTCATCGCGTCCCGCTGCGTGAGGAAATAGGCGAAGAGCGCGCCGTAGCGGGCGGGGAGCTGCGCGGGATGGAGGTCCCAGCCCTGGAAGATCCCCACGTCGATCGCGCGTCGCACGTTCGAGGCGTGGAGCGCCCACGCGCGGCGCACCGCGGCGGCGGCGTCCTCCGGCGACGCGTCCTTCGGCGCCGTGGGGAGGAGCGTCGTCGCGCCGTCGGAGGCGGCGACGAGGGAGCCGGCGATCGAGAGCCGGACGAGCATCCGCGCGAGATCGCAGTACGGGTGATCGAGGCGCTGGTCGCCGGCGGTGACGCCGAGCTCGGCCGTGAGGTCGTAGGCGCCGAGGTGCACCGCCACGGCGCGCCCGCGCGCGGCCTCGACGAGCGACGGGATCGCGAGGCCGCCGGCGCCGAGGATCGCGCGCGGGGTCTCGATCATCAGCTCGACGTCGATCTTGCGCGCGACGCCGAGCGCGGACTCGAGGTGCTCGAGGAGGTCGACGAGCGCCGTCACCTCGTCGGGGCTCGTCACCTTGGGCAGCGTGACGGAGAAGCCGTCGCGGAGATCGCCGCGGCTCGCCCGCGCGAGCGCCGTGACGAAGAGGTCGAGCGTGCGGGCGGCGCGCCGGACGGTCGCGCCGGAGAGCGCCTTGATGCGGACGCCGATCGTCGTCTCGGGCGCCGTCGTCCGCGCGAGCTCGCCGGCGGCCCGGAGCGCCTCGGCGTCCTCCTCGTCGTCCGCGCGTGGGCCGTAGCCGTCCTCGAAGTCGATGCAGAGCGCCTCGACCGGCCGGCGCGCGAGCTTCTCGCGGACGCGCGCGGTCACGGCCTCGGCGAGGGCGTCGTCGGCGACGCCGATCGTTCGACCGAACGTCGAGGCGTCGCCGGACCAGGCGTCCATGGCGGTCCGCGCGCGCTCGCCGAGCTTCGCCGGCGTCGTCGCCTCGAAGAGGTGGGCGCCGCCGTAGACGACGTGGACGGGGCGCGCGCGCGCCGGCGCCGTGGGCTCCACGGAGCCGAGGCGCGCCGCGAGCGCGTCGACGAGCGACGGGGGGAGCGACAGGTCTGTGTTCATCGAAGGGAGAGGCGCGGCGGGCTCGCGCGACGAGGACGGCTCGTCAGGCAGAGCTCGATCCGGAGGATTGCTTCTTACTCGACGTGCGCGCGTCTCGGGAAGCGCCGCGCCGGCGGCCCGGCGCTGCGGCCTGCGCTGCGGGGCGGGGTGGCGCGGAGCTCGCCGGGAGGCGGGCGCGCGCTCGCCGCGCGGCGAGCGCGCGTGGATTGGGCGTTGGCCCGGGCCGACTGGCTGTAGAGTCGACGCTAACGCGTGATGGATCGCAGCGTCCACGTCGTCCACGGAGAGGAGCCTCGGCGCGCGCCGGGGCCGGAGGAGCCGGCTCGTTGAGCAGCGTCCTCGTCGTCGCGGAGAAGCCCAGCGTCGCGCGCGACATCGCGCAGGTCCTCGGGGCGCGGACGCGGGGCGACGGGCGCTGGACCGGCGGCGGGTGGATCGTGACGTGGGCGATCGGTCACCTCGTCGCGCTCGCCGAGCCGCACGAGATGAACCCGGCCTGGAAGCGTTGGCGCCTCGCCGATCTGCCCCTGCTCCCCGCGAGCTGGCCGCTCGTCGTGGGCAAGCAGACGCGGGAGCAGTACGACGTGGTGCGCCGGCTGATGATCGATCCCTCCGTCCGCGGCGTCGTGTGCGCGACCGACGCCGGCCGCGAGGGCGAGCTCATCTTCCGCTACATCTACGAGGCGTCGCGCTCGAAGAAGCCGGTGAAGCGCCTGTGGATCTCGTCGCTCACGCCGGCGGCGATCGCGGCCGGGTTCCGGTCGCTCACCGACGGCGGGGCGTTCGATCGGCTCGCCGACGCGGCTCGCGCTCGGAGCCGCGCGGACTGGCTCGTCGGGATGAACCTCTCGCGCGTCTACAGCATCCTCCACGACGACAACCTCTCCGTCGGTCGCGTGCAGACGCCGACGCTCGCGATGATCGTCGCGCGCGAGCTCGAGATCCGCGCGTTCGTCCCCGAGGACTACCTCGAGGTCGTGGCG
>JAHBWF010000218.1 GCA_019637105.1 Labilithrix sp.
GACCAGGTCGGGGCGCGCGCCGCCGCCACGAGCTACCAGGCGAAGGCCGCCGAGGAGAACGCGAACGCCGCGGCGGAGCGCGTCGACGCCGCGAAGAGCCAGTTCATCCCGCACCTCAACGTCAAGGGGAGCTACACGCGCCTCAGCGAGCTCACCCCGCCGAGCTTCGGTGGCGTCCGGTTCCCGCTCTTCTTCGATCAGTGGCTGGCGCAGGCGACGATCGCGATCCCGATCAGCGACTACTTCCTGAAGATCAACCAGAACTACACCGCGGCCACGAAGCAGGACGAGGCCGCGCGGTGGGACGTCGTGACGGCCCGCGCGAAGTCGTACTCCGACGGCAAGATCGCCTACTTCACGTGGCTCCGCGCCCGCGGCGCGGTCACCGTCGCCGAGCAGAACCTCGCGGTCGCGCAGGCGCACCTCAAGGACGCCCAGAACCAGTTCGCCGTCGGCAACGCGTCGAAGGCGGACGTGCTCCGCGCCGAGACGCAGGTCGCGTCGGCGAGCCTCCTCGTCGAGCGCGCGAAGAGCGCCGTCGTCATCACCGAACGTCAGGTCCGCGTGGCCATGCACGCGAAGGACGACGAGAAGCTCGAACCGGGGGAGTCGATCGAAGGCTCGATGCCCCCCCCTCCGCCGACGCCGCGCGCGCTCGTGGGCGAGGCGATGGGCGCGCGCCCCGAGATCAAGAGCATCGACAAGAACGCCGAGTCGACGCGGAAGCTCGCCTCCGTCCAGCGCGCGAACAGGTACCCCGTGCTCTCCGGCTTCGGCGACGTGACGTACGCGAACCCGAACCAGCGCAAGTTCCCGCTGCAGGACGTGTGGTTCCCGACCTGGGCGGTCGGCGCGCAGATCACGTGGTCGCCGAACGACTTCATCGCCGCCGGGCCCCAGGCCGCCGACGCCGAGGCGCGCGCGTCGGCGCTCGAGGCGCAGAAGCACGCCACGCGCGACGGCATCGAGCTCGAGGTGACGCAGGCGTACCAGGCCGTCATCGAGGCCGACACGGCGATCACGACCACGACCCAGCAGCTCGCGAGCGCCGAGGAGGGCTACCGCGTCGCGCGCGAGCTCTTCAACGCCGGTCGCGGCACCGCGACGACGCTGATCGACGCGGAGACCGCGCTCGCGCAGACGCGCTTCGAGCACCTCAACGCCAAGGTGGACGCGCGGCTCGCCCGGATCCGCCTCGAGCACGCCCTCGGCCGCGACGTGAAGTAGCCGCTCGCCCCACCTCGCCGTACGCATGGCGCTGGCGACGCCGGCGAACGGCGATGCTACCCTCGTGGGAGCATGGAGAAGGATCGTCGTCTTCTTCTGGTGCTGGCCGCGTCGCTCGTCGCGCTCGCGGCGTGCGCGACGCTCGCGGGCATCGAGGAGCCGCGCGCGGACGGCGCGGCGAACGACGTCCGGGACGACGGGGGGGGGGCTCCGCTGGCCGACGGGCTCGGCGTCCGGCCGGAGAAGGTCACCATCACGACGTCGTGCCAGGGCGAGGGCGAGACGAAGTTCGTCACGCTCGAGAACCAGACCGAGCGCGACGTGCCGTACGAGCTGCAGGTCCCCGAGGGCTCGGCGTTCGCGCTCCGCGACGGCAACGACGCGAGCGCGTCGCTCCTGAAGGGCACGCTCCGCGCGCGGGAGGTCGTCCCGGTCTACCTCCGCGTCACGGAGACGAGGGCCGGCACGTTCGACGGCCCGCTCATCGCGCGCCTGGGCGACGGCGTCGCGCAGATCCCGGTGACGGTGACCGTGAACGGAGGGTCGCTCGCCTTCTCACCGGCGATCGTCGACTTCGGCGACGTCCGCTACGACCAGCCCTCCGCGGCTTCGGTCGTTCAGATCGAGAACACCGGGACCCAGCGCGTCAACGTGATCGGGTTCACGGCGGTGACCGGCGCGGACGCCGGGGCCGACTTCCGGCTGAACTCCGGCGGAGGCTCGATCCCCCTCGATCCCGGCCAGACGGCCGACGTCCAGGCGGTCATGGTCCCGGGCGAGGCGGGCTCGCAGACCAGCGCGACCTTCGAGCCGCAGACGGAGGCGCCCACGTGCGGCGCGCGGCCGACGCTGACCTTGCGGGGCACGCGCGTGAACGACGACGTCACGGTGAACCCGGTCCTCGTGGACTTCGGGGACGTCGCCTGCGGCTCGACGGGCGCTACGAAGACGTTCACCATCTCCAACTACTCCGCGTCGCCCGTCAGCTACACGGTCAAGAACGACGCCGACGCGCGCTACGTCGTCACGCCGACGGCGGGCACCGTCCCGCCGGCCGCCGGGAGCAACGCCGGCACCACGACGGTCACGGTGACGCGAAAGCCGCCCGGCGCCGCGATCGAGACGTACAGCGACGCGATCGAGGTCTCGTTCGTCGGGGGAGCCGACGTGAAGACCACGTCCGTCGAGCTGAAGTCGAAGACGGTCGGCGCGGTGCTGGAGGTCCAGCCGACCGCCCTCGCCAACTTCGGCGGGGGCGAGACGAAGACGTTCAACGTGAAGAACGTGGGCAACAAGTTCGTCTTCCTCCGTCACACCTCGTCGAACTCCAGCGCGTTCGAGATCCCCAGCGAGAGCAGGGAGACCCCGCTCCAGCCCGGCGCCGCGGCCAACGTCAAGGTCCGCTTCGCCGCGTCGGGCAACGGGCAGCACAACGCGAACGTCACCACGACGCGCACCAGCACGCCGTTCCTCTTGCAGGCCATCTATCCGTCGAGCGGGCAGCTCTGCGAGCCGGCCCCCACGGTGACGGCGACCGCGACGAAGTAGCCCGGCGCCGCCCGTCCGCCGCGCGTCAGATCACGTCGAGCCGGCGCTTCGCGCCGCGCGCGAGCGGATCGCCGAGCCCCTTTCCGCTCCCCTCGACGTCCGGCGTCTTCATCCAGCGCGGCGCCGCCTCCGAGCGGACGGGCGTGGCCTTCCACTCGGCGAAGTCCTCGGGCAGCGGCCCCGGCAGCGTCGGCTGCGCGGTCCGCTCGAGGAGCTGGAAATCGTGGCGCACCGACAGCTCGAGCGGGAGGCCGCGCCGCGGCCCCTCCTCCTTGAACCACGCGCGCGCGGCGTTGACGTTCTGGATGAGGACCCAGTGCTGCGGATCGGTCTTCGCGGCCGTCGTGAAGAGGTCCATCATCGCGTCGAGGTCGCCGCGCGCCTTCGCGAAGCACGCGAGGTGGTTGTACGCGAGGCCCGGGCACGGGTAGTCGAGCTCGAGCGCGCGGCGGACGTGGCGCTCGGCGCCGTCGAGGTCGCCCTCGTGGTAGAGCGCGGCGCCGAGGTCCATGTGCGCGGCGTGGTAGTCGCCGAGGCGCTCGAGGATCGCGCGGTACTCCTCGACGCCGTCCTTGTGCCCGACGCGGAGCCCGCTGTTCGCGTAGAACCACTCGTTCATCACGCGCATGTCCTCCTCCGAGGCGTCGAAGGGCGTCTTGAGCTCCTGGAAGGAGCCGGTGAAGTACACCTCGCGATCGAGCCAGCCGGCCTCCTCGGCGTCGTGGAAGTCGCGCGTGCCCGGGTAGACCGAGAGGCACGAGAAGACGTACTCGTGGGGCGCGGCGCGCTCGAGGAACGCGAGCGTCTCGGCGAACGACTCCTTCGTCTCGCCGCGGTTGCCGAGCATCATGTAGTAGCGCACCTTGATGCCGTACTTCTTCGCGAGGTTCGTCGACGCGAGGATCTCGTCCGGCGTGATCTTCTTGTCGATGAGGTCGAGGATGCGCTGCGAGCCGCTCTCGACGCCCAGCGAGAGGCGCTGGCAGCCGGCGAGGCGCATCTCGCGGAGCAGCTCGTCCGAGAGGAGATCGACGCGCGTGTCGCAGCTCCAGAAGAAGCCCATCTTCTTCTCCTGCATCCGCTTGCAGAGGGCGAGCACGCGCTTCTTGTTCGTCGTGAACGTGTCGTCCTTGATCTGGATCATCTTGACGGGGAGGCGCTTCGAGACGCTCTCCATCGCGTCGAGGACGTAGTCGATCGAGTTCGCGCGGAAGCCGCGGCCCCACGAGGTCTCCGCGCCGCAGAAGGTGCACGCCCAGGGGCACCCGCGCGAGGTCATCAGGATGTGCGTGTCGAACCAGTGGTGCGGCGACGCCAGCGCGTCGAGATCGGCGACGTTCTTCCGCTCGGGGGCGGTGACGACGCGATCGTCGTCGCGGTAGACCGTGCCCGGGATCTTCGCGGTGCTCTCGCCCCTCGAGACGCGGTCGACGATCTCGAGGAACGTGAGATCGCTCTCGCCGCGGCAGACGGTGTCGACGCTCGGGTAGTGGCGGAGGAGCTCGGGGCCGAGCGGCGTCGCGTGCGGACCGCCGACGACGACGTGCGAGCGCGGGTGCTTGTCCTTGATCAGGTCGGCGACGAGCCGAACGCCGCGGCGGTTCGCCGTCCAGCACGACATCCCCCACACGTCGGCGTCGAGCGCGGCGACGATCTCCTCGACCCTCCGCCACGGGTACGACGACAGGTTCAGGATCTTGACGAGGTGGCCGGCGCGGAGCGCCTCGGCGCCGATCGCGAAGAGGCCGTACGGCGTCTGGTGGAAGTCCGCGTCGAGATCGCCCTCGCGGTAGCCCTCCGGCGGCCCGTCCGTCGCGAAGCGCGGCTCGCCCGGGGCGGCGATCTTCCAAGGCGGCGGGTAGACGAGGGCAATCTTCATCGCTTCGGGGGGGCGCGGGCGGTGACGGCGGCCTCGTCGATGATGACTCAAGGTCCGCCCGACCGCGAGCGCGTGCGTGAACGACACCGCCCGGCGCGCGTGTTCCCAGCCGCCTCTTCCGGCGCCTCCGGCACGCCGCCCGGGGGCTCAGGCGCCGAGGGGCGCGAACAGGACGTCGAGCTCGGCCTCGGTGATCGAGCTCGCCGCCGAGCCCTGCCCGAGGATCGCGTCGGCGACGTGGCGCTTCGAGCGCTGGAGCCCGAGGATCCGCTCCTCGACGCTGCCCGCGGCGAAGAGCTGGTACGAGATGACCGGCTTCTTCTGGCCGATGCGGTACGCGCGGTCCGTCGCCTGCGCCTGGATCGCCGGGTTCCACCACGGATCGTAGTGGATGACGACGTCCGCGCTCGTCAGCGTGAGGCCGGTGCCGCCCGCCTTCAGGCTGATGAGGAAGACCTTGGCGCCGCCCTTCTCGAACTGGTCGACGGCCTCGGCGCGGTCCTTCGTGTCGCCGGTGAGGATCGCGTACTTGACCTTGCGCTCGCGGAGGCCCGCTTCGAGCAGCCCGAGCATGCTCGTGAACTGGGAGAAGACGAGGACGCGGTGACCGCCCGCGAGCTGCTTGTCGAGCAGCTCGAAGAACATGTTGTACTTCGCCGACTCGCGGATCTTGCCGGCCTGGTTCATCCGCACCAGCCGCGGGTCGCAGCAGACCTGCCGCAGCTTCGTCAGCGCGCCGAGGACGGGCACGACGGACGCCGCGAGGCCCTTCTTGCGGATGATCTTCCGGACCTCCGCGTGGGCCGCGACGCGGATCGACTCGTAGAGCTCGCGCTGCCCGCCGTGCAGCTCGATCGGGCGCATCACCTCGGTCTTCGGCGGGAGCTCCTTCGCCACCTCGCGCTTGTTGCGGCGGAGGATGTACGGCGCGACGAGCTCGCGGAGCGCGAGGAGGCGATCCTCGTTCTTCATCCGCTCGATGGGGATCCGGTAGAAGCGGTTGAAGTGCAGCTCGTCGCCGAGGAGGCCCGGGTTGACGAAGTCGAGCAGCGCCCAGAGCTCGCCGAGGTGGTTCTCGACCGGCGTGCCGGAGAGGCAGAGGCGGTGCTCGGCGTCGATCGTGCGCGCGGCGACGTGCGCGCGGCTCTTCATGTTCTTGATCGTCTGCGCCTCGTCGAGGATGACGAAGTGGAACGACCACTCCGCGAAGCGCTCCTCGTCGCGGCAGAGGACCGGGTAGCTCGTGACGACGACGTCGGCGTCGCGGATGCCGTCGTAGGCGTTGTGGCGATCGCTCCCGTGGATCTTGAGGACGCGGAGCTCGGGCGCGAACTTCTTGAACTCGCGCTCCCAGTTCATGACGAGGCTCGTCGGCGCGACGATCAGCGCGGGGCGGTCCTGGAGGCGCCCGGCCTGCTTCTCGAGCGTGACGTGGGCGATCGTCTGGAGCGTCTTGCCGAGCCCCATGTCGTCGGCCAGGATCCCGCCGACGCCGCGGGCGCGGAGGTTCTGGAGCCACTCGACGCCCTCGATCTGGTACGAGCGGAGCTCGGCCTTGAGGCCGTCGACCGCGGCGATCTCGATCTTCTCGGGCGCCGCCAGCGACCGCGCCCACTCGCGCGCGCCGCCGTCACCGGTGAGCTCGAGCGACGCGCCGTCCTTGGCGAACGCCTCCTCGAGGCCGAGCAGCGCGCCCGCGCGGACCTGCGGGAAGCGCAGCTCGCCCTTCGGGGCCGATCCGTCGTAGAGCTCCGCGAGCACGCGGAGGATCGCGCGCGCGCGCTCGCCCGGGATCGCGATGAAGGTCCCCTCGCCGACGGGCAGCGCGAGGCACTTGCGCGAGCTCGTCTGCGCCAGCTCGCCGAGCCCCTTGCCGTTCGAGCGCTCGAGCAGCTCGAGCAGCGCGGGCAGGAGGTTCACGCGCTTGCCGTCGAGGTCGATGCCGAGCTGGAGGCCGAACCAATCGGGGCGCTCGGCCTCGGGCTCGTCGTCGTCGCGCCCGCGGCGGCGCGCGCCGTCGCTCGGGGCCGGGGTCACGTTGGCGTACCAGGCCGGCTCGCGATCGACGACGCGGAACGGGTAATCGGGAGCGACGTCGACCTTCCAGCCGAGCGCGCGGAGCTGCGGCACGACGTACGCGCTGAAGCCCGCGAAGTCGTGGACGCTGCCCTCGCAGCGCACGACGTAGTCGGCCTGCGCCGCGCTCGCCCAGTCCTCGAGGCAGTCGAGCGGCACCGCGCCGAAGCTCTCGAGCAGCCGCCGCGCGCGGCCCTCTTCTCGCTCGTCACGCGGGACGAAGCGATCGAGATCGATCATGATCTCGTCCTCCTCTTCCGCGGCCAGCACGCGGACGCCCTCGTACTCGAACGCGAGCTCGATGAGCGGCATGCGCTCGGTCTCGAACTTCGAGCCGAGGCCCTCGGTCGTGTGGATCACGACCTCGTCGGCGAAGAGGCGGAGGCACGGCGTGGGGCCGGCGGCCGCCGCGGCCGTCCGGGGGCGCGTCTCGCTGTACGGCGCGTCGGGCACGCTCGAGTCGCGGGCCGGGGCGGCGGGGGTCCAGCCTCGCGGGGCGGAGTCTTGGGCGGACCAAGGAGACTCGGCGCCGGCCGAGTCAGATTGAACCAATCGCACGGAACTCCTTAGATCATAGTCGATCGATCTTGTCGATAAGTTGGATGCGGCTCGCGCGCTTTGTCCCGCCCTCCGGCGAGCGGTCGCGAGCGGCGCGTGAACGGTCGCGGCGCGCGGGCGGCCGCCGCAAGGGACGCGCGCCCTCGAGCGTCTACCCGGGATGCAGAACGAGTCCGCCGCGCCTCCGCTCGAGCCCGCTCCCGTCGCCGCCACGACCGCCGATCCGGCGCCGTTCGCGCCTGCGTCGGCGCCCGAGGGCACGATGGCCCCGAACGCCGTCTTCCCCGCGCAAGGGATGGGAGGTCCCGCGCGCCCGGACCACTATCCGTTGTGGCCGGCGCAGCCGTACCGCGTCGCGCCGCAGTGGCCGCGCCCGGCGGTCGCCGCGCCGCGGCGACCCAGGCCGCGTCCCCTCCGTCCCCTCGAGCTCGCGATCGCCGTGGGCGTGGTCGTGCTGGTCGACGTCGCGGCGTGGTCCGACGGGCGGCCGGCGGCCGGTGGGTTCGGCCTCGCCCTCTTCTTCTTCGGGCTCCCCCTCCTCCTCTTCCTGGCCGCCCGGTCGTGGCGCGGCTCGGCGCGGCTCGGCATCATCGCGGGCCTGCTCGGCCTCGTCGTGACGCGGTGCGCGCTGGCCCCGACGGTGGGCGCCGTCGTCTCGGGCCTCGCGCTGCTCGTCGCGTTCGGGCTCGCGCTCCGCGCGCGCCGTCCGTTCGTCCCCGAGGTCGTCGCCTCGGCGTTCGCCGGCGTCGCGAAGCTCCCCTCGCGGATCGAGGCGGTCGCCGCGGGCGTCCGCGGGCTCGCCGCGCGGACGCGCCTCGGCAAGGTCTCGGTCCTTCCCGTCCTGGTGCCGGCCGGGCTCGTCGCGCTCTTCCTCGGCGTGTTCGCGCTGGCGAACCCGGTCGTCGCGCGCGGGCTCGAGGCCGCGTGGGACGCGCTGGCGAGGATCGTCGCGTTCCCGTCGGCCGTGCGCGTCGTCTTCTGGGCGATCGCCCTGACGGGCGGCCTCGCGCTCCTCCGCCCGGCGTGCCGCCTCGCGCGCGGCGGCGAGCGCGCCACGGCGTCGGGCGAGGCCTCGGCGACGTCGCTCTCCGTCGCGCAAAACGCGCTCGTCGGCCTCAACGTGCTCTTCTTCGCCTACAACGCGCTCGACGCGACGTACCTCTGGAGCGGGTCTCCGCCCGCGGGGATGAGGACGCAGGAGTACGCGCATCAAGGCGCGTTCTGGCTCACGCTCGCGCTCCTCATGCTCACCGCCGTCCTCGGCGTGATGTTCCGCGGCGCGCTCGCGCACGACGCGCGGGCGCGGACCAGCCGCCGGCTCGCGTACGCGTGGATGGGGCAGGGCCTCGTGCTCGCGCTCGGCACCTACCGGCGCATCGCGATCCATATCGCCAAGAGCGGCCTGTCGGATCTGCGCATCGTCGGCATCCTCGGCACGAGCCTCGTCGTCTGCGGCGTGATCCTCGTCGCGCTGAAGCTCCGCGGGCACAAGACGCTCACCTGGCTCCTCCGCCGTCAGCTCGACGCGCTCGCGCTCACGGTCGTCCTCTACGCCGTCGCGCCGACGCACCTCGTCTCGGCCAAGGTCAACGTCGCCCGCGTCCTCGGCGGCGAGTACCGGCCGATCCTGCACGCGTTCCGCCAGTCGCACGAGACGGAGAGCTCGGCGGCGCTCCTGCCGCTGCTCGAGCACCCGGACGCGCGCGTCCGCCAGGGCGTCGCCGCGCTGCTCGACGACGAGCGCGACCGGCTCCGCGCCCTGGCCGACGAGCGGACGACCTGGCGCGAGCGCGACGTCGCGTCGGGCCGCGCGCTCGCCGCGCTCGACGGCGCGTCGGCGCGCATCGCCCGGGCGCGGGGCGGCGCCGATCGGGCCGAGGCGCGCCGGGTGCTCCTCGAGATCTCGCGCGCCGCGAACGAGGACCGCTCGTTCGAGGAGATGCTCGCGATCCCCGCGGCCCACGGCGTCCGCTCGCGCTCGGACTTCGTCCAATGACGCTCGGACACCGAGGTTCGACCGGCTCGCTCCGCCCCAGCGAGCGCCGGCGGGGAACGAGCGCCCTGCGCGCGGAGACGACGAAGGTCACGACGCGAGCCAGACCGCGAGAAAACGCGCGCTTCAGAGCGACTTCATGAACGCCCAGCCCTCCTCGGCGCCCTTCTCCCAGACTGTGTGGCCGAGGCCGGGGACGAGGCAAAAGAGGACGGGCTCGGCGGCCGGACAGCCGTCGTGGCGCTTGCACGGCGAGGGCGTCGTGTCGCTCCGCGAGCCCTGACAGCCGTTGAGCGACGCCCAGTACGTCGCGTTGAAATCGCCGCTGTCCGGCGTCACGGTGCCGTCGGCGTCCCCGTGGACGATCATCGCCGCGACGCCGCCCGTCTGCCCGGCGCACTTCATGAAGCCGTTCGGCCAGGTCGACGAGCCGGGATCCGAGTCCTCGAACGGGGCGCCGCCCGCGTGGGAGACGATGCCGCGGAAGAAGCCGGTCTTCCGGCACGCCACCTTGTTGACGAAGAAGCCGCCCGCGCTGTAGCCGGTGCCGAAGACGCGCGCGGCGTCGACGTTGTACGTCGTGGAGAGCGTCTCGACGAGCGAATCGACGAACGCGAAATCGCGGTTCGTCTCCGACGGCGTGTCCATGTCCCAGCCGCGGTCGATGCCCGTCGGGTACGCGACGATCGCCTCGTCGCCCGAGGCGGCGTCGAAGGTGTGGAAGCTCCGCATCCCCGGGCCCGACCCGCCGTCGCCGTGGAACACGAGGACCAGCGGGTACGCCCGCTGCGCGTCGCGCTCCCGCGGGACGGCGAGGACGTACTCGCGCGACCTCCCGCCGACGTCGAGCGTCTCGGTGGTGACCGTCACCTTGTCGGGGGGCGGCTCGATCTCCTCGCCTCCCGCGTCGTCGTCGCCCTCGCCCTCGCCGGGCTCCGCGCCCCCGCCGTCGTTCGCCGGCGCGCCCGCGGACGCCGGCGCCGGATCGCCGCTGCACGCGCCCACGGCGACGATCGCCGCGAGGAAGCCGAAGGCGAAGCCACTCTTCATTCTCTCAAGATAGCGAGGGCCGCGCCGCTCACAACGTGGATCGCGACGGGGGATCCCGGCGAGGACCGCGCGCGGCGCTTGCGCCGCCGGCCGGGCGGCGCCATGAGGAAGGCGTGGACGCTCCGCCCGCGCCGCTCCTCTTCTACTTCGACTTCATCTCGCCCTACGCGTACCTCGCGTGGACGCAGATCCGAGGGATCGCCGCGCGGTCGGGCCGCGCCGTCGAGCCCGTGCCCGTGCTCTTCGCGGCGCTGCTCGACGCCCACGGGCAAAAGGGGCCCGCGGAGATCCCCGCGAAGCGGCGGTACCTCTTCAAGGACGTCGCGCGCAAGGCGCACCGCCTGGGCGCGCCCTCGCTCGCGCCGCCGCCGGCCCACCCGTTCAACCCCCTGCTCGCGCTGCGCGTCGCGTCGCTCCCGCTCGCGCCGGACGTCCGCGAGGCCGTCGTCGACGCGCTCTACGCCGCCGTCTGGACGGAGCGCCGGGCGATCGACGCGCCCGACGCGGTCGACGCGGTCCTCACCGGCGCCGGGCTCGACGGGCCCGGCCTCGTCGCGGCCGCCGGAGCCCCCGAGGCGAAGGGCGCGCTCCGCGCCGCGACGGACGCGGCGATCGCGCGCGGCGTCTTCGGCGTCCCCTCGATCGTCGACGGCGACGAGCTGTTCTGGGGCACCGACTCGCTCGCGGACCTCGAGGCCCACCTGCGCGGCGAGCTCCCGCCCTTCCCCGACGCGGCGTGGAGCGAGCTCCCGGCGGCGGCGATCCGCAAGGGGAGCCTGCGCGGCTGATGGCGGCCGGGCTCACGCGCGACGAAGGCCACGGGACGATGCCGAATCGATCCGCGCGGGCGGTCGCCCTGTTCGTCGCGCTCGGCGTGGCGATGGCCGCCTGCGGCCCGACGACCCGCGGGCCGACGCCGGCGAGCGCCCCGCGCGAGGCTCCGGACGCGGGGACGGTCGACGAGGACGCGGACGAGGACGCGGGCGAGGACGCGAGCGAGGACGGCGACGGCACGGAAGGCGCGGCGGCGTCGAGCGACGAGGCGGCGGCCGCGGGCGACGACGGCGCGCCGCCGCCCTGCTCGGCGAACATGGTGCTCGTCGAGGCCGGGGAGCTCCGCTTCTGCATCGACAAGTACGAGGCGTCGCTCGTCGAGGTCGACGGCGAGGGGAACGAGAAGCCGTACCCGCACTGGCTGCCGGTCGACGGGCGCACGGTCCGCGCGGTGAGCGAGCCGGACGTCTTCCCGCAAGGCTTCATCAGCGAGGTGCAGGCGGAGGACGCCTGCGCCGCGTCGGGCAAGCGCCTCTGCTCGCACGGCGAGTGGAAGACGGCGTGCATGGGGCCGGCGAAGACGACCTTCCCGTACGGCGACGCGCGCCGCCCGGGCGCCTGCCACGACACCGGCAAGAGCGCCGTCGCGGCGGTCTTCGGGGCGCGCGCCCTCGCCGATCCGGTCGCCCGCGCGCCGAGCAAGCCGGCGCCTGGCGGCGCCAAGGCCGGGAACGCGAGCG
>JAHBWF010000219.1 GCA_019637105.1 Labilithrix sp.
GGCGGCGCCCCCGCGACGCCGGCGGCTCGCCCGCGTCGGCGGCGCCGACCGTGCTCCCGCGCGTCGCCGCCGAGGCGCGCTCACGCGGGCGCGGTCTCTCTGTCTCGAGTCGGCCGAGTGTCCTGAGTTTTTCTCATTCCCCGTGCCCGACTCGGGACACTAGTGGTGAGTGGGCGGGATCGACGGCGCGCGGCGCAGGCTCGAGGACGGGGGCGGCAGCTCGTCGACCTCGTCGCAGAAGAGGATCGCGCAGTGCTTGTTCTCCGCCTGGCGGATCCGGGTGCACAGCTCGACGAGGTCGTCGTCGGCGTCGACGATCGTGCCCTCGACGGGCTCCGCGGTCCGCGCGTCGTACCTGCAGTTGTCGAGCGCCACCCAGCGGCCTCGATACTCGTCGCTCTGCCGGATTTGTGGCCAACTCATACGACTACCCATGCGTACTTCAACCTCACCTTACCGACATCTACGTTACGAAGGTGCCGTCATGGACACCCGAGCCGGCCTTGGAGCACCGATCTCCGGCGCGACCCAGCAAAGAACCCTTCCCTGGAGCGCGTCGTCGTTTTGTTTCCCCATCGCTACAATGCGCCCCTCCGGTCGGTCAAGGGACGGCCTGTCGTTAATCGACAACACGTGAACATAGTCTCAGTATCGAGCCAGCCAACCTAGCGGAAGGTCGAGTAGAGATCGGCGATCGCACCTGCGTCCGCGCGACGCCGTCGACGCGAGCGCGCGGGGAGCCCGCGGCTAGAGCGCCAGCGAGGCGAGCACCTGACCGTTCGGCGGCGAGAGCACCTCGATCTTCGCGGCGGTCCAGACCACGAGCTGCCCGTGGATGAACCGATGGGCACGCCACGCCCCGACGGGGCGCGACCAGAGCATCCGGCCGGTCGACGTATCGACGCTCCGGAGCTCGGCCTCGTCGAGCTCGTCGGTCGGCGTGGCGACGAAGACGAGCGTGTACCCGTCGGTCGCGAGCTGGCCCTCCGCGTCGTCGTCCGGCTCCGTCCCGGCCTCCCCGGCATCGAAGCGGAAGGCGAGCGTGTGCGGATCGATCCCGACGACGCGCCGCACCGGCGTGCCGCGCGACTTGCGGAGGAGGAGCGCGAGCGTCGGTCCCGCCGGAAAGAACGCCGCGATCGAGTGGTTCGGGATCGGCGGCGGCACGACCCGCCCGCGCGGCCCGACGTACATCCCCTCGCCGTCCGAGGTCACGGCGAAGGCGCGCGCGCCCATCGCGCACGCCGCGACGTCGTCCGACTCGAGGTCGTCGACGCGATCGAAGAAGTGGACCCGACCGGTCACGGCGTCGAAGCAGAGGAGGCCGTCGTCGTCGCCGTCGGGTCCCATGTCCTCCGCCGCCGTCAGGACCGTTCGGCCCGACACCTTGGCGAGCCCGAGGTCGGTGCTCCAGTGATCGTGCCCCAACGAGGCGACCGGCTGGGCGAACGCGGGGTTCACGATCTCGACCTTCGTGTAGGGCAAGCCGTAGCGCACGACGCACGCGCCGAGGTCGTGCACGACCTGGACGTAGACGATCGTGTCGCCGAAGGACCGTTGCCAGAGCGGCTGCCCGGTGTCGCGATCGAACGCGAACAGGCAGTGATCGAGCGTCGGGACGAGGATCGCTCCGCGGCGCCCCGGCCCCTGCGGGAACGGATCGGCGATCGAGAGCCCGTCGTCTTCGCTGTCCGGGACGTCGGAGAGCGAGGCCGTCCATTTGCGGCTCCCGCTGGCGAGGTCGAGGCACGAGAGCTGCCGCTTGTTCGCGACGTAGACGCTCCGCCCGCGGATCGCGAGCGACGAGCGCCCGACCTGCTCGAGCCAGCCCTGACCCTGCAACGCCTCCCAGAGCGCTCGCTTCCCTCGCACGTCCCACGCGCGCAGGCACGGCGGCTGGCCGTGCGGCGCGTTCACGCCCACCGCGACGAAGCCGAGCTCGGGATCGACCGTGACGGCGACGCCGTCGACGCCGCACGTGAACGGACCGCGCGGCTCCGCCTGCGACACGCCCCCGTCCCAGCCGCGCCCGGAGCTCGCGCCGGCGGCGTGCCCGGCGTGAGGAGCCATCACCTTCGCTTGGCAGTACGGGCAGGCGAAGGTGACCCCGGGCGCGGCGCCGGCGATGGGCGCGCCGCAGAACGGGCAATGGAACGTCGTGCTCACGACGGGATGCTACCAGCCCCCGGACGGCCCACCGCGCCCGTCGAATCGACCGGCGAGGCCCTCGTGTCCCGAGTCCATGGTTCGTCGGGCCATCGCGAGGCCCGCTTCGCCCGTGAGGGCCTCGCGATTCCCCGACGAAGCGGAACGTCTTTCCCGTGCCCGAGCCCTCGCGACTCCTCGGGACACTAGATCCGTGCCTTGCGCGCGCCCGACATCCAGCTGCCGAGGCGGAGCGCCATCTCCAGCGCCTGGCGGTAGTTGAGGCGCGGATCGCAGACGGAGAGGTAGTTCTTGTCGAGGTCCGCCTCGCTGATGCCGCCGCCGATGCACTCGGTGACGTCCTCGCCCGTGAGCTCGAAGTGCACGCCGCCGAGGATCGTCCCGAGCTGCGCGTGGACGGCGAAGCTTCGCTCGATCTCGGCGAGGATGTCGTCGAAGCTCCGGGTCTTGAGGCCGCTCGCGGTCGTGATGCCGTTGCCGTGCATCGGGTCGCAGACCCACAGGATGCGGAGCTCGGACCGACGGACGGCCTCGACGAGCGGCGGCAGCGCGCGCTCGACGTTCGCCGCGCCCATCCGCGTGATCGCCACGAGCTTCCCGGCCTCGTTCGTCGGGTTCAGCTCCGTGAGGAGCCGGACGGCGTCGACCGGATCGACCTTCGGCCCGAGCTTCACGCCGACGACGTTCTGGACGCCGCGGAAGAACTCGACGTGGGCGCCGTCGATCGCGCGGGTCCGCTCGCCGATCCAGGGCATGTGCGTCGTCAAGAGGTAGTGCCCGTCGCGGCGCGGCACGGTCCGCGTCTGCGCGGACTCGTAGTGGAGGTTCAGCCCCTCGTGGCTCGTGTAGAACGTGACGCGCGTGAGCTCCTCGACCGTGCTCTCGCCGATCGCCTCCATGAAGCGGAGCGCCTCGGACAGCTTCTGCGTCGTCTGCCTGTATTCTGCACGCACATCGTCGGGCAGGTCGGCGCGCGACATGAAGCCGAGATCCCAGTACTCGGGGTGGTGCATGTCGGCGAAGCCGCCGATCGCGAGCGAGCGGACGAAGTTCAGCGTCATCGCCGCGTGGCCGTACGCGTCGAGCATCGCGCGCGGGTCGAAGCGCCGGCCCTCCGCGGTGAACTCGGGCCGGTTGACGATGTCGCCGAAGTAGCTCGGCAAGACGACGCCGCCCTTCGACTCGGTCGGGCTCGAGCGCGGCTTGGCGTACTGGCCCGCGAGGCGCCCGACGCGCACGACGGGCTTCTTCGACGCGTGGATGAGCACGAGCGACATCTGCAGAAGGATCTTGAGCTTGTTCGCGATGATCCCGGACTGGCAGTCGGCGAGCGTCTCGGCGCAGTCGCCGCCCTGGAGGAGGAAGCGCTTGCCGACCTGCGCCTCGGCGATCTGCTCCTTGAGGCGCTCGACCTCCCAGGAGGTGACGAGCGGCGGCAACGTCTTCAGCTTCGCGACGACCGACGCGAGCGCGGCCGGGTCGTCGTAGCTCAAGTCCTGCGCGTGCGGCTTGTCCTTCCAGGAGTCGATGTGCCAGGGCGCCACGCGCGGAGCCTACCACGGGGCCCCGCGCCGAGCGGATGCGTCCCCCGGCGCGGCGGGGACGGGGCGCGCCTTTGCCGCAGGAAGTTGGCCCATCCGCGGCGACCATGCGTACGGTCCTCACCATGCGCGCGTCCCTCGTCGTCGCCCTCGCCGTCTCGTCGCTCGTCCTGCTCGGCTGTCCGGGCCATCAGTCCCCGCCCGCGCGGGCGCAGGAAGCGGCGACCGAGCTCAACCTCAACACGCGCTTCGGCAGGATGGAGCTCGCCGCCGAGCGCGTCGCGCCGACCGCGCGCGAGGCGTTCCTCTCGCGGCGCAAGGCGTGGGGGGCGAACGTCCGCGTCGCCGACTACGAGCTCGCCGGCTTCCAGATGAAGGGCGACGCCGACGCCGAGATGCTCGTGAAGGTCGCCTGGTACCGCATCGACGAGGGCGATCTGCGCGTCACGATGCTGAAGCAGAAGTGGCACGACTTCAAAGGCGACTGGCGCCTGATCGACGAGAGCCGCGCCGACGGCGACGTCGGGCTGATCGGCGAGGCCGCTCCGCCGGCCGACCCCGGGAAGGCCGCGGGCGCCAGGCGCGCTCAGTTCCCGACGATTCGCCTCGGGCAGCAGGAGCCCGAGCCGGCGCCGCAGGAGACGCTCCCGGCGAGCGCCGACGCGAACGGGACCGAGAGCGGGGCGCCGACGCCTCCGGGCGAGGCGAGCCCCCGGTAGCGGGTCGCCAGCGGGTCGCCGAGACGACGCCGCGCGCCGGCTCGCGCCCCGTCAGGCCTGCGACTTCGGCGGCGCCGACTTCTTCGCGCTCGTCTTCTTCGGAGCGGCCGGCTTGGCGGACGCGGCGCGCACGCGCTTGAGGCGGGCCTTCTTCTTCACCTGGCCCTTGCGACGCTTCATCTTCTGCGAATTCCTGCGGTCGAACTTACCCATGGGGGGCGCATCCAACGCGACTTGACGGGGTTCGTCAAGGTCGGTGTGGGGATGAGCCGCGCGCGGCTCGGCCGCCTGGCCTCGTCGCCGTGGCCGCTCTTACCGCGATCCGCGTCGGCACGCGGGGGCGCCTCGCTCAGCCCGCGTTCTCGGCGACGGCGTCTTCTCGACCACGCACTTCGAGTCGATACCGGCTGTTGATCGTCTCGATGTAGAAGACCTCGCGCCCCGCGAGGCGAAGCACGCGCTTCACGGGCGTCGTCACGTACTCGTGCATTCCATCCGGGAACTCGATGACGACGACGGAGCCTTTCCGCGGGGCTCTCACAAGGCGGCCGGCGACGGCGCGCGAACCCTTCCCGAGCTTGCGGAGGACGACTTCCACAGCCCCCAATCTAGCATTGCTATCGGCCGCGTCTACGGGCCCGGCGGCCGCGGGGGCTTCTCGTTTCCGTCGCCCACGGAAGCCCGACACTGCTCGTCTCGGGCATCACGCCGAGCCGAGGCGGCCTCGAGCTCGCCGCGTCCGAGCGGACGAGAGGCCGTCTGTCGGATGGAACCTCAGGTTTGAAGACATCGTGCGGAGCACCGAACGCCGCGTTCGTGACGTCGCGCGTCAATCCAAAAGGGTCGTGATGTCCCCCGCGTCGAGCGGCTTTCGTCCACGCGGAGGCCAGGCGTCTTGTCCTCGCGGCAGGCGCCGAGTATGCGGCGCGGAATGCCTTTGCCCGACGGCAACCACGGGGAGCACCTCGCGCTTCGACGCGCCTCGAGCTCGACCGAGCGGCTCGGGTGCATCGAGGTCGTGTGCGGCTCGATGTTCAGCGGGAAGACCGAGGAGCTGCTCCGCCGGGTGAAGCGGGCGCGCCTCGCGCGGCACCGTGTCGTCCTCTTCAAGCCGCGCATCGACAACCGCTACGACGACGTGAAGGTCGTCAGCCACGAGGGGATCAAGGCGGAGGCCACGGCGATCGCCTCGGCGGCCGAGATCTTCTCGTTCGTGAACCTCGAGAGCGCCCCGGAGGTCGTCGGCATCGACGAGGCGCAGTTCTTCGACGACGCCGTCGTCGACGCCGCCGAGACGCTCGCCAACGCGGGCGTGCGCGTCATCTGCGCCGGCCTCGACCAGGACTACCGCGGCAAACCCTTCGGCCCGATGCCCGCGTTGATGAGCGTCGCCGAGTACGTGACCAAGCTCCAGGCGGTCTGCTCGCGCTGCGGCGCCGCGGCGTGCCGCTCGCAGCGCCTCGTCGGGATGGAGGGGCAGCTCTTCGTCGGCGGCGCGGCGGACTACGAGCCGCGCTGCCGCCGCTGCTTCGTCGCGGGCGTCGTCGACGTCGCGGGCGCGCCGCCGTCGCGCGCCTGAGCGCCGCGGCCGCTGCGCTCGCCGAGCGGCGAGGTCACGCCCGGCACGTGCTGCTCCGCGAAGTACGCGCGGAGGACCTCGCGCGCGAGGACGTTCGCCTTGATCGTCCACTTCGGATCGTTGGCGACGACGACGCCGAACGAGACCCGTCGCGGCTGCGGCGGCTCGTGCCCGTCCTTCTGCGCGTCGGCGGGGAGCACGATCGGGCGGCTCGGCGCGAAGCCCGCGAACCAGGTGTAGAAGCGCTGCGTCGACGGATCGGTGAGCGTGCCGGTCTTGCTCGCCACCGCGACGTTCGGGAGAAACGATCGGCCCTTGGAGTCGTGGAACGCGCGGTAGGACGTGCCGTCGCTGACGGTCATGTCCATCATCGTCGTGATCGCGCGGGCCGTGTCGGCCTTCATCACGCGCTTCTGCGCGAGGCTCGAGGGCGCGCTCCAGACCACCTTGCCGTCGTCGACGATGTCGGTCACGAGCACGGGGCGCACCGGCTCGCCGCCGCGCGCGATCGCCGCGCCGAGCCAGGCGGCGTGGATCGGCGAGAGCGTCGTGTTCCAGAAGCCGGCGGCCGTCCGGGCGAAGCCGAGCTGATCGTCGGGCAGCTTGATCGCGCTCGGCTGCACCGGGACGTCGAACGGGAGCGCGCTCCCGAAGCCGAGCGAGCGCGCCGTCGTCTCGAGCTCGGCCGGCTTGAGGTGGGCGAGCGCGAGCCGCGCGAAGACGGTGTTGATGCTCCGGCCCATCGCGCCCGCGAGCGTCGTGCACCAGCGATCGCGGCGCGGATCGGGCGTCAGGTCGTGCGCCGTGATGCGCTGCTCACCGCCGGAGTAGCACTCGCGTTGATCGGGCGTCGCGCCGGTGTTCTCGACCAGCGAGGTGGCGGTGACGATCTTGAAGACGCTCGCGGCGGGCGCGGTCGCCTCGACGCCGAGATCGCGCTTCGGCCCCTTCTCGACGTGGCTCGCGTAGGCGATCACCTTGCCCGTCTCGACGTCCATCATGACGACGGCGGCCTCGGGCAGGTGGTGCATCGACATGACGCTGTCGGCGACGCGCTGGAGCACCGGATCCACGGCGAGCCGCGCGACCCGCTTGTCCGGCAAGGGGGCCGTGACGCCGCCGTCCTTCGCCTCGATCCTCGTGAGGTCGAGGCCGGTGAGCGAGGGCGGCGGGGGCGCGACCGCCGCCGCCGCCGCCGCGGCGCCGCTCAGCTTGGCGATCGACGGCGCGTTGGTCTCCGCCCGGAGGGTACGGCGGGCGAGCGGGACCGCGAGCGCAATGACGAGCGGTACGCCGACCGCCACGGCCACCAAAGGTTTCCGCCGCATGCGGGTTCGTGTGACATGCTCGGCGCGCTCCGGGCAAACAATCGGCAGCGTCGAGGAGGTCGCCGGCTCGCGTCGCGCGGGGCATTGCGGTAGCTGGTATTCCAACCATATCGAGGTGTTGCCTGATGAGAGCCAGCGTCCGAACCGCCGCCGTCACCGCGTCTCTCGCGATCGCGCTCACGAGCGCGACCGCGCG
Source organism: Labilithrix sp. (assembly GCA_019637105.1). GTDB lineage: Bacteria > Myxococcota_A > Polyangia > Polyangiales > Polyangiaceae > Labilithrix. The sequence continues at coordinate 7,530 of JAHBWF010000219.1, forward strand.
CGCCGGCGGCCCGCGCGCGAGCGCGCCCGCAGGCGGCGGGCTCGACGCGATCGAGGCGGCGATCGACGACGCGACCGGCGTGCTCGAGGTGCGCCGCTGCAAGGCGGCGACCTGCGCGCCGACGGGCGGGACGAAGCGCACGATCCCCATCCCGATCGAGCGCTCCCGCCTCGACCTCGCCCACGCGAAGCTCGAGGCGATCGCGATCGGCGACGGGCGCAGCGTCATCCACGTCCGGATCGCGGACGCACGACGGCCGGATCTCGCGTTCGAGGCGATCGTCGCGGGCAACGACGGCGAGCCCGTCTTCGCCGGGCTCACCGGCTACACGCGCGGCGAAGAGGGCGACCGCAGCGGCGAGGTCTTGCTGCTCTACGATCGGCCGGGCGGCGACGCGAAGGCGAAGTTCGTGATCGTCGCCGAGGCGCGCGAGGACACGCGCATCTGCGGTCAGGCGACGACGCCGCTCGGCGCGCGCGGGCTCGATCCGAAGACGATGCAGCTCCGCGGCGCGACCCTGCATCGGCTCGAGAAGGCCGCGCGCGACGGCGCTCGGCGGATCGTCGCGTCGGCGCGCGCCGCCACGGCCGCGCCGCCGCTCGCGCGCGTGCTCGTCGCGACCGGCGGGAGCGCGCCCGGCGCGCAGGCGCTCACCGACGGCAAGCCCGACACGAGCTGGAGCGAGAAGCGACCGGGCGACGGCCACGGCGAGTTCGCCACGATGCGCGCGCCGTCCGAGGTCCCCATCCACGCCGTCGTCGTCACGCCCGCCCCCACCGCGCCGCGAAGCGACGGCGCCGCGCCGCGCACGCTCTTCCTCGCGACCGATCAGAAGCTCTTCCACGTCACGTTGCCCGAGGACGCGTGGTCCCGGCCCGGCGCGAGCTACGAGATCCCGCTCCCCGAGCCGCTCCGAACGACGTGCCTGGCCGTCGTGCTCGACGAGGCCTACGGCCGCGACCTCTCGGCCCCCGAGGTGTCGCTCGCCGAAGTCTACGCGCTGACGAAGTTCGACGCCGACGGCGCGAGCATGGATGAGGTCGCCAAGGAGCTCGCCGGCCCGCGCGCCGACGAGGCGACCGCGCTCCTCCGGCGCGGCGGCGACGACGGGCTCGCGGCCGTCGCGAAGCTGCTCCCGTCGCTCGACGCCCGCGGGAGGGCGCTCGCCGTCGACGTCGCCGCCAGCGCGGGCTCGTGCGACGGCACGGCGATGGATCTCCTCACGCACGCGCTCGCCGACGCGGAGTCGGAGGTCCGCAAGCGCGCGCTCGGGCGCATCGAGCGCTGCGGCAAGGCCGCGACCGAGTCGCTCGCCCGCGCCGTGCGCGGCGGCGACGAATCGACGCGCGCCGCGGCCGCGCCGCTCCTCGCGACGATCGCCCCGATGGCCGCGCTCGACCCGATCGGAGACCAGCTCGGCAAGGGCACGGTCCAGACGCGGCGCGCCCTCCGCGGCGCCTTCGCCCGCGCGGCGGCGGCGTCGCCGCGCGAGGAGCTGCTCGCCCGCGTCGCGAAGAGCGACCTCGCGCCGCCGGCGCGACTCGATCTGCTCCGCGCGATGAGCGCGCGGCTCGCCGAGCTCCGACCGGAGTCGAGCGCGGCGATCGCCGACGTGCTGCGCGCGACGCCGGACATGCCCACGCGCTACCTCGTCGCCCAGCCGCTCGCGCAGCTCGCGCGGTCCTCCGACGCGACGACCGGCGAGCTCACGCGGCTCGCCGAGATGATCCGGCGCGATCCCGACTGGCCGGTGCGCATGCGCGCCGCCGAGCTCTCCGCGGGGATCGCCCCGCTCGTCCCGACCGTCATCGCGGCGACGGCCGATCCGGAGCCGCGCGTACGTGAAGCCGCGCTCCGGGCGCTCGCGCTCGGCAAGGCGGCGGCCGGCGCCGGCGCCGCCGCCAAGGCGCTGGCGGGCGACGCGTGGACCTTCGTCCGCGTCGCCGCCGCCGAGGCCCTCGGCGCGATGTCGGACGGCGGGACGGGCGAGAGCGCGCTCGCCGCGGCGCTGTCCGACGCGAGCCCGAAGGTGCGCGGCGCCGCCCTGACGGCGCTCGGGAACCTCCACGCGACGAGGCACGCGGCGAAGATCCGCGAGCGCCTCGACGACGGCAAGGAGGACGTCGAGGTCCGCGCCCTCGCGGCGCGCACGCTGGGCGCGATGTGCGTGACGAGCGCCGCCGACCGCCTGACGAAGCTCGCGCACCTCTCGCGCTCGCCCGTCGACGAGGCCGACGAACGCCTCGGCATGGCGGCCATCGACGCGCTCTCGGCGCTCCGGCCGCCCGATCTCGCCAAACGCCTCGCGCCGCTCCGCGCGAAGGACGTCCGGATGCCCGTGCGCCGCGCCGCCGAGCGCGCGCTCGCCGAGCCGGGCGTCTGCCGGTAACGCGCGTCGCCGGCGTCCCTCGCCGCGGCGCGCCGGCGCGCTCGGCGACGTTGCGCAAGGGGGGGCGAGCGGCTTGCGCAACGTCGGGACGACCTTGTGCAACGGCTCGCCGACCGGCGCGCGGGAGCCTCGCAACCAACGGGAATCGCGTCCGATTCGTCACGGAACACGTCTTGCGATGCAGGTCGGCATGAAGACGACCAAGACGACGCGCCGGGTCCGAGGAGCCTCTCTCGCGGAGTACGCCTTCCTCCTCGTGGCGCTGGGCGTGGGGACCGTGGCCGGCGCGAAGACGATACGAGCCAACGCCGCGCGCGTGGCGAGCGGCGCGACGGAGCTGCTCGCGGGCGCGGCCCACGACACCGCCGGGCTCCCCGGCGCGAGCGCCGGCGGCGACGACGCCGCGGGCCGGACGACGGGCGCGCGCGGCGGCCTCGCGACGCGCGAAGGACGACACGCCTCGCGATGAGACCTCGCCCACGACGCCGGCCGGCCTGGGCTACGCGTGTCGACGCCTCGCGCGCTCCGAGGCGAGGACGCTGGACGGGACGCGGCGCGCCCGGGCGCGCCGGCGACGGCACCGGCGCACGATCGCCTGGTGCTAGCATCGGAGACGGAGGCCGGCGTGAGCTCGTTCAGCGAAGACCGAACGCATCCGCGACCGCTCGGCGACGGCGCCGGAGAGGCGAAGCTCATGGTCCTCTGGCCGGGCGGGTGGACCGCGCGGCCCCTCGGCGACGGCGCGATCCTCGTCGGACGGTCGCAGGAGTGCGACGTGCGCATCGACGACGCGAGCGTCTCGCGCAAGCACGTCCGCGTCCACGGCGGGACGGCGCTCGCGATCGAAGACCTGGGCAGCTCCAACGGGACCCGCGTCCGCGGTCGCCTGCTCGCGCCGAACGAGCGCGTCGGCGTCGCGCCGGGAGACCTCGTCGAGATCGGCAGCGCCATGCTGATCGTGCAGCCGGCGACGCCGCCCGCGAGCGCGCGCGGCGCCGACGTCGCCGCGCCGACGAGCGCGCGCGCGCGTCGCGCGGCGGTGGTGACCGGCGAGATGCCGATGCGCCCGGCGCACCCCGCGCCGGAGAGCCAGGCGGCGTCGATCGAGCGGCTCGTCGAGCTCGTCGCGGCGAGCAACCTCAGCGTCGTGCTCCTCGGCGAGACCGGCGTGGGCAAGGAGGTCTCGGCCGAGCGCATCCACGCGCTGTCCGCGCGCCGGACCGGGCCCTTCGTACGGATCAACTGCGCGGCCCTCGCCGACACGCTCCTCGAGACCGAGCTCTTCGGCCACGAGCGCGGCGCGTTCACGGGCGCGGTCAAGACCAAGGTGGGCCTGCTCGAGGCGGCGCACGGCGGCACCGTCCTCCTCGACGAGATCGGAGAGATGCCGGCGACGACGCAGGCGAAGCTCCTGCGCGTGCTCGAGAGCCGCGAGGTGATGCGCGTCGGGAGCGTCGAGGCGCGCCCGATCGACGTCCGCGTGCTCGCCGCGACGAACCGCGATCTGCCGGCGCTCGTCGCGAGCGGCGCGTTCCGGAGCGACCTCTACTTCCGCCTCGACGGCATCACGATCCGCCTGCCTCCGCTGCGCGAGCGTCGCGACGAGATCCTCCCGCTGGCGAGGAGCCTCCTCGCCGGCGCGACGAAGGGCGCCCCGCCTCCGCTCAGCGCCCAGGCGATCGCGCGGCTCGAGTCGTACGCGTGGCCCGGCAACGTCCGCGAGCTCCGCAACGTCGTCGAGCGCGCGATCGTGCTCTCGGCGGGAGGACCGATCGAAGCGCATCACCTCTTCGTCGAGACGATCACGCTCCCCCCGCCGGGCGGCGCGCGCGCGGCCCCGGCGCCCGCCGCCTCCGCGAC
>JAHBWF010000022.1 GCA_019637105.1 Labilithrix sp.
GCTGCGCGTCCTCGTCGGCGGCGACCTCATCCCGCATCGCCCGAGCCTCGCCGCGCCGAGCTCCGTCCTCCGCGCCCTCGCGCCGCTCGCGCCCGTCTTCGGCGCGGCCGACGCGGTCGTCGCGAACTACGAGGCGGCCACCGGCGAGCTCGGCGAGAAGGCGTTCCGACTCGCCTACGCCGCGCCGCCGGCCTGGCTCGAGGCGCTCCCGCAGGCGGGGCTCACCGCCGTCAGCGTCGCCAACAACCACGCCTGCGATCTCGATCACGACGGCGTCGAGACCACGCTCGAGACGGCGGTCGAGAGCGGGCTCGCCGTCCTCGGCGGCGACCTCGAGGGCGATCCGTGGGCGCCGCGCGCGCTCGTCGAGCGCGGCGGCAAGCGCGTCTGCGCGGTCGCGTGGACGACGCTCATCAACGCCGAGGGGAGCTGCGCGAAGACCGCGCGCCTCGCGATCGCCACGGAGAACGCCGTCGGACGGCAGAAGGTCGCGGCCGCGCTTCATCGCGCGCGCGAGGCGTGCGACGCGACGATCGCGATCCTCCACGGCGGCGTCGAGTACGTGCCGCAGACGCCCGCCGTGATGGCGGTCGCGCGGCAGGCGGCCGAGTCGGGCGCGGACGCCGTCGTCGTCCACCACCCGCACATCGCCTCGCCGGTCGTCGTGCACCCGACGAAGGACGGCCGCAACGTCCCGATCTTCGCGTCGGTCGGCAACCTCGTGTCGAACCAGGGCGAGTCGTGGAAGCCGCCGATGTTCCCGGTGCTCCGCGAGAACCGGCGCCTCGTGTGCGTGAACGGGTGGACGCGCCTCGGCCTCCTCGCCGATCTGGCGTTCGACTTCACCGACGGGCCGAAGCTCGACTGGAGCTTCCACCTCTTGTGGACCGAGAACGAGCACGCCGACGATCGCCGCGTCGCCGTCCCGAAGATCACGACGCGGCTGCTCGATCCCGACGCCGACGCGGCCATCGTCGAGCGCCTCTCCGACGACGAGCGCGGGCCCGTCGACCTGTTCGACGATCCGTGCTGGGTCGAGCGGCCGATCTACACCGAGGCCGACCGCGCGCGCTCCGCGCGCTGCGCGACGATGCTCGTGCGGAGCCCGCCGCCGGCGAGCCACGCGTCGGCGCGCGCGAAGCCGGCGAAGCACGCGAAGAGCACGAAGAAGAAGCCGAAGGATCGCTAGCGTCCTGAGTCCATGCGGACTCGGGACACGAGATGACCGAGCATGATTCGATCGTCATGCTCGTTCGGCGTCTTGTCGTCACGGGCGCCCGGCCCCGAAAAGGCGCGGCTTTTCGGGGCTCCCACCCCACGCGGGCTCGCTTCGTTCGGCGATCCGGACGGTCGAGGATCCCGGCCGCCGATTTGGCTCGGCGCCGCGGGTACGGGGAGCTTTGCGTCGCTCGGGGCTCTCCCTTACCTTACGGTGGAGCTTCCGATGCGTACCTCTCTCGTGACGTCATGGTCGGCCGTCGGCGCTGTCCTCTTCTCCATGCTCGTCGCGTCGTCCGGCGCGTGCGTCGGCGACGAGCCCGGCGTCGTCGCGACGGGCGACGGCGGGCTGCCCGGCGTCGAGGGCGGGCCGCTGCCTATCCCTCCGCTCCCCGACGGCGGGCTCCCGCCCGAGCAGCTCCCGCCGGGGTGCGACGGCGCGAAGGACCCCAAGGACGAAGGGTGCCTCATCACCGATCAGGTCGGCGTGTTCGTCTCGACGACGACCGGCGACGACGCGCGCGACGGCACGAAGCCGAGCCCCGTCCGCACGATCGCGCGAGGCGTCGAGAGGGCGCGCGCGACGGGCAAGCGGCGCGTGTACGTCTGCGAGGGCGACTACCCCGAGCCCATCGTGCTCGACGCGCTGTCCGACGGGATCCAGCTCTACGGCGGGCTCGATTGCGGCGCGTTCACCTACACGGGCGCGAGGCCGAGGGTGGAGCCGCCGAGCGAAGGCTTCGCGTTGAGGATCCAGGGGTACACCGCCGCGACGACGGTCCAGGACTTCGATCTCGCCGCGCGCGACGCGGTCGCCGTGGGCGCGTCGAGCATCGGCGTGTTCGTCGACAACGTGAAGGAGATCACCTTCAAGCGGGTGAAGGTCTTCGCCGGAAGAGGACTCACCGCCGGCGGCGAGATGAACGCTCCGCCGACGAACCATCCCGCCGCGAGCCTGAACGGCAACGGCAGCGCCGGCGGGCAGGCGGTGTGCGTCGACGACACCCGGTCGAAGGGAGGCAACGGCGGGAACTCCCCGGGGCCCACCGGCATGCCGGGCACGGCCGTGCCTCCTACCTCCGGTCCGGGAGGCGAGGGCGGCGCCGACGACCAGAACGACGTGTGCGCTCTCGTGCACCAGGGCAAGCCAGGCGCGAACGGCGCGGCGCAGACGGGTGGCACGAGCGCCGCCACCCACGGCACGCTCCACGCCTCCGGCTGGGAGCCCGCGACGAGCAACCGAGGCGCGGCGGGGCGCCCTGGACAGGGCGGCGGCGGAGGCGGCTACAACTCGGATCAAGGCATCGACGGCAGCGGCGGCGGCGCGGGGAGCTGCGGCGGCGCCGGCGGGCTCGGGGGACGCGGCGGGGGCGCGAGCATCGCCGTCGCCTCGCTCAACTCGAGCGCGCGCTTCATCGACAGCGAGCTGCTCACCTCGCAGGCGGGCGACGGGGGACGCGGCGGGACGGGGGAGGCCGCGAGGCCTGGAGGCACCGCCGGCGGCGCGGGCTGCGCCGGCGGCGTGGGCGGTCGCGGCGCGAGCGGCTCGGGGGGCGGCGGAGGCCCGGGCGGCTTGAGCGCGGGCATCGTCTGGCGCCTGGGCGTCGCGCCGTCGTGGGACGGCAGTCTCGTCGAGGACATCGCGGCGCTCCCGAACGTCTCGCTCGGCCTCGGCGGAGGCGGCGGGCCGGGAGGCGAGGGCGGCCTCCCCAACGGCGCCGTCAAGGGGTTGACCGGCAGCACCGGGATGCCGGGCGCGAAGAAGGCCGTCCACAAGGTCGCGAACTGAGCGCCCTCCGGCGCCCGCGGTCCGGGCCCGCCCGGCCGCGCCACGCTCGGGAGCGAGGCATGGAGACTCGAATGCTCGCACATCGGCTCGCTCGGACGTCTGCGCAGCGGCTCGCGCTCGGTCTGCTCGTGGCGAGCTGCGCCGGGGGCAGCGGCGGCGACGGGGGCGCGTCCAGCGGCGCGCCGCCGGTCGGCTCGGACGGGTGCGGCGAGGGCTTCCGGCGCGGCGCGGACGGGACGTGCGTCCCGCTCGTGTTCGACGGCGAGTGCCCGGCGGGCGCGCGGCCGGCGCTGGGCTTCGCGGACTGCCAGCCCGTCGGATGGCAGGAGTGTCCCGCCGGCTTCGAGCGCGACCCGAGCGGCTGGGGGTGCGCCGCGATCCTCCCGGCGACGGCCTGCTCCGGCGCCACGCGCGAGGCGATCGGCGAGACGAAGTGCCTCCCGCTCGGCGACTGCGCGGCGTCGTTTCCCCCGGCGGGCGCGCGCCTGTTCGTGCGCCCGTCGGGGCCGGTCGACGCGACGCATTTCCGCCGGATCGGCGACGCCGTCCGGGCCTCGCGCGCCGGCGACGTCATCGCCGTCGACGACGGCACGTACGCCGAATCGCTCGAGATCACCAAGGACGTCACGGTCCGCGGGCGCTGCGCGGAGCGCGTCCGGCTCGACGGCGGAGGCGCGACGACGAATCCGGGCTTGATCTCGGTCGCTCAGGCGGCGACGGTGCGCGGCGTCTCGATCGTCGGCTTCAGCACCGGCGCGAGCGTCGAGCGCGGGAGCATCACGTTCGAGGACGTCCTGTTCGAGCGGCACAGCGATCGCGGCGTCGCCGTCTACGACGGCGCGGAGGCGAAGCTCGTCCGGTCGATCGTCCGCGGCACGTACGCGCGCGCGTCGAGCTCGGGGATCGGCGTGCAGGCGATCCTCGGCGCGCAGCTCGAGATCGTCGAGAGCGTCATCGCGAAGAACCAGGGCGGCGGCGTGCTCGCCGGGGAGCCCGGCACGAACGTGCTCGTCGACGCCAGCGTGTTCCGCGACAACGAGTCCGATCTCGACGGCGCCTTCGGCCTCGGCGTCAACCTCACGGCGAGCGCGACCGGGAAGGTGACGCGGAGCGCGTTCCTCGACAACCGCCGCGCAGGTCTCCGCGCCGGTCCGAAGTCCGAGCTCGAGATCGTGGACACGGTCGTCACGGGGACGCGCGCGGAGAAGAGCGGCGGCGTCGGGATGGCGTTCTTCGCGCTCGACGGCGCGACCGTGTCGGTGAAGGGCTTCGGCGCGTCGGGGACCGAAGGGCCCGCGATCACGGCGCTGCTCGGCGCGAAGGTGAAGGTCGAGCGGGCGACGATCCGATCGATCGTCGGCGACGCCGACGGCGACCTCGCGAACGGCGCCTACGTCCTCGAGAAGGGAAAGCTCGAGCTGATCGACACGGCGATCGTCGAGGCCGGGCGCTCGGGCGTCGACGTCTTCGACGCGGGGAGCTCGCTCACGATGACGACGAGCTTCGTCACCGGCACGCGGCCCTCCTTCGGCACGAAGATGGGCGTCGGGGTCCACGTCGCGATGGGTGCCGCCGCGACGATCACCGACTCGTCGCTCGTGTCGAACCGCCACTCGGGGATCTACCTCTGGGAGGGCGCGGCGATCGATCTCGCGGGCGTCCTCGTGCGCGGGACGCAGAAGGAGATCTTCGAGGACCGCCTCGGACACGGCCTCCTCGCGCAGGACGCGCCGCGCGTGACGATCGAGCGCTCGGCGTTCGACGCCAACCTCGGCATCGGCCTCGCGCTCGCGGGCTCGCCCGCGCTCGTCCGGAGCTCGTTCATCCGCTCGAACTCCATCGGCATCCACGTGCAGGACGCGACCCTGCGCGAGTCGACGGACGCCACCGAGGTCGCGAGCGGAGAGGTGATCGTCTCCGCGGACACGAGCTTCCTCGACAACGCGACCAAGGTGGGCTCCGGCGTCCTGGCGCTGCCGGAGCCGCCGTCGTCGAAGAAGCCGTAGCTCGCCCGCGCGCCGGCGAGCCTCGCGCCCGGCGGCGAGCCGTCGCGACCGGCCCCCGCGCCGGGCGGCCGCCTCGATTTGACACGTGGCCCGCGGCGGACGATAAGGCGGAGAGCATGTCCGACGCCACTGTTCGCAAGGTCCGCATCCTCGTCGCCAAACCGGGCCTCGACGGTCACGATCGCGGCGCGAAGGTCGTCGCGCGCGCCCTCCGCGACGCGGGCTTCGAGGTCATCTATACGGGCCTCCACCAGACGCCGGAGATGATCGCGAACGCGGCCGTACAGGAGGACGTCGACGGCGTGGGCCTGTCGATCATGAGCGGAGCGCACAACACGCTCTTCCCGGCCGTGATCGACGCCCTCACCGCCAAGGGCGCGAACGACGTCGTCGTGTTCGGCGGCGGCATCATCCCGGAGGGTGACCTCGAGCGTCTCCGCTCCGCCGGCGTGAAGGGCGTGTTCACCCCGGGCACCACGCTCGAGTCGATCATCGACTGGGTGAAGACGAACATCGTCGCTCGCGCCTGACCCGCGCGCCCCCTGGTGTCCACCGCGCCGTGCCTCCCGTGACCGCCGAGTCGAGCCCGGCGATCGTCGTCCGCGGCCTCGAGAAGCGCTACGGCGACGTCCACGCGGTGCGCGGCATCGACTTCGAGGTGCGCGCCGGCGAGGTCTTCGGGTTCCTCGGGCCGAACGGCGCGGGCAAGTCGACGACGATCTCGATCCTTTGCACGCTCACGGCGCCGACGGCGGGCTCGGCGACCGTCGCGGGGCACGACGTCGTCCGCGAGCGGGACGCCGTGCGCCGCAACATCGGCCTCGTGTTCCAGCAGACGACGCTGGACGACTACCTCTCGGCGCGCCGAAACCTGCTCTTCCACGGCGAGCTCTACGGCGTCCCGAAGGACGTCCTGCCGGCGCGCGTCGAAGAGGTGATGACCATGGTCGGCCTCTGGGATCGCAGAGACAGCGCGGTCGCCACGTTCTCCGGGGGCATGAAGCGGCGCCTCGAGATCGCGCGCGGCCTGGTGCACGCGCCGAACGTGCTCTTCCTCGACGAGCCGACGATCGGCCTCGATCCGCAGACGCGGAGCAGCATCTGGGCGCACATCCGCGAGCTCCAGGCACGCCACGCGATCACGGTCTTCTTGACGACCCACTACATGGACGAGGCGGAGCACTGCGATCGCGTCGCGATCATGGACGCGGGCACGATCGTCGCCGAGGGCGCGCCCGAGGCGCTGAAGGCCGCGGTGGGCAAGGACCGCGTCCAGGTCCGGACCGCCGACGACGTCGTCGCGATCTCCGTCTTGAAGGAGAAGCTCGGCGTCGACGCGCGGGTGCACGAGGGCGCCGTCACCTTCTCCGTCGCGTCCGGAGAGGAGTTCGTCCCGCGCCTCTTCGCCGAGCTCCCGATCGCCATCCGCTCGGTGAGCGTGGCGCGCCCGTCGCTCGACGACGTCTTCCTCTCGTTCACGGGGACGACCATGCGCGACGCCGAATCGCGGGTCCAGCCGCCGCGGGCGCGGGGGCGCCGATGACGGCCGCCGATCGCGCCCCGAGGACCTCGACGCGACCGCCGGCGCCGCGCCTGCCGCCGTCCGGGCTCGCCAGCGATCTGCGCGCGATCAAGGTCGTCTGGCACCGCGAGCTGCTCCGCTTCGTGAAGGATCGGCCGCGCCTGATGGCGGGGCTCGCGCAGCCGGTGCTCTACCTGTTCGTGATGGGCACGGGGCTCTCGGCGATGGTGCCGTCGACGAGCGGCGTGCCGTTCCGGACGTTCCTCTTCCCGGGCGTCCTCTGCATGGCCATCCTCTTCAGCTGCTTCTTCGCGGCCGGCTCGCTGGTGTGGGACCGCGAGCTCGGGTTCATGCGCGAGATGATGGTCGCGCCGGTGCGGCGCGGCGCGATCCTCCTCGGCAAGTGCCTCGGCGGGACGACGGTGGGGACGATCCAGGGGATGCTCCTGATGGTCATCGGCGCGATCGGCGGCGTTCCCATGTCGCTCGAGCTCGTGGTGACGATCTTCCTCCAGCTCCTCGTCATCTGCTTCGCGATCACGGCGTTCGGCGTCGCGCTCGCGACGCGCGTGCGCAGCATCCAGGCGTTCATGGCGCTGATGCAGATGGTGCTCCTGCCGATGTTCTTCGCCTCGGGCGCGCTCTACCCGCTGAGCGGGCTGCCGCCGTGGCTGGAGGCGCTGACGCGGCTCGACCCGCTCTCGTACGCCGTCGCGCCGCTCCGTCACGCGGTCCTCGGCGCGTCCGGGAAGGCCGCGCTCGCGCCGATGGTCACCTGGGGAAGCTTCGTCGTCCCCGTCTGGCTCGATCTCGTCGTCGTCGCGGCCTACGCGCTCGTCGCGCTCGGCGTGGCGCACCGGCGCTTCGCGCGCGACGAGGCGTAGCCGCCGGCGACCTCCCGTAGCCGCCGGCGACCTCAGGGGGGCGGGCAGTGATCGGTCCCGTTGCGCTCGTACGTGACGTTCGTCACCGTGAGCGTGTTCTGGGCGCTCGTGCTCTCGACGCCGCAGACCTCGTTGTCGTGCAGGTGGCTGTCCGCGACGTCGAGCGTCGCCGCGGGGAACGAGCCTGCCCGGCGCACCCGGATCCCGGACTTCGCGTGCGCGACGATCGCGTGGTGCACGCGGTTGGTCACGTGGCCGGTCTGGATCTCGATCCCGTCCCAGAAGCCCGCGACGGGCTGCTCGCCGGTGAAGGAGACCTTCGCGTCCGCGGTCCCGACGATGACCACCTGCGCGCGCGTGTTCGCCGCGTTCTGCGGGAACTCGAGGCCCGTGCCCGCCGCGAAGACGAGCTCGGCGCCGGCCTCGATCGTGAGGTCCGACAGGACCCGCACCGGCGCGCGCACCCAGTACTTCGCGCCCTCGGCCAGCCGCTTCCACGTCGTGGCCGTCGCCGCCTCGAGGTTCGGCGTGCCGGTCACGGCGACGCCGTCGAACGCGTTGCCTTCGTAGGTCGTCGACGCGTCCATGAGCGCGACGTTGTGCGGCGAGAGCACGACCGCGCCCAGACGGTTGCCGACGAAGCGGTTGTCGGTCAACCCCCTGGCCTCCGAGATCCCCTCCACGACGAGGCCCCAGCCCGCGCTGTCTTCGAACGTGACGTGGTGCACGTCCGCGGTCGCCGGCGCGCCCGGCTCCGCGTCGAGGACGAGCGCCGCCGCGAGTCCGCCGAGCGTGTCGTCGGCGACGACCTCGCCTCCGCCGCCGGCGCCTCGGATCGTGGCGAACGCCACGCGGTTGCGGGGATCGCGCGAGTTGATCTCGACGCCGTCCCACGTGCCGGGCTCCGCGCTCGAGCCCTCGAGCACGATCGGCTCGCTCTCGGTGCCCTCCGCGACGAGCGCGGCGCCCTCGGCGCGCGCCACCACGAGCGACGTGCCGGGGTCGAACACCACGCGCACGCCGGGGGAGATCGTGAGCACCGCGCCGCGCTGGACGGTCACGTCACGCCGGACGCAGACGTCCGGCGTGTCCCCCGCGTCGGCCTCGCTCGGAAGCTTCGTCCAGACGGCGTCCGCTCGGACGTCCCCCGTGATCTCCAGGCACCCGAGCGCGGCGTCGCCCTCGGCGCCCGCGTCGATCGGCGTCGCGCCGCCCCCGCCGTCGTCGTCGTCCCTACAGCCCGCGAGGGTCACGGCGGCGAAGACGGGCGCGAGCACACATGCACATGAAATCAGGTTTCGCATGAAGGTCTCCGAAGCGTTCGAGGCGGAGGAGGGCCGCGCTGGACGACCCCCTTCCGCTCCATCGCCGGGCGCAGCGGGCTCCTCCCCGTCGCCGCCTCGGCGGTCTTACTGAGGTAAGAGGAGCAGGCGCGTGGATCAATACGACGATCCGCGTACACACGCGCGAGAGCGGTCTTTAGTATGAGGTCCAAATGAATGACACGCTCGGTCCGAGCGCCGCGGACCTGTATCGCGTCCTCGAGAAGGCCGCGTCCCTCGGCGCGGCGGAGACGTCGGAGGACCTGGTCGAGCGGACGCTCGCGGCGATGTGGGATCTGATCCCGGGGCTCAGCGTGTCCTGGAACGAGCTCGACCTCGCCGCCGGGATCATCCGCGCGGTGATCCGGCCCGATCCCGGGGCGGAGTGGTACGAGACGCAGCGCCCCGTGTTCGCTCGGCTCATGGGGCAGAACCCGTTCGTCGCGCACGTCGAGCGGACCGCGGACACGCGCGCGCTCCGCTGGGACGACGTCGCTCCGCCGGGGGCGATCCTGCGCACGGAGCTCTACGCGCAGTTCTACGCGCCGCTCGGGATCGAGAGCCAGCTCGCGGTCGCGCTGCCGGCCCCGCCCGGCGTGATGATCGGCCTCGCCGTCAACCGCGGCGCGGAGGGGTTCAGCGAGCGAGAGCGCGCGCTCCTCGGGCTGCTCCGGCCGCACATCGTCAACGCGTACCGCTACGTCTGTCATCGACTCGAGGCCGCGGCGCTGCGCACGGTCGCCACGAAGAAGGGCTGGCAGGTGCTCCTCGTCGATGGCACGGCGACGATCCTCGATCGCTCGCGGACGTTCGCCGACACGTCGCTCGCGATCGGCAAGCCGCTCCCGTCGACGCTCGCCGAGCCGCTCGAGCGCGCCGTCCGGCTCCTCGCCAACGAGCGCGTCGCCGCGCCGTCCGATCCGGTGCGCTTGCGGCTCGACGACGGCGCGCTCCAGGCGTGGATGGTCGGGAGCGAGCTCGGTCCGCACGTCGTCGTCCTGCGCGACGAGGTGCGGCCGCCGGTCGAGAAGCTCGGGGCGCTCGGGCTCTCGCCGCGCGAGGTCGAGGTCGCGCTCGCGCTCGCCGACGGCGGCAGCAACGAGCGGCTCGCGCAGCGCCTCGGGATCGCGATCGGCACGGTCCGCAAGCACCTCGAGCGCGTCTACACGATCCTCGACGTGAGCGATCGGACGAGCGCGGCGGCGCGCGTGCGCGCGCTCGCGTTCGGCGACGACGACGACGAGTCGACGAAGGCGTGAGCCGCACGCGGGGCCGCGCGGCGCCGGCGGAGAGGAGGGACCGCGTTCGAGGCCGTTCGGCTACTTCCACCCGCGCGCCATCGACTTCGCCAGCCACGCGTGGACGTCGACGATCACCTCGCGCGCGTCGACGGACGAGACCGTCTTGCGAGCTCGCGGGCGTCCCGCGTCAGTTGCTCTTCTTGCACGTGGTGGTCACGAAGTGCTCGACCCATCGCGCGTCCCGCCCGCTCGGGGAGCGGAGCATGGCGTCGCGCGCGCCGGCGCACTCCCCCGCGTGGGCGAGGCAGGTCGCGTAGGCGTAGTCGGGATCGTCGTGCGAGCTGCCCTTGCGCACGGTGACGGACGAGGCGGTGCGCTTCGCGGTCTGATACAGCGCGGCGCACTTCGCCGTCGGCTTCTTCTCGTTCCGCTCCATCTGGCTGATCGCGGCCCAGTACTGCTCCGCGGCGGTGAGCCCGGGTGCCGTCGTGTCGGCGCACTTCGAGGCGGACGACGTGAAGCTGGCGCGGAGATCGCGGTCGTCGAGCGGCTTGCTCCGCCACGCGTTCGCCGTCTTGTAGGCGGTCCAGGCGGCGTCGCAGTCGAGCGCGGAGTCGAAGCAGTCGAGCGACCGTCGTTGGAGATCGTGCTCGTACTTCTTCCGGAGCGCGGCGTCGGTCATCCTCGCCATGTTCGTCTTGAGCGCGCTCCACGCGCTCGCGCAGGTCTTCGCCTCGCCGCGCGCCTGCCGGAGCACGCGGAGCGCGTTGGCGACGGCGTCCGCCGGGGCGAGCCCCGCCTCGAGGGTGGACGCGCACGCGGTGCGGTTGAAGATGCCCGCGTAGGCGTCCTCCGCGTCGAGCATCGAGCGTTCGGCGCGCTCCGCGCGGTACTGCTCGATGAAGTGGGCGCGCGCTTGAGAGCAGTCGCCGGCCTTCGCCAGGCAGAGCGCGCCGTGCTTGCCGACGTTGGCGGCCCCGTACTTCACGTAGTCGCTCCGGTCGTCGCGGAGCGAGGCGAGCGCGCGCTTCCCGCGCGCGATGAGGCCCTTGCAGAGGGCGACGGTCGCCTCCGTCGTGCTGTGGCTCGCGGCCCAGTCGAGCTGCTTGTCGGCGAGCGCGAGCTCCTCCATCGGCGTGAGCGGGCCGGAGTCCTTGCCGACGCACTCGCCGTACGTGGCGCTCTCGAACGAGCCGCGGCGGTCCACCGCCTCCGTCCGCCACTGAAGCTTCTCGGCGCGGATCCACTGGTCCTGCAGCGCCGCGAAGCGCTTCCACGCCGTCGGGCAGTCGCCCGCGCGCGCCAGGCACCTCGTGCCGTACTCGGCGAGCGTGCGCGGGGCGCCCTTCACGGCGCGGTCTTCTTCGTCGCGCGGCTGCACCTTCGACAGCACCGCCGATCCGGTGTCGATCGCCGCGAGGCAGGCCTTCGGCGTCGTGCGCTCGCGCGTCGCGCCGTCGTTCAGCACGTGGAGCGCGACGAGGAGCTGATCGCGCGGCTCCTTCGCGCCCGACCCGCAGTACATGCCCACCTGCGCGTCGACCTGGCGATCGATCTCCGACGCGCTCTCCCTCGTTCCGCGCGCCTCGATCGATCGGCGCGAGAGCGCCCTGCCCGCGCTGCACTGCCCGGCGATCATCAGGCACTGCGCTCGCAGGGAGCCGAAGCCCTTGGGCTCCGTCGACTGCGCGCCCGGTCGCTTCTCGAGGCGATCGAACGCGTCGAGCTCCGCGAGGCACCCCTTGCCGTCGCGCGCGTTCGACTTGCGCTGCGCGCTCGCGAGCCGCTCGTTCGCCTCGCGCGATCGGGTGTTGTCCTCCTGGATCTTGCCGGCGAGGTTCAGCGCGTCCGGCGTCTCCGGCGCGATCGCCGCCCGCGCGTCGGGGTTGTCGCCCGGCTCGATCTCGCGGAGCGTGAGCCGGATGGGCACCTTGCAGGTCGCCGCCTCGCTCGCCGATTCACCGCGGCACGAGCCGAGGACGCCGCCCTGCTTCTCGATCGCGCTCTCGTTCTTCTTGTTGCCGCCGGCGCCGATTCCCCAGAGCGTGGCGCCGGCCGAGCCCTCGAGCCGCGAGAAGCTTCCGAGCGCGAACGCGCCCACGTTGTACGCGTAGACATAGTGGGTGACGCCGCGGCAGCCTCGCAGCTTGTCGAGGTCGCCGCGGTAGACCGCGGGCCGCGTCGCCTTCCGCGTGCCCGAGACGAAGTACTCCATGTGGAAGCGCTCGCCGCCCTGGACGCGCGCGCCGATGCTGTTCGCCCCGAGCGGGAGCTTCGCGTAGAGCTCGTCCTCGTTCAGGATGTCCACCTTCTCGACCGCGCCGCTCGTCCAGTCGACCGGCCCGTACGCGCCGATCGAGCCGCGGACGTCGTCGTTCGTGCAGCTGTCCACCACCTGGAGGTCGCAGCCTTCGTAGCGGACGAAGACGACGTCGGTCGTCGCGCGCGACTCGAAGCTCGAGATGTCGGTGCCGTCCCACTCGATCACGAACGGGCGCGTGTGGTCCTGCGGATTGCAGCGGTTCTTGCCGGCGAACGTCTTCTCGATGAGGCGGCTCTGACCGGACTCGCGCGGAGCCGCGCCGCTCTGCGAGGCCGGGGAGCTCGCGCCGCAGGCGGCGAGGAGCGACGTGGCGAGGGTCGCGATGGTGATCGCGCACGCGGTGGACGACAGTGCCATGGGGGCTGCTATAGACGAACTTGGCGAGAAGACAATTCGAGGGTGGCGCGCGCCGCCTCGCCGGCGCGGCGCTCAGCGGATCTCGATCGGCACGCTCGTCCAGCTCGTCCCGCCGCGGTTGTCGTGGAGCACGGCCCAGAGGGTGCCCTTGCCGGTGCTGCGCGGAGGCTCGTAGAGGATGTCCGGGATCTCCGGGCGTCCCTTGAACGGGTCGCGCTCGATGCGGCGCTCCTGACGGAACCGGCCGAAGGTGACGTACCAGTCGCTGTAGATGGTCTCGCGTCCGGGCCGGCCCTCGGCGTCGACGTTGTCGGGATCGAGCTCGGCGTCGGCGTCGTCGAAGGCGACGCCCATCCCGACGCCGTTGCAGTCCTCGTCGGTGATGGTCTCGTAGAGGTCCCGCTCGCAGCGCGGCAGGGAGATGCCCTTGACCGGATCGACGACCTGACCGCGGACGACGAGCGACTTCAGCGTCGGGATCGCGTTGCGGCGCGTCGCGCTCACCGAGACGCGGGTGAACCCGAACACGGCCTCGTCGACCGGGAGCGGATTCCCCTCGGCGTCGAAGCAGCCGAACGGCGCCGCGTTCGCCGCGAGGCGGCCCGAGCGCGGGACGCGCTCGACGTGGCCGGCGCACGCGAACAGGAAGGTCCACGCGGTCACGATCGGCTCGTCGCCGCGTCCGGGCTGCGGAGCGGCGTTCGCGAGCGCGCCTTCGGGGATCGTGATCGAGTGCGTCGCGCCCTCCACGAGCTGGGGCGTGAGGTCGACGCCGAGCGGGAACGCGGCCTCGAGCGCCGGGTAGCAGTCGTAGTACTGCCCTCCCGGCGGGTCGACGCAGGGCACGGGGAACCACGTCGTCCTCAGCGGGAGCGATGGTCGCGCGCGGCCGTCGACGACGAGCGCCTCGAGCTTCACCGTCTCGCCGGGCCGCGCGTACGGCAGATCGGCGCGCACCCCGAGGATGCGCACCGAAGAGACCTGGCTCTTGTTGGGGTAGGGGTCGTCGTTGCACGCGAGCGCGAAGGCGGCGACGGCGAAGATCGGAGCGCGCTTCACAGGTCGATCCTCACGCCGATGATGGCGAGCTGCGGCAACCCCTGGAGCGGGCGCGACCGGGCGTAGTTGTACGAGTACTGAATCCCCTCCGCCGCGCGGTTGTAATAGACGTTCTGCATGTCCATGTACGCCGTGACGTTCGACAGCGGCGGCGATTTCATGCGCTTCTCGAAGCGGAGGTCGAGCTGGTGGAACGGGGGCAGCCGCGCGCTGTAGAGCGGCAGCGTGCCGACGGGCTGATAGGCCGCGCGATCGGCGTCGAAGACGCCGCCGGAGGCGTTCGGCGTGTACAGACCTCCGCTCACGAAGCGAAAGCGGCCGCCGATCCGGAAGCCGTCGCCGAACGCGCGGCTCAAGAGCACCGTGAGGACGTGCGTCTGATCGAACGGCGCGAGGTGCCGGTCCTCGCCCGGTCCGTCGCGGCGCTCGCTCCGCGAAACTGTGTACGCCAGCCAGCCGAACATGTTCGGATCGTTCTTCCAGCGGAGGAGCGTCTCGGTCCCGTAGACGAAGCCGCTCCCGCCGTTCAGCGCGTCCTGCACGACGAGCCGCGAGAGGTCCTTGTAGAAGCCCTCGACCGCGAGCTCGGCGTGTCCGACGAGCTCCTGCTCGACGCCTGCGCTGTAGTGCGTGCTCCTGTTCGCGACGAGCGGCCGCTGGCCGAAGACGGGATCGAGCTCGAACGGCGACGGCGGCTGGTAGAAGAGCCCGACGCCTCCCTTCACCGTCGTCCGCGGCCCCTCGTGCGGGACGTCCTGACGGACGACGACGCGCGGCGACTGGTTCCACTCCTTCGTCTGGCTCGTGTAGTCCGCGCGGAAGCCGGGGACGATGCGCGTGCCCTTGAGGGGCGTCACCTCGAGCTCGCCGTACGCGCCGGGCGTGTAGACGTAGCCGTCGGTCTTGCTGACGAGCGACGGCGCGCCGATGCCTCCGCCCGGTACGCCGGGCCTCTCCGGCCGCGGGAAGCGGGCGGTGATCTCGTAGGGCGTGTGGATGATGTCGATGCCCGCGTTCACCGTGAGCTGGCGGAGGAGCCGCTGCGAGAGCTCGGAGCGGAGCGAGACCGGCGTCGTGTCGATCACCGCGTAGACGTCGCCGAAGCCGAAGTTGACGGCGTCCTGCCCGACCGCGGCGACGGCGGTGAGCCGCGTGCCGCTCCCGACCTTGTGCTGGTAGCGGGCCTGAGCGCGCCAGAAGGAGATCGCGGCGTTGATGTTGCCGCCGAGCACGAAGTCGCCGCCGCTCGTCTCGTTGCTGAAGATCTCGACCCGATCGTCGGAGCCGAAGAACGTGAACCGGAGGTCGTGGTCGCGGCCGAGCTCCTTCCGGACCATGAGCTGATAGTCGTAGTATTTCGGCGCGCTCGTCACGCCGTCGCCGGCGAGGAGCCTCAGCCAGACGTCGAAGTACGAGCGCCGGCCGCTCGCGGAGAAGCTCCATCCCTTGCCGAGCGAGCGCTCGACGAGGGCGCGGACGTCGATCGAGTCGAGCTGCAGCATCGCGTGCAGCTCGCCGTCGGCGTTCGGATCGCGCAGCCCGACGTCGATGATGCCGCCCATCGCGCGGCCGTAGGGCGCGCCGAAATTGCCCGGGTAGAAGTCGATCTTGTCGAGCGACTCGCTCGGCACGACGGAGCTCAGGCCGCCGAAGTGGTAGATGATGGGCACGTTCGTCCCGTCGATGAACGTCTGCGTGTCCTGAGGCGCGGAGCCGCGCACGACGAGCTGCCCGCCGAACGGCGGCGGGCGCGCGATACCGGGCAGGTTCTGGACCGCGCGGAGCGCGTCGCCGTTGGTGCCGGGGCTCGAGAAGACCTCGTCGCGCGAGATGGTCCGCTTCGTCACCTCGCGCGGCGGGCGCTCCGCCGTCACGCGCACCTCTTCGATCGGCTCTCCGCCGGCGTCGGCGGCGGGCGCTTCGGCCGGCGGCGCCGACAGGCGGAGGACGAGCTCCGTCTCCTCGCCGGGCGCGAGGTCCTCGTCGCTGTCGGCCGGCTGGTTGCGCGCCGCCTCGACGTGGAGGTGCACGCGCCCGTGCGGGAGGCCGTCGACGCGGAACGAGCCGTCGGCGCCGGTCGTCACGCGATGTTCGCCGCCGGAGGCGTCGCGCACGACGACGCTCGCTCCGGCGACCGGCGCGTCGGACGCGGCGCGGAGCACCCGCCCGACGAGGCGCGCCGGCGGCGGCGGGAACGTGTAGGAGAAGCGGATGCGCGCCGCGACCGGCCGCGCCGCGCGCATCGCGGGCTCGAACTTCAACGCGCGCGCGGCCGCGAGCGCGGACTCGTCGAACCCGGGGCCGCCCGAGCGCTCGACGACGGCGTTCGTGACCGCGCCGCCCGCGTCGACGTCGAGCACGAGCGTGACCTCGACCGTCTCGCGACGCGCGACGGCGGGGTACTTGGCGGGCGAGTCGGCGCGGAGCCGCGGCGGCGTGACGGCGCTCGCCTCGGCCGGCTGATCCGACTGCGCGCGCGCCTCGGCGGCGACGCTGCTGACGGCGCCGAGCGCGAGCCCGATGCCGGCGATGAGGCGGAGGTGCGACCGGGACACGTGAGCGGACGCATCCTAGTCCGCCGCCGCGGAGGATTCGACGGATCATTCGGGGGCCTCGCGCCGGGCGGACTCGGCCTCACCGCGCGCCCTGCGCGCGCGCTCGATCGCGACGCCGCTCGTCGAGGCGCAGGCGCGTCGTCTCCGTCCGAGGCCGCGCTCGCGTCGTCCGGAGCTATCCTGACAGGTGTGGGTGGGCGGGGCCCGCCGAATTCCCTCGGCAGCGAGCGCGACCGAGGTCATCCTTGGCGCGTGGCGCCGAACTCGATCCTCAAGCCGCTCGTCGTCGCCGTCCCCTCCCTGCTCCTGCTCGCGGCCGCGGCGTGCGGCTCGAGCGACGCGAGCCCCGCGCGCGAAGATCCCGACGGGCCGAGCCTGTCCGACGGCGGCGGCGGACACGCGGACGCCGGCGGTCGCGACGACGTGGACGCGAGCGGCGACGCCGCGCGTCCCGACGACGCGGGCGTGCCCTTCGGCCCCCGTAACCGCGCCAACGTCCTCTTCTCCGGCCACAGCCTGCTCGACAACCCCGTCCCCGACTGGGTCGACGCGATCGCGAGCGCGAGGGGGGACACGCTCGGCTGGGAGCAGCAGAACGTCATCGGATCGCCGCTCCGCGTACGCACGCGCGGCGACGGCCAGACGGGGTGGGGCGGCTACGGCCTCGGCAAGAACCGCGTGGGCTCGAACCGCGATCTCCTCGCCGAGCTCGCGACGCCGAGCACGATCCCTGCGGGCCAGCGGTACGACTCGCTCCTCGTCACCGAGCGCCACGACCCGCTCGAGACCGTGCGCTGGGAGAACACGGTCGGCTACCTGCGGCATTTCCACGACCGGCTCGCCGCGCACCAGGGCGACGCGCGCACGTATTTCTACCAGGTCTGGCCGGACATCGACAAAGACGCCCCGGCTCCCTGGATCACCTACCAGACGACGGAGCTTTTGCTCTGGGAGTGCATCGTCGGCAAGGTGAACCTCACGCTCGAGGCGGAGAGCCGTCCCAAGAACGTGGTCGTCGTCCCGGGCTCCGTCGCGCTCGCGCGCCTCGTCTCGGCCGCGCTCGCGGACGAGGTGCCGGGCGTGAGCGGGACGCCGCGGCAGAAGCTCGACGCGATCTTCTCGGACAACGTGCACCTTACGGCCATCGGTCAGTATTTCATCGCCGCGGTCCACTATGCGTCGCTGTTCGGCAAGCCGCCCGCGGGGGCGGACGCCGCGGACCAGGTGGCGTCGCCGACGGCGGCGTTCCTCGAGGGCCTCGCCTGGACCGCGGTCACCGAGTACGCGGGCGCGGGCGATCCGGCCGGAGCTCGCCCGATGAGCGAGTGCCGCGCGCGCATCGCGTCCGAGGTGTGCCCGGCGTTCTACGCGATCCGCAACCTGCAGGCGCAGAGCTGCGCGCAGTGGGCCGAAGCGAACGGCCCGTTCCGCTTCCCCGATCCGGACCTCCCGCTCCCCGCGCCCTGAACCGGGGCCGAGCTCGCCGCGCGCTCCCGGCGGCGGGCGGGCGGCTTCACTCCGCCGACGCCTCGCGGCCTTCCAGCGGCGGGCTCGGCTTCGCGCGCGCGCTCCGGTCGGACAGGTGCTGCAGCAGCATGCCGGCGGTCATCGCCGCCACGAACACCAAAGCGCCCGGCGCGAGGGCCGCCACCGACGTCAACGCCGGGCCCGGACAGAAGCCGCCCAGGCCCCAGCCCACGCCGAACAGCGCCGCGCCGGCGAGGAGGCGAACGTCGACGCGCCGCTGCGCGGGCAGGTCGAGGCGCGGGGCGAAGCGCGGCGCGCCCCGGCGGCGTATCCACTGGTACGCCGCGGCGTGCACCGCGATCGCGCCGACCATCACGAACGCGAGGCTGGCGTCCCACGCGCCCGCGACGTCGAGGAACCCGAGCACCTTGCTCGGGCGGGTCATGCCCGAGACGACGAGCCCCGCGCCGAACAGCGCGCCCGCGCCGAAGCCGACCAAAACGGCCCTCACGACGCCCTCGCCAGCAGGTGGTCGAACACCAGCACCGTCACGACGCCGAACGCCATGAAGGTGAGCGTGGCCGCGAGCGAGCGCGGCGAGAGGCGGCTCAGCCCGCACACGCCGTGGCCGCTCGTGCAGCCGTTGCCGAGCCGCGTGCCGAAGCCCACGAGCAGGCCCGCGGCCGCGGTCACGCCGAGCGGGCGCGCCGGCAGCGCCCCGAACGACGCGGGGTGCACGAGGCCGGCCACGAGCCCCGCCGCGAGGAGCCCCAGCACGAACGCCACGCGCAGCCCCGTCGCCTGCCCGCGCACGAGCAGGCCGCCGTAGATCCCGCTGACGCCGGCGACCTTCCCGTAGGTCCACAGCAGGAGCGAGGCGGACAGGCCGATGAGCAGCCCGCCGAGCAGGGCGGGGACGGGCGTGAAGTCGTGCATGGAGCTCTCCCGGTGGAGCGTCAGCGACGCTTGTACTCGCGATCCTCGTCGAGCGCCTTGCGCGTGGTGGTCGCGTTCTTGTCGATCACCGCCTGCGCGACCTTGCGATCGCCTTCGCCGGCGCCGCTCGGTTCGTTGTAGGCCGTGACGCCGGTGTCGCTCTCGACCGTGGTGGGCGGCGCGCCCGCGGTCGGGCTCGCCTCGTAGCGCTGGCTGCGCGCGGCCGTGTCGGTGCGATACTGGTAGGCGGGATCGCTCGGGCCGATGTTGAAGCTCGCGTCCGGGTGACCGGAGACCAGAGAGAAGTACTCGACCAGCGAGCCGTCGAAGTGCACCGTCGGGTAGCCGAGGACCACGCGCGCGGCGAAGCCGTTCACCTGCACCTCGAAGTTGGTGCGGCACTGCGAGACGATGACCTTGCTCGTGCGGTCGGACGGCGCGTACCCGGCGGTCGTGAAGATCTGCGCGAGGTCGGCCTTGCTCTTGTACTTCCAGTTGCCGCTGTCGACGTCCGCGACCAAGCTCGCCCACGGGAAGCTCACCGCGCCTTTGACGTGGCCCTCGTAGAGGACGTAGGACTTCGCTTGCCCCTCGGCGTCCTGGCTCGGCGCGCCGGTCGAGCTCCAGGCCGTGGTGATGAACTGCCCGGGGTGGGTGTCGAAGAACGACGCGTTCGGCGCGGTGCGGTTCCACTGGTTCGTCGGGCGGGCGTCGATGATGAACTGCTGGTTGAAGCCGGGGACGACGTTCTGCGCCGAGAGCTGCCCGTCGACCACCTTCAGGAAGTCCTCGAGCGGGAGGGTGAGCCCCGTGTGGTCGACGCGCAGCGACTTCACGGTGAAGCCGCCGTTGGAGATCGAGCCTTCGGCGATCTTGTTGCTGCTCAGCGTCCCCGTGTAGTTCTTCTGCAGCGAGCCGTTGACGATCGCGAGATGATTGAGGTCCGCGCCCCAGTAGCTGAGCCAGTACGTCGCGCGCGCCAGCTCCTGGAAGAACGCGCCGTTGTTGGCGGCGTTCTCGCCCGCGGCGAAGACCAAGAAGTCGCGGCTCAAGTCGATGCCGTACTTCGAGAGCCAATCGTCGGTGGTGGGGCCGCTGGCCTGATAGCGCACCGAGTTGGAGATCAGCCCCGTGTCGCGCGTCTCGTTGAAGCGGAAGCCGTCGATCTCGTACACGTAGACGTTCGAGCTCGGGCTCGACGGCACGTAGCTCTCGCCGGCGCCGCGGTTGGCGCCGTTGAGCTGCAGCACGACCAGGCGAGCGTCGGCGGCCAGGTGCGCAGGGCGGCCGTTCGGCGCCGCCCCCGCCTGCGCGGTGTCGGGCGTCGCCCAGTTGACCGCGTACGTCTCGAGCGTGCTCGCCTCGATGAGGCCCCATCGGTTGAAGGCGTAGTCGTCGGCGGACTCGTTCGTCAGCGCCTGGATCCCCACCGTCGGCGGCAAGCTCGCTTCGCCGTCGCCGCCGTCCGGCGCGGTCGAGCCGTCGGGCTCGGGCTGCGCGGCGTCGGGGGCGACCTGGCCCGCGTCGTCGTTCGCGCCGGGGTTGTTTTCGACCGCCGAGTCCGAGCACGCGACGAACAAGGTGGTGCTCGCGGTCGCGGTCGCCAGGGCCAGGAACGTGTAAGCGCGGTGCATCGTCATGATTCCTCGTCGGGGTAAGGGGTCACACGAAAGCGTCGGAGCGATCAGCAGCCGTCTTCGCCGGCTCCGACCGCAGGGAGCTCGGGAGGCTTTTTCTTGTACTCTGCATCTGATTCTTGGACGCGGGTGGAGCGCTCCACGGCGTCGTCGAACACGAGCGGGCGCACGCCCGACGAGGCCGGCGCCCAGCTGTTGGCGCCCTCGGTGAGCGCGGGGAAGCGGTCGGTGCGCCAGGGGCTGTCCTCCCCCAGCGCGCGGAGCGCGGGCTCGGGGTGCGAGGCGTTGAGCGCGCCCCACTCCAGGTACGACGCGGCGTACCAGCGCGCGGGCTGCGCCACGATCGCCAGGAGCGTGAAGCTCAGGAGCGCGCCGCCGTACCCGTCGAGGTCGTAGACGTAGGCGGTCTTCGAGGGCTCGAGGCCGGCGCCTCGGGCGAGCGCGTCGAGCGCGTCGCGGGGCTTGAGCGTCCCGTCCGCCTCCAACAGCGCCGTCCACGGCAGGTTGCGCGCGCCGCGGATGCGTCCCGAGAACGTCGGCGTGCACGCGGGAGCGCCGTCGAGGCAGGTGTCGTCGAGCGCGCTCGCGCCGAGCGCGGAGCCCTCGTACTCGTCGGCCGGTCGCGCGTCGATGAGGGGATCTCGGCCGACCGCCTCGCGCACGGCGCCGACGTCGGCGAGGAGCACGAAGTGGTCCTGCGGCTCCGTGACGATGCGCACGTCGCCGCCGAACGGATGCGGGGCGACCTCGGCGCTGCGCAGCCCGGCGGGCAGCACCTGGGCCACGGCGCCGTTCAGCACGCCGAGCGCCTCGTGCTGGAAGCCCCAGTACCGGAACGAGAGCCAGGCGCGCGTGAGCGTCGCCAGCGACGTCGCCGACGGCTCGCCCGCCGCGAAGAGCACGAAGTCGTGGTTCGGTCGGATCGAGAAGCGACGCATGAAGCGGTCGATGCGGATCCCGTTCGCGGGCACCGTCCCGATCGCCGCGATGCCGTTGTTGCGCGGCTCGAGCAGGCGCGTCAGCTCGGCCGCGTGGTACACGCGCACGCCCGGCGCCGCCGCCACGAACGGCGCCTCTCCGGCGGCCGGATCGAGCTGCAGCACGACCAGATCGCCGGCCACGCCGGCCGGCTTGGCGTTCGCCCAGTCCGCGCGCCACGCGTTCACGCGCGAGGCCGTGACGAGGCCGGCCTCGTTGTCGTCGTAGTCTTCCGCCGAACGCCGCGCGAGATCGGCCGGCGTCGCCGGAGCCACGCCGTTCGGCGCCGGCGCGGGCTCGGCCGTGGGGCTCGGTCGCGGAGGCTCCTCGGGCTCCGGCGCCGTCGCCGAAGGCGTCGGGTTGTCTACGATAGTAGAGGAGCATCCCGCCAGAAGGAGCGCCACGGGTAGGAAGGCCGAACGACGGCGCATGCATTAAAGTATACGTGTGTTCGTTATAATGAACAAGTCGCAATCCGCGGGAACCGCCCGTCCGCGGAGCGAGACGCGTCGTCGCAGCGCGCGGCGCCGCGGGCCGCCGCCGTCGATGCGCCCGGAGCCGGGGGCCCGCCGCCGCCGCGCTCGGAGCCGTTCGGCGCGGCGCGTGTCAGCGGGTGTCATTTGCCGAGGACGCCGCGGCGGACGAGTTTGTGACCCGTGGACCGAAGCACGAGGTACGTGGGGCACGTCGCCGTCACCTGGGCGGCGCTGCTCGTGGCGCTGGGATGCGAGGGCGACTACGACGAGGCCGAGCGCACGGACGTCTCCGCCGAGGTGGTGTCGTGCGAGGAGGCGTACGCGCGGCTTCGCGTTTGTTGCCCCGACTACCTGGGGCGCCTCGGCGACGACGAGGGTTGGGGGGCGCTCTGCCTCGACTTCCGGTACTCGAAGAATCTCAGCGACGGGTGCGGCGGCAGCACCGCGAGCTGGAGCGGCCACGTGCGCCCGGCGCTGAACGGCGCCGAGAGCGCGTGCATCCGCGCCGCGAGCTGCGAAGCGCTGGCGAGCACCGGCGTGTGCGCGCGCGTCGGCGCGGCCGTGGCGCGCGGGCGAGAGCAATACAGCCCGGGGGCCGACGGGACCGGCGACCCGGTCAATCGCGATCGCGACGCCCGACCCGAGGTGTGCCCGTGAGCGCCCGCGGGAGGTGCGCCGCCGCCTGCGCGCTGCTGTTCGTCGCGGGGGGAGCCCATGCCGCGGAGACGCCGCGCGCGGCCGTCGACGACGCCGCGGAGACGCGGAGGGCGCCGGCGGAGACGCGGGGCGCCGGCGCTCCGAAGCCGCCGGGCCGCTTCGAGATCGGCGTCCTGGCGGGCGCGAACGTCGGGACCTTCGTCGGCGTGCCGGTCACGCGCGCGGGCGCCGCGCTCGTCGTCTCCCCGCGGGGGAAGCTCGTCGGCGGCTCGCTGAGCTTCGAGGGCGGCCGATCCGAGAACGGCCTGGGCGCTCACCGCGCCGAGATCGCCTTCGACCTGCGCACGCCGGCGTACTTCGTCGGCGTGCGGGGCGGGCTCCACGTCGCGTACGCGATGCTGGTCCGCACGACGGGGACCGATCGCTTCTTCCGCGCGCTCGGGGGCGACATCGCCTCGTTCGCCCTCGGAGCCCACGCCGCGATCGAGGCGCGCCTCCCGCTGCGCGCGGGGCTGACGCTCACGGCGGCCGGCAGGCTGACGTTCGACGTCTACGACGGCGGGGCGGGCTACTCGCTCGGCCCGCAGGTCGGCTTGGTCCTCTGACCGCGCGCGAGGGCGACGCTTGCCCCGAGCGCTGCGCCGCGTGACACTCGCGGCGCGATGGGCGCCCTCCGTGACTCGTTCCCGCCTGGAATGGGCGAGCCGCCCAAGCTCGATCGCCTCTTCGCCACGTTCGAGGACACCGCGCTCGAGCGCGCGTTCCAGAAGGAGAGCTTCGCGCTCTCCGTTCGCAAGTACGTCCGCTTCAGCGTGCTGCTGTCGTTCGCCGCGTTCTGGGCCTACGGCGTCCACGACCTCTTCGTCGTCCCCGACGTCCACGTCACGGCGTGGGCGATCCGCTACGGCGTCTCGGGGCCGCTCGGCGCGCTGCTCGTGGCGTTCGTCTTCCGCAACCGGACGTGGGAGCGGCACCAGCCGGCGATGCTCGTCTTCGGCCTCACCGTGAACACCGTGGTCCTGTGGATAGGGTCGATCGCGCCGCCCGCGGGGTTCTTCATCTACACCGGCTTCGCCGCGATCTTCGTCACGCTCGGGCCGTTCCTCGCGCGGATGAACGTGAAGACGCAGATCGTCTACACGGTCCTCACGCTCGCGCTCTACAACCTCTTCGACGTCCTCCTCGCGCGGGCCGAGCCGATGTCCCGCCTCTCGTTGAACTTCACGCTCTTCACGCTCGGCGCGATCGGCACGCTCGCGGCTCGCCAGCTCGAGATCCAGGCGCGCGTGGCGTTCGTCCAGCGGCAGGTCATCCGCGAGCAGATGACCGCCCTCGACGTCGAGCGGCACCGGAGCGAGTCGCTGCTCCTCAACGTGCTCCCGCGACGGATCGCCGAGCGGCTCAAGAACGAGCCGGACACGACCATCGCCGAGCGCTTCGAGAGCGCCACGGTCCTGTTCAGCGACATCGTCGGGTTCACCGAGCTCTCGGCGCGCCTCGTCCCCGACGAGATCGTGCGACGCCTCGACGAGGTGTTCTCGCGCTTCGACGGGATCGCCGACCAGCTCGAGCTGGAGAAGATCAAGACGATCGGCGACGCGTACATGGTCGCGGGAGGAGTGCCCGCGCGGCGCTCGGATCACGCGGCCGCCGTGTGCGAGATGGCGCTCCGGATGCGCGAGGCGCTCGCCGAGCTGGCCGCGGGGATGGCCGAGCCGATCGCGGTGCGCATCGGCGTGCACACGGGCCCCGTCGTCGCCGGAGTGATCGGGAAGAAGAAGTTCATCTACGACGTCTGGGGCGACACCGTGAACACGGCGAGCCGCATGGAGTCGCACGGGGTGCCCGGGGCGATCCAGGTGAGCGAGGCGACGTACCTGGCGACGAAGGACGCCTTCGAGTACGAGGAGCGCGGCGCCGTCGCCGTGAAGGGCAAGGGCGAGATGACCACGTACCTGCTCGTGGGGCGTCGCTCGGACGACGTCGGACGCGCCGCGTGGACGCCCTCCGCGACGTCGCCGCAGGCGTGATCCGCGCGCGCGGCGAGGACCTGGATTGTCGTGGATGGATCCGCGCCGATCCGACCGATCCGCAGAAGACCGCTGAGAGCGTTATTTTCCGCAAGGTTCAGGGTGGTATGCGCCATGCACCTACATGTGGTCGTTCAAGGAGCTCATGCCATGACCACCCGCCTAGCCCTCGTTGTCGCCCTCGGTCTCTCGACGTTCCTCGGTGGCTGCGCCTCGACGGTGGTGGGGACCGGCTCGGCGACCGAGGAGGTCAACGAAGCCTCGAAGGACCCGGCCGCGGAGGCGACGGAGGAGACCGACGCGGACGACGGCCGAGAGCAAGAGATCGAGGAGGGGAGCGCCACGCTGTACGTCGACAGCGTCCCGTTCCCGGCCTTCGACTCCGGCTCGGCGCGACGTGGGCGCAACGGGGTGATCAAGGTGACGCTCGGCGCGAAGGACCGGAGCAGCGCCGACCCCAAGATCCTCCTCGACGTCACGGCGGCCACGATCGGCTGCGTCCAGCGCGGTTCGACCGCGCCCCACTCGCTGACGTGGCGTCCGCAAGGAGACGTCGGCGGAAGCGCGCAGTACATGAGCAGCTACGGCCCGGACTGCGGCCTCTTCGTCGATCGCGTCGACGCGGAGGTCGGCGGGCGCGTGCAGGGCAGGTTCGTCGGCTACGTGACGCTCGCCTACGGGCGGGACCCCGACGTCGCCACGAGCGTCCTCCTCGACCTCACGTTCGACGTGCCCTTGACGAAGTGAGGCCCCTCGCGTCCCGCTTCGCGGGGTCGGGCTCGGGAGAGGCTCGCGTCAGCCCTTGAGCGGCGGCGTGAGCCGGTCGAGCGCCCAGCGTGTCGCGTTGGGGAAGTGGCGGGCGAAGCCGTACGTGCGCGGGTAGATGACGCGCGGGCGCTTCTTGGCCACGGCGTCGGCGACGAGCCGCGCGAGGACCTCGGGCGTGCCGGTCGGGACGTTGCGCGTCGCGGCGGCGTCCTCGTAGGCGGCGCGTCCGGCGGCCTCGAGCTCGCTCGTGACGGGTCCGGGGTAGACGGTGACGACGTGCACGCCGTGCTTCTTCACCTCGGCGCGGAGGCCCTCGGAGGCGGCGGCGAGCCCGGCCTTGGCCGCGTTGTAGAAGTACATGCCGGGCGTCGGGGCGATGGCCGCCATCGACGCGACGTCGACGATCGTGCCGGTCCCGCGCGGGATCATGCGGCGCAGGACGAGCGTCGTGAGGCGGAGCGGCACGTGGAGATCCAGGTGGAGCAGGCGCTCGGCGGCGGCCCAGTCCGTCTCGGTCGCGTGCTTGACGATCTGGATGCCCGCGTTGTTGACGAGGACGTCGATGGGGCCGAGCGCGTTCTCCGCGCCGTCGATCCACGCCCACGCGGCCTCGGCGTCGGCGAGGTCGGCGACGACGACGTGCGCGCGCTCGGCGCCCGCCGCGGCGATCCGCTCGAGGTGCTCCTTGCGCCGCGCGACGAGCGTGACGTTCGCTCCGCGCGCGAGGTACTCCCGCGCGATGGCCTCTCCGATGCCGCTCGATGCTCCGGTGACGACGACGTGCATCGGCAGAGCGTACCGATTCGCGCGCGCGTGTTCCACGGTGCTTCGTCGCGCGCGTGCCGTCCGGTCCTCTCCGTGCACCGGCGCGCTCCGTGGCCGGCCCTCTCGGGTGCGCCGGCGCGCTCCATGGGGCCGGCCTCTCGGTGCGCCGGCGCCGCTCGGCGCGCGTCGCCGTCGAAGCGTGCGTCGCCGACGAAGCGCGTGCCGCCGCCGAAGCGCGCGTCGCCGTCGAAGCGGGAGCGTGCGTACGTCGCGCTCGCGCGGCCGCGGCGCACCGTTTGCGCCGGGGTGCACGAGGCGCGGGGAGCGACGCGCGCCGGGCGCGTGATTTCGCGGGAGTTCGAGGTGGCCGCAGGCTTGCAATCTCGATCGGCCGAGGCGAGCGACGGGCAGCCGAGCTCTCTCTCGTTCGACGTGCCGGTCGCGTCGCCGCAGGAGACGCGCGCGCTCGTCGAGCGGCCGGCCCGAAGGAGGATGCGATGCGCTGGGAATATCGACGGGCCGTGATCGAGAGCGTCGGGTTCACCCGCGGTGAAGCCGACGCCGAGATGGACCGGCTCGGCAAGGAGGGATGGGAGCTCACCGTCGCCGTCCCGCGGGACAAGCACGGCTACCAGCACGAGGTCTGCCTGATCTTCAAGCGCCCGGCGCCCGAGGCGTCATGAACGGCGCGGCCATTCCGCTCGGGAAGATCGCCGGCATCCGGATCCGCGCGCACACCTCGTGGCTCGTGGCGCTGTTCCTCCTGACGGCGTCGCTGTCGGTCGAGTTCGGTCGCTCGACGGGTCGGGCCGCCCCGGCCGTGGCCTTCGTCACAGCGCTGGCGCTGTTCGCCAGCGTGGTCGCGCACGAGCTGGGACACTCCCTCGTCGCCCGCGCGCGCGGCGTCGGCGTGTCCTCGATCACGCTCTTCATCTTCGGCGGCATCGCGCGCCTCGAGAGCGAGCCTCGACGCGCCCGCGACACGATCGCGATCGCGATCGCGGGCCCGCTCGTCAGCGTCGCCATCGGCGTGGCGGCCTTCGGGCTCGCCGGCTCCGGGGTCCTGCCGGCGACCGTCGGCGAGCCCCTCGCCTGGCTCGGCCGGGTGAACCTCGGGCTGGCGGTGTTCAATCTCCTCCCCGGCCTTCCGCTCGACGGCGGGCAGGTCCTGCAGGGCGTCCTCTGGGCGTGGAGCGGCGACCGTGATCGCGCGACGCTCGGCGCCGCGCGCGCCGGACGCGCCATCGGATGGACGTTCATCGTGCTCGGAGGCGCGCGCGCCGTCCTCGGGAGCGTCTTCGACGGTCTCTGGGTCGGCTTCATCGGATGGTTCCTCCTCTCGACGGCGCGCAGCTACGCCGAGTCCGTGAGGACGCGCGCCGCGGTCGCGGGCGCGTCGATCTCCGACGCGATGGTGGCGCGCTTCCCGTCGGTCGCGGCGACGACGTCGCTCGACGACTACGTCCGCGGGATCGTCGCTTCGAACGGGCGGCGGGCTCACGTCGTCCTGCGCGACGGCGGCATCGCGGGAGTCGTCACGCTGGAGCGCGTCCTCCAGGTCCCGCGCCACGCCTGGGCCGCGACGGCGGTGGGCGACGTCGCTCGCGGCGTCGACGCCATGCCGGTGCTCGACGCGCGGACGACCCTCTTCGATGCGCTCACGTCGATCGGCGACGCCCCGTTCGCTTTCGTCACGGACGGGACCTCGATCCTCGGCGTGGTCGATCGCGATCACCTGGCCGCCGTCGTCGGCGTGCGCGTCGAGCTCGCCGCGAGCGCGGCGCTGCCCGCGCAGGGCCGGAGCGCCTCGAGGCAGACCGCCGCCTGGACGTAACCCCCGCGCGTGACGAGCCTCCAGCCGCCGGCCCGGGAGCGTCTCCTCGTCGGGCCGCGCGCCGTTCGGGGAGGGGCGTCCCCGTCGCGAGGCCCGCGGCGGTTGCCGCGGCGGCGAGGCCGACGCGGGACGGCGACGGCCGGCCGTGGTGCCGCGTCCCCGTCGCGAGGCCCGCGGCGGTTGCCGCGGCGGCGAGGCCGACGCGGGACGGCGGGCGCTACGGCGCGCTTCGTTCGGTCATGAGCGCGGCGGCTTCTCCGCCGGCGACGATCTCGAGGAGCTCGCGCGTGATGGTCTCCCGACGGCCGAGGTGCAGCGCGCCTTCGAGCTCGACGAGCCGCTCGTCGCACGCTCGCCGCGCGGTGTCCGCCGCCTCCATGCGCGCGCGGATCTCGGCGCGCAGCGCCTCGGCGGCCGCGACGGCGAGCCTGCCGGTCATCGCCTCGACGACGGCTCGCTCGACGACGCGCGCGAGCGGGCTGAACGTCTCGGGAGGACGGTCCACGAGCCCGCGGGCGGCGATCAACGGGACGCGCGCGAGCTCGGCGCTGCGCTCGAGGGGGTGCATGACGACGACGACCGCGCCGCGCCCGTGCTCCAGGATCTGCTTCGCGACGGAGAACGCGACGTCGTGCAGATCGTCGTGGGCGACGCTCCCGGGGCATCGAAACCGAACCCGCCTGTCCGTCTCCGCGGACTGGCCGATCGTCTCGGCGAGCCGTTGACCGACGATCCCGAGGTCGCCGTCGGGGATCGCCTCGGCGATCCGGCGCGCGAGGATGCTCGAGTACGGACGCTCCGGCCCGAACACCACCGTGAGCGTGCGAGCCGCGGTCGAGGCGTACGGCGCGCCGGCGACGCGGTCGGCGG
This sequence comes from Labilithrix sp., assembly GCA_019637105.1. Taxonomy (GTDB): domain Bacteria; phylum Myxococcota_A; class Polyangia; order Polyangiales; family Polyangiaceae; genus Labilithrix. The sequence goes on from JAHBWF010000022.1 coordinate 28,695, forward strand.
CTCCGTCGACCCAGCTCTGATACGTCGCCGCCGCCGAGGCCGCCTGCTCGACGAGCGGCAGCTGCGCGCGCGAGAGCGCCCAGACGGCGTGGAGCACTTGACGGATCGCGCCCACGGCGCGCATCGAGCGCTCGACCGCCGTGATGTCGTCGGTCAGGTCAGTCACGATCTCCCTCCGCGAGCAGGTGCGCGGTCGACCCGACGAGGAGCTCGCCGAGCGCCCGTTGCCCGGACTCCGACAGGACGCCGTCGGTCTCCACCGCGTGCGCGACGTGCGGCAGCGCGGAGCGCGCGGAGGTCGCGAGATCGGTGACGAGGTCCAAGACGCGCGCCGTGGGGAGCCGCAGGAGCAGCTCGTGATCGGACGCGAGGACGAGCCGCACGACCTCGTCGAAGCGGCCGAGCGGCGTCGCCGGGCGACCTCGCAGGAGGGCGCGCAGGCGTTCGCCCAGGGCGAGGCGCCGCGCCGTCGAGTCTTCGAGTCGCGTGCCGAGGCGCGAGAACGCCTCGAGCTCGAGGAACGACGCGTAGTCGAGGCGGAGGCGGCCGGAGAGGCTCCGCAGCGCCTGCGGCTGCGCCTTCGCCCCGACGCGGCTCACGGACGTACCGACGTCGATCGCGGGCTTCTGCCCGGCCGCGAAGAGCGCCTGGTTGAGGACGATCTGCCCGTCGGTGATCGACACGAGGTTCGTCGGGATGTACCCGCTCAGGCGGCCGCCCTCGAGCGTGGCGATCGGGAGGGCCGTCAAGGAGCCGCCGCCCAGCTCCGGCGAGAGCTGCGCGGCGCGCTCGAGCAGGCGCGCGTGGAGGTAGAAGACGTCGCCCGGGTAGGCCTCTCGACCCGGCGGGCGGCGGAGCAGGAGCGAGACCTCGCGCCAGGCGATCGCGTGCGAGCTGAGATCGTCGTAGACGACGAGCGCGTGCTCGCCTCGGTAGGTGAAGTGCTCGGCGACGGCGGTCGCCGCGTAGGGCGCCAGGTAGCGGAGCCCCGCGCTCGTGTCCTCCGGCGCCGAGACCACGACCCACCGGCCCCCGGCCGAGCGCAGCGCGTCCGCGATGCTCCACGTCTCGACGCGACGCCTCCCGATCGCGCAATAGACGCAGACGACGTCGGTGTTCTTCTGGCTGAGCATCGCGTCTCGGGCGAGCGTGGTCTTGCCGGTCCCCTCGTCTCCGACGATGAGCTCGCGCTGGCCGCGACCGATCGGGAGCATGGCGTCCACAGCGAGCGTCCCCGTATGGAGCGGCGCGTGCACGGCCGTCCGCCGATCGATCGACGGCGGCCGGCGCTCGATCGGGACCGTGACGAGCTCCCCGTGGACGGGGTGGCCGTCGAGCGGCCTCCCGAGGGGATCGATCACGCGGCCGAGGAGCGGGTCTCCCACGTCGATGGACGCGACGCGCCCGGTGAGCCGCGCGGGATCGCCCTCGCGGATCGAGGCCGCGGCGTCGAGCGCGACCGCCTGCACGGCGCGCGACGTGAGCCCGAGCACCAGCGCGTGCGACTCGCTGCCGACGTCGAGGACCTCGTCGATCGACGCGGACGGGAGGCCGGCGATGCGCAGCACGCCGTCCGCGGCGTGCACGACGCGGCCCTCCTCGCGCTCGAGGACGGAGGGGACGAAGGACTCCGTCGCGCGCTCGATCGCGGCGCGCACCGCGCGCACCGCGGCGTCGAGATCGGTCCGCTCATCCATCTCGGTCCGCTCCCTTCACGAGCTCGCGCGCTCGATCGGAGAGGAGCGCCAGGTTGCCGGCGATGGACGCGTCCAGGACGTGATCGCCGACCTTCGCGACGACGCCCGCGACGAGCGTGGCGTCTTCGCTGGTGGCGAGCGTGGCCTCCGCGCCGAACGCCTCCGCGAAGACGCTCCGCAGGCGCTCGAGGTCGTGCTCCGCGGGGCGTCGCGCGAAGCGGAGCTCGACGCCGCGAGAGCTCCGGCCGCCTCCTCCGGCGGCGAGGACGCCGTGGGCGCGGACCGCGAGCGCGAGTCGATCGATCAGCGCGTCGTCGAGCGCGCGCGGCGAGAGCTCCGCGAGCAGACGCGCGGCGATGTGGGTGCTCTGCTCGATCGCCAGCTCGCGCACGCGCGCCTCCGCCGCCTGCCGCTCCGAGTCGAGGAGCTTCTGCCCCCGAGCGCGAGCGGCTGCGGCGTCCTCCTTCGCCTCCGCGAGCAGCCTCGCGCGCGTCGCGGCGGCGTCCTCGGCGGCCTCCCGCATCACCCGCTCGCGGAGCTCACCGATCTCTCGCTTCTGCCGGCGCAGCTCCTCCACCTCGCGCTCCGCGTCACGGAGACGGGCCTCCGCGCTCCGGCGGAGCTCCTCTTGCTCGTCTCGCCGCGCGTCGATGCTCTTCTTCAGCGGCCGATACACCAGGCGCTGCAGAGCCCAGACGAGCACCACGAAGTTGATCGTCTCGAAGACGAAGCTCGTGAAGCTGAATCCCATCGCCTCACCGCACGAACGGGTTCGCGAACAGCAGGATGAGGGCCACGACGAGGGGGTAGATGGCCGAGGACTCGACCATCGCCAACCCGACGAACAGGGTCCTCGTGAGCGTGCTCGCCGAGTCGGGCTGGCGCGCGATCGCGTCGAGCCCCTGCGAGAGCGCGCGGCCCTCGCCGAGCGCGGCGCCGAACGAGCCGCCGGCGACGGTGATGCCGGCGGTGATGATGCTGGCGATGGCGATCCAGTCTTGCGCGTTCATTTCTTCTCCCTTCCTTTTCGTGCCGTCTCTGCCTCGACCTGTCGGATCGAGCTCGCCGCGAAGACGAGCGTGAGGACGCCGAAGATGTAGGCTTGTACGAGGCCGGTCAGCACGCCGAGGAGCATCAACGGCACCGGGAGGAGCAGCCCGGCCAGGTACAGCACGATGGCGACGACGAGGTGGCCCGAGAGCATGTTGCCGAACAACCGCAGCGCGAGCGCGATCGTGCGCCCGATCTCCCCGATGACGTTGAACGGCAGGAGGAACGGGCTCGGCTCGAGGTAGTGGCGCAGGTACGCGACGCCCTGCGCCCTCAGCGCGTGGACGTGCCCGGCGGAGAACGAGATGGCCGCCAGCGCCGCGGCGAGCGAGAGGTCGCGCGTCGGCGTCGCGACGCCGGGGACGAGGCTCACGACGTTGGCGACCCCGAGGAAGATCCAGAGCGTCAGGACGAGCGGAACCAGCGCCTGCGCGTCCGCGCTGGTCGACTGCACGATCGAGCGTTCGAGGGTGTCGTAGCCGAGCTCGAGCGCCGCGCGCGCGCGAGGGAGCCGGAGGGCGATCGACCCGCCGCCGACGAGGAGCAAGGACAGGACGATCATGACGAGGACGCTGTCCGTCACCGTGACGGGCCCGATCGACCAGAGCGGCGTCGGGAACGGGTTCATCGCCGGGCCCTCCCGAGGATCGCGACGCGGAGCCCGAAGAGCCCGAAGGGCGCCGCCCAGGCGGCCGGCGCCGACACCTGCGTAGCGAGGATCACGGCGGCGGCCGGGCCGATCAGGCCGAGCGGCATCGCGAAGAGCGCCGCGGCCGCTCCGCGCCTGACCGCGAGCCCCGTCCGCCAACGCGTGACGGCGAGGTGGAGCGCGCCGCCGGCGGCGCCGAGGAGAAGACCCGTCGCGACTGCCATCGACACGCTCATCGTTCTCTCTCCTCCTCCTCCTCGCCGCGCCTCGCTTCGTCCTCCTCGAGTCCGAGCTTCACCTGCCGGAAGACCCCGTACGCGCCCGCGGCGAGGCCGAGCGCCAGACCGGCCAACGCCACCCATCGGGGACCGAGCCAGCGCGCGAGGAGCCTCCCGCCCGCCGCGCCCGCCGCGAGCGGCAGGACGAAGACCCACCCCAGCCCGACGACGCGCATCAACGCCGACCAGACGGCCTGGGGCCTCCGGCGCGCCCTCGTCAGGCGCTCGGCCCGGCGAGCCACCTCGCTCCGGAGATCCTCGTCCCGCTCCGGCGGCGTCATCGGCGGACCCCGTCGATCATGCGTCGAAGGGCCTCTCGCGCGAGCTCGTCGATCACGACGCGTTCGCGCTCGTGCCGATCGCGCCGACGGCGCACGTAGCGCTCGATCTCCGAGCCGATCGCGTCGAGCTCGCGCGACGCGAACGCGTCCCGGACCATGACGCGACACTCGTCGCCGCGCACGTGGAGGAGCCCGCCGCCGACGGCGACGTACCCTTCGCCGGCGTCGTCGCGATAGACGAGGAGCCCGGCCGGCAAGACGGCGACGAGGTCGGCGCGCCCGGGCCCGACCCCGAACCACCCGTCGAGGTCCTCGGCGCGTATCGCGCGCACCGGGGCGTCGAGGACCGTGCGCGCGGGGGTCCGCACGCGCAGGGTGAGGCGGCTCATCGGGGCACCACGACGTCGTCGACGCCGCCGATCATGTACAGGAGCTCCTCGTCCACGTCGTCGAGCTCACCGGCGAGGATGGCCTCGCAACCATGGAGGGTCTGCTCGATCGGGACGCGGGCCCCTTTGCGTCCGGTGAACGGCTCGGAGACCTTGAACGGCTGCGTGAGGAACCTCTCGAGCCGGCGAGCGCGGCGTACCAGCGTGCGATCCTCGGGCGAGAGCTCGTCGAGCCCGAGCATCGCGATGACGTCCTGCAGCTCGCGATAGCGCGACAGCGCCGAGCGCACCTGCTCTCCGACGGTGTAGTGCCGCTCTCCGAGGATCTCGGGCGACGAGAGGCGCGACTGCGAGGCGACGGCGTCCACCGCGGGGTAGAGACCGGCGGCCGCGAGCGAGCGCTGGAGCACGACGCGGACGTCGAGGTGGGCCATGATCGCGGCCGCCCCCGGATCGTAGAGGTCGTCGGCCGGGACGTAGACCGCTTGGACCGACGTGATCGCCCCTTCGGCCGTCGACGCGATGCGCTCCTGGACCTCCGCGATCTCGGTCGCGAGCGTCGGCTGGTACCCGACGCGGGACGGGAGTCGGCCGAGGAGAGCGGAGGTCTCCATGCCTGCCTGGACGTAGCGGAAGATGTTGTCGATCAGGAGCAGCACGTCGCGTTGCTCGCGGTCTCGGAAGTGCTCCGCGATCGAGAGCGCCGCGTGCGGGACGCGCAGGCGCGTACCCGGTGGAGCGTCCATCTGACCGAAGACCATCACCGCGCGATCGAGCACGCCGCCGCGCGCGAAGTCGCGCCAGACCTCGTGGCCCTCACGGATCCGCTCGCCGACCCCCGCGAAGACGGCCACCCCTTGGTAGCCGGCGACCACCGCGTCCACGAGCTCCATGAGGAGGAGCGTCTTGCCGACGCCGGCTCCGCCGAAGAGCCCGGTCTTGCCGCCGCGCGCGAACGGACAAAGGAGATCGACGATCTTGATCCCCGTCCACATCGGCTCGAGGCGAGTCTCGTGCCGGTGGAGCGCGGGGGGCGCGCGGTGGATGGGGCTCTGCTCGCGCGCCTCGACGGCCGGCCCCCCGTCGAGGGGAGCGCCGGTCGCGTCGATCACCCGCCCGAGGAGCTCGCTCCCGACGGGGACCGTCAGCGGTCCTCCCGTCGCCTCGATCTCGCCGCCGCGACGGAGTCCGCCGGTGGGCACGAGCGAGAGCGCGCGCACCACGCCCGCCTCGAGGTGCGCCTGGACCTCGAGCATTCCGCCGCCCACGACGACGCGTAGGGCCTGACGAATCGCCGGCGTGAAGCCGCGTTCGAATCGAACGTCGACTACTCCTCCGTGAATCGCCGTGATCGATCCGCGCACGGCTCGGCCCTCTGCAGGTTCCGTGCACGCCGTGCGCGCGCCCTTTTTTCGTGAGCGGATCGCGGGGCGTCGCGTCGTTTCGGCGCGCGCCTTCGCGAATCTCCTGCTCCTCCGCGCACGTCTTGCGCGTCGGCGGGGTCGATCCCCGTTCGAAGCCGCGACGACGCGTCGGCGAGGTCGTTGCATGGGTGACGGCATGACACCGAAGACGATCCTCCTCGCCACCGATCTCAGCTGTCGCTGCGATCGGGCCCTGGCGCGGGCTGTCTCCCTCGCGAAGGAGTGGAATGCACGGCTCGTCGTGCTGCACGCGCTCGAGACGCCCGCTCCGGTCACCAACGAGCCCTCCTGGCGCGGCTCGATCGATCCGCGCAGCGCCGCCCGGAAGCGGCTCCTCGCCGACCTGTGCGGCGAGATCCCGAGCGACCTCGAGCTGATCATCGAGCGGGGCGAGCCGGCTCAGCTGGTCCTCGACACCGTCGCGCGGCTCGGCTGCGAGCTCGTCATGACCGGCGTCGCGCGTGACGAGCTGTTCGGTCGCTCGCTGCTCGGCAGCACCGTCGAGACGCTGGCGCGTCGATCGAACGTGCCGGTGCTGATCGTGAAGTCTCGCGCGTGTGGCTCGTACGCCGACGTCGTGGTGGCGAGCGATTTCTCGGAGTGCTCGCGAAACGCGCTCGAGGCCGCCCTCGAGATGGTCCCTGCGGCTCGCGTCAGCTTGTTTCACGCCTATCAAGTCCCCTTCGAAGGGCAGATCGACGACAGGATGGCCGTCCGCGAGAGCTTCGGACGAGAGGCGCTGGGCAAGGGCCGGGCGTTCCTCGCCGAGACGTCGCCCCTCGCGGCGTCGCGGGTCAACGTGACCTGCGAATACGGCGCGCTCGTGCCGCTGCTTCGCGATCTGATCGACGCGCGCGCGGTGGACTTGGTCGTCGTGGGAAAGCGCGGGCACAGCAAGCTCGCGGAGCTACTCCTCGGGAGCGTCGCCCAGGCGGTGCTGTCCGAGGTGCCGTGCGACGTCATGGTCGTCCCGATGCGCAAATGAGCGATCCGCGCCGCGCGCGTCGGGCGTGGCTGTGGCCCTGGGCCTGGCCCGAGGTGGCCCGGGCCACCGTGAACGACCGGAAAAGTGAGCGATCTCCAGAGCGCGGTCCCGGCACGGTCGTCGCTGAGCGGCGTGCTCGACCAGGAGGTGCTCATGTCGCGTCGTCGTCTCGTTCAAGCCGTCTTCGCCGTCGTGGCGGCGTGCTCCGTCGCGTGCGCGCCCGCCCCGGAGCGCCGCGCCGACCTCGGCAACCTGCTCGCCGAGGACGCGGTGAGCGGGGACGGCGGGCTCGCCTCGCCCCGGGCCGATCGCGTCGAGATCGTCGCGGGGGTCCCGAACCGCGGGCGCGATCCGGCGGTCGTCGCCATCGACGTCGCCGGCGAGGGCCTCTGCTCGGGGACCTTGATCTCGCCGCGGCTGGTCTTGACGGCGCGTCACTGCGTGAGCCGGACCGCGACGCTCGTCGCGTGTCCGCCGTCGGGCGTGCAGGTCTTCGAGGATCGGGCGCCCGGCGACCTGTCGATCCTCGTCGGGGAGGACGTCGTCTCGGCGCGGGTGGCCGCGCGCGGCATCGGCGTGCTCGCGCCGAGCGGCGTCACGTTGTGCGACGCCGACATCGCCGTGATCGTGCTCGACGAGCCGATCGTCGCGGCGAAGCCGCTGCCGCTCCGCAAGCGCGGGCCGGCCGCGGGCGACTACGTCCGCGCCGTCGGCTTCGGCAAGCCCGGCGACGCCGATCCGAGCGGGACGAAGCTCCTCCGCGAGCACGTCCGCGTGCTCTCGGTGTCGACGGCGGAGTTCACCGTCGGCGAGGCCACCTGCCAGGGCGACTCCGGCGGTCCGGCGCTCGACGAGGACACCGGCGAGGTCCTCGGCGTGGTGTCGCGCGGCGGCCCGCAGTGCGAAGGCGCGGACGTCTACAACGTCTATACGCGCGTCGACACCTACGCGTGGTTGATGGAGGAGGCGTTCGCGCGCGTGGCCGAGGTCGAGGTCGAGGAGAAGATCGACGCGGGCGCGAAGGCGCCTGCCGCCAAGGCCGCGAAGCGGGGGACGAAGTCCAAGCCGCCGAGCGACATCGGCGGCCCCTGCGAGACGGGCAGCGACTGCGCGGCGGGGATCTGCATCACCGACGCTCTCCCGCTCGGGCAGGGCGATCGGCGCTACTGCTCGCGCCCGTGCGGCCCGGGCGATCGCTGCCCGACGCGCTACCACTGCAAGACGATGGCGGGGCTCACGATCGGGACCTCCGCCTGCCTCAACGTCCGCTGAGCGGCGCGGCGGGCGGCGCGGTCGCGCCTCCCGGAGGGACGGTCGACGCCCGCGATCGACGCGCCGGCGCGTCCTGCGTCGACGCCCGCGATCGACGCGCCCGCACCCGCCGCGCGACGGGTCGCGTCAACGTCCTCGGATCGCGCATCGTCCCGCGTTCGGCCATTGACGTCGCGCGCGGTCGGCACCTAAAACCGTGCCATCCCATGGATTTCACGCTGTCCGAGCACCACGAGCTCCTCCGAAAGACCGTCCGCGAGTTCGCGCGCGCCGAGGTCCTGCCGCACGCGCGCAAGTGGGACGAAGAGGAGCGCTTCCCGAAGGAGATCGTCCCGCGGCTGGCGGAGCTCGGCCTGCTCGGCATCCGTATCCCCGAGGAGTACGAGGGGTCGGGGATGGACGTCACGAGCTACGCCATCTGCGTCGAGGAGATCGCGCGCGCGGACGGCTCGCTCGCGCTCACGGTCGCGTCGCACAACGGCCTCGGCACCGGGCACATCCTGGCGTTCGGATCGGAGGCGCAGAAGAAGAAGTACCTCCCGAAGGCCGCCAAGGGCGAGTGGCTCGCGGCCTGGGCGCTGACCGAGCCGGGCAGCGGCAGCGACAGCGCCGGGCTCCGCACGACCGCGCGCCGCGAGGGTGACAAGTGGGTCCTCAACGGCACGAAGATGTTCATCACGCAGGGCAGCGTCGGCGGCTTCTGCGTCGTCCTCGCGCGCACCAACCCGGACGTCGCCAAGCAGAAGGGCATCACGGCGTTCGTCGTCGAGCACGGGACGAAGGGCTTCTCGGCGTCGAAGCACCTCGAGAAGCTCGGGTGCCGCTCGAGCGACACCGTCGAGCTCACGCTCGAGGACGTGGTCGTCGGAGACGAGCAGCGCGTCGGCGAGATCGACCACGGCTTCACCGACACGATGAAGATCCTCGATCGCGGGCGCATCTCGATCGCCGCGATGGCGCTCGGCCTCGGCTACGGCGCGCTCGAGATGGCGCTCGCGTACGCGAAGGACAGGAAGCAGTTCGACAAGCCGATCGCCGATTTCCAGGCGGTGCAGTGGATGCTCGCCGACATGAAGACCGAGCTCGACGCCGCGCAGCTCCTCACGTACCGCGCCGCGTGGCTCGCCGACCAGGGCCGCCCGTTCACGAAGGAGGCCTCGATGGCGAAGCTCTTCGCGAGCGAGGCGTCGTCGCGCGCGTGCAACAAGGCGCTGCAGATCCACGGCGGCTACGGTTACACGCGCGAGTTCCACGTCGAGCGGCACCTCCGCGACGCGAAGATCTGCGAGATCGGCGAGGGCACGAGCGAGGTGCAGCGCATCGTCATCGCGAAGCAGCTCCTCCAGGGCTGAGCCGGCGGCCGCTCCCGGCGCCGCTGGTCCGGGCGGTGTAGGATCGCGCCTACGGTGGGGGATCCAGGCCACGGCGCTCCCCGTGGTGTCGTGCCTCACCGGCCCGTCAGAGCACTGTTCGCGCGCGCGGTGGTCGTCCCGTCGCCGAGCTGACCGGACTCATTCGCGCCCCAGCAGCGTACCGTCTGGTCCGCCGCCAGCGCGCACGCGTGGTTGCGGGCAACCGCCAGGTCTGTGGTCGTGATGGGCGCGTCGATCGCGGCGCGCGTGGCCGGGGGCTCTTTCATGTCGTAAGGAGACAGCCGGGGATGCAGCCGGATGCATCGCACGACGCCCGCCGTGTCGACCGCGCAGTGGTTGTCCCACGCCTTCTCGAACCGCACGACCGAGCCGAAGTCCGCGATGGGGTGTGCTCGATGCCGCGGCGCGAACGGATCGCTCGAGTCTCCGGGGGTGAGCAACGCGAGCTCGGTGAGCGAGTCGTCCCGCGAGAGGTTCGGCACTCCGAGCCCAGCGCTCCAGCAGACGAGACCGTCGACCTCGGTGAGCGCGCAACCGGTCGCGCTGATCCGCGTCACTCCCGTCACGCCGGGCACGTCTTTCGGTGACACGCAGATGCTCTTTCCGTCCGCCGACCTACCGGTGCATCGCCACCACGGTCCGATGTCGTCGAACTCGTTCGAGCCCCAGCACTGTGCTCGGCCGTCGGCCAGTCGAGCGCACGACACGTTCCATTTCGCTGCGATTTGCGTCACCCCAGTCAGCGAGGGAATGGAGGTTGGAGACGACCGATGAACCGTGGTCCCATCGCCGAGCTGACCGTAGAGGTTGCCTCCCCAACACTTCACCGTGCTGTCGGCGAGGCGCGCGCAGGTGTGACTATGGCCAGCGACGATCTGCCGGACGTTCGTCAGCCCCGGAACGCGGCTGGGCGTCGATGTCCTCGTCGGCGAGAAGCCGTCCCCGTACCAGCAGGACACCGAACCATCCGCGTGCAAGGCGCATCCATGACTCTCACCGAGCGCGACCTGCCTGACGTCGATCAGCCCGGGGACCTCCGTGGGCGAGAGGCAGCACGAGGCGCCCGGATCGCCGTCGAAGCGGCCCTCGCAGCGGTCCGAGCAGTCGACCGCGAGCTTCCGCCGATCGTTTCGCCCCCAGCACGCGACGCGTCCCTCTCCGGAGACGAAGCAGGTGCGGTCATCCGCGATGGCCAGCGATGGGCCGAGTGACATCGGAACGTCGACTGCCATCGACGCACCGTCGTCGGCGAGCAGGCCTCCGCAGCCCATCACGGCGAGCGAGGCGACGAGGGCGAAGGAAGCCGAGCCGAGATCGACGAGAGCGAGAGGAGGAGGGCGCACGAGAGGCCGCATGGCAAGCCACGTGCCCGAGGCTGCTTCGTCCGACGGAACGCGAGACGGGCGAAAATCCCGCGGCGCGGACGTGAACCAATCCGCGTCCACCGTAGACGCGGATTGACGGCATCCCCCCCATGCCCGTTCACGGTTCGCGGACCGGGGCGACGAGGACACGGGGCCGAGGCGCGCGGCGCTCTCGCCCCGGGCTCGTCGAGGTCGTCGACAGGGCTCTCTCCGGAGCGCGACTCGCGCTCCGGCGCTCGGCCTCGAGCTCCTCCCGCACGCGACTCCGTCCACCGTGCTCCGCTGAGCCGGTCGTTTCGGCGCCGAGGAGAGTCTGCGATCGTCGCTTGGCCTGCGCGAGCGGAGGTGACGGGACCACGTCGCCGGCGCGCGCCGACGCCCCCGCTACGGCGGTCGCCCATGGATAGCCGTTGCAACGCACCCGTGCCGCCCGGTCGGAATGTCCTCGCGCTCGCCCAGGAAGGTGGAATCTACCGCGTCGAAATCGAAGCCGCGAGGCAGCGGCGCCGTCGACACGGCGAGCCCGCCGCTCCGCGGACCGAGGTGCTTCGAGACCGAGAAGCGCTGGCTCTCCCTCCGCGATCGCGACTCTCGTGCGGCGGGGTACGCTGCCCGTCTGACCGCGCGACGCGTCCTGCGCGCGCCGGGTCACTTGCTCCCGACGAGCGCGCCCATGACCGCCGCGGGGCCGTCCGAGGCGATCTTGACCTTGCTCGCGTCGATCACGACGCCGCCCTGACCGACGAGGACCTTCGAGCCCCCGACTTTGAAGGCGATCCCGGTCGCGCCCGTCACGGTGAGCGCGGCGCCCACGGTGATCTCGAGCGCGCCGCCGCTCGACATCTGGATGTCGGCCGCCGACGTGACCGTCCAGGCCGCTCCGACGGTCGACGCGCGCTTGCCGTCGACGAGGACGCTGAGATCCTTGCCCGAGACGTCGATCCGAGCGCCGCCGACGGTGACGGAGCGCTTGCCGTCGACCGTCGCGCTCTTGCCCTTCTTCGCGGTCTCGGTCATGGGCCCGCCGACGGTGACGCTCATGTCGTCACCGACGACGACGCTCGTCGCGTCGTCGGTGCTCTCCTCGTCGAGCGTCCCGGCGACGGTCGACGACGCGTCTCCGCCGGCGCCGAGCGTCGCGCTCGCCTCGGTGGAGACCGCGTGCGACCCGGCGATCGTCGTCTTGCGATCGCCGGCGATCGTGACCCTCTCGTCCTTCTTCACGGTTTTGTGGCGCTCGCCGTCCACCGCGAGCTCCTGGTTGCCGGCGACCGTGACCTCCCAGAGACCCTTCACCTCGAGGCTCCGGTTGCCCTTCACCGTCACCTCTTCGTCCTTCTTGATCGTCACCATCCGGCTGGTCGTCACGCGGGTGCGGCGCTCGCGCGCCACGTCGACCACGAGGTCGCGCTGCGCGTGGACGTGGACGTGCTCGGAGCCGGCGGCGTCCTCGAGCCGGATCTCGTTGTGGCCGGCGCCGTCGGGCGAGCTGAACGACATCAAGCTGGAGACGGTCTTCTTCGAAGGGAGCGGGTAGGGGGGCAGGTACGTGGCGTTGTAGAGGCGCCCGACGACGACGGGGCGATCGGGATCGCCGTGCTCGAACTCGACGAGCACCTCCCAGCCGATCCGCGGCACCGCGACCGCGCCGGACATCGCGAGCTCGGCGACGCGCACCCAGGGCGAGCTCTTCTCGTCGAACTGCGCGCGCCGGTCCCAGTGGAACTTGAGGCGGACGCGCCCGTGCTCGTCGGTGTGGATCTCCTGGCCGCTCGGTCCCGTGACGAACGCCGTCTGGGGGCCGGCGATGCGCGGCTTCGGCGTCGTCGCGCGCGGCCTCCACGGCGCGTCCTTCGGCGTCGCGCGGAACGACGTCCGCCACGGCTGCGTCACGTCGCCGCCGCGAGCCCAGTCGTGCGTCACCTGGACGAGCAGCCACGGCCGCGAGAGGTCGGCGCGCGGCGCGTCCTCGAGCTCGAAGGTCTTGCCGGCGGCGAACCCCGGCGCCGTCGCCGCGCCCGAGACGCTGCTCGCGGCCGCGACCAGCGCCTCCACGCGCACGCCGGCGCGCGCCTTGCCGGCGGCCGGCGTGACGTGACCGCCGGGGTGATCGTAGAGCTCGCGCGGGCGCGCCGTCGTCTTCTCGGCGCTGGCGCTCTCGAGATCGAGCTCGGGCTTCTTCCAGTCGAGGTCGCGCAGCGTGACCTTCGACGGGCGGAGCGCCTCGACCTCGGTGAGCGACGTCACGGCGGCCTTGGCGAAGAGCCCGTCGTCGACGACGAACGGCACCTCGGCCGGGCTCGCGGCGCGGTGGGCGTCGACCGAATCCCCGAGCACCACGTCGAGCCCGCCGTCGCCGTCCTCGAGGAAGAAGTAAGCGCCGTCGGCCTCGAGGAGCCGCGAGACGAACGCCAGCATCGTCTCGCCGTACTGCGTGCACGACTCGAGCTTGGGGTACGTCCCCGAGAGGCGCTCGACGATCCGCGACGCCGGGATCCCGGCGTCCTTCAGGACCTGCTCGACGATCTCCGGCATCGTCATGTCCTGGAAGATGCGGCAGTCGGTCGAGAGCGCGAGGAGATCGAGCGGCGAGCCGAGCGTGAGCGTGACGTAGGTGGTCGACGCCGACCACGACTCCTTCGCCCGGAGGACGACGCCCTCGAAGCGCCGCGCGGCCGCGCCGCCGACGGCGACGTCGAGCTGGGCGCCCTTCCGGAGGAGCGTCGAGCCGCGGACGCCGAGCTCGGCGGCGTCGATCTCGATCACGATCTGCCGCGAGCGATGGAGGGCCTCGTCGACGTGGACGCGCGCGGGCGCGATCACGCCGTCGACGCCGTCGATCTGGAGGGTCACCTCGACGACGTGGGCGCCGCTCATGGGTTGTGCTTCACCTGGGCGCCGTTGCTCGAGACGAGCGGGCCCGCGATCGCGAGGGTCGGAGCTTTGACCGACACCTCGCTGCTCTTGATGGTGATCGTCGCGCCGCCGCAGGCGATCGTGATCTCGGACTCGGCGACGATCTCGATCGAGGGCGCCGTCGCGGTCAGCGCCGCACCGACCGTGAGCTTCATCTTGCCCTTCGCCGACTCGCCGACGCTCCCCTTCGCGGTGACGGAGTGCGCGGCGGCGATCGTGTCCTTGAGGTCGCCCTTCACGAGCGTCTGCACGCCCTCCTTGCCGTTCTGCGTCCGCGCTCCGCCGACCGTCTCGTCGGAGTCGCCCTTCGTCGTCGTCACGAGCCCGCCGTCGGCCTGCGTCGTCCAGCCCCCGCCGACCGTCACGGTGTGCTTCTTGAGGACCTCGCGGGTGAACGTCTTCTTCGACTTCGTCGACATGGCGCCGCCGACCGTGAGCGTTCGCTTCTTGCCGACGTCGGTCGTGCGGTCGGCCTTCGTCTTCTCGGTGCGCGTGCCGCCGACCGTGTCCTCCTCCTTGCCCTTCACGGTGATCGAACGGCTGCCTTCGATCGTCGTCGTCTCGGCGCCCTTCACCGAGGTCGTCTGGTCCTTCGTCACGGTGAGCTTGTCGTCGGCGTCGATCGTGACGGTGCGGTCCTCGGCGACCTCGAGGACGTGACGGTTGCCGATCGTGCGGGCCTCGTTGTCGCCGATCTCGACGGCCATGTCGCGCGCGGCCCGGATCGAGATCTGCTCGGCGTCGCGCTTGTCCTCGAAGACGATCTCCGAGAGCGTCCCGTCGCTCGCGCTCGTGAGCGTCTGCCACGAGGTCCGCGTCATGTTGTCCGGCAGCTTGTACGGCGGCGGGTGCGTCCCGTCGACGAGCCGCGCCATGACCCAGGGGCGATCGACGTCGTCGTCCTGGTGCCCCACGAGCGCTCCCCAGCCGATCCGGGGGATCGCCATCGAGCGCGCGAGCGCCGGCTGACCGACGCGCGCGCGGATCGAGCACGTGTCGTCCTTCTTGCCGTCGCGGTCCCAGACCGGCTGGGCGAAGACCCGCGCGTGCTCGTCGACGTCGATCTCCTGCCCGTCCGCGCCGCGCACGTACGCCGTCTCGGGGCCGAGGGGCGCCCGCGCGGCCGGCCGCAGCGGGAGCTGGAAGGGCGTCGCCTTGGGCACCGCGGTGAAGCCGAGCCTGAAGGCGCCGTCCGGCCCGATCGTCCAGTCGATCGCGACGCAGAAGAGCGCGCGGAGGGCGGCGGGGACGGAGCCGTCGTCGATCTCGAAGACCTTGCCGCATCGGATCTCGGCGCTCTCCGAGGCGCCGCTGACGACGACGCGCCGCGCGCGGAGCGCGTCGAGCGAGGTCCGTGCGCGCGCCTTCGCGGCGCCGGCGGTCATGGCGCGCGCCGGCCACGCGTAGACCTCGAGCTCGCCGCCGCCCTCTTTCTCGGTCGCCGAGACGTCGAGCTTCGGCTTGAGCGGATCGCGGTCGCGCGTGGAGAAGGCGTTCACGACGGCGACCGTGCGCGCGGCGATCCTCGAGACCCACCGCGCCGTGGTGGCCGTCCCGTGATCGGTCCGGTGGATGAACGGGCCGCTCACCGCGGGCGCGTTGGTCGAGTCGTCCGCGAAGACGAGCGTCGTGCCGCCGTCGTGGTCGTAGAAGAAGTAGAGCCCGTCCTCGCGCGTGATCCGCTCGACGAACGACCAGTCGTCCTCCCGGTACTGCGCCGTGTAGGGACGCGCCTCCGGGCTCCCGCCGATCGACCAGCGCGCCTCCGCGACGCCGGCGCCCGAGAGGACCGCCTTGGCGACGTCGACCGAGCTCTCGTCGAGGTAGACGCGCGAGCTCTGGCCCTGCCCGAGCAGCTCGGCCTCGGGCCCGAGCTCGAGGTCGAGGAGCTCCGAGCCGCCGCGGTAGGTCGACGCCGCGCCGACGACGACGCCGGCGATCTCGAGCACGTCGCCGGCCCGCGTCTCGAGCTTGAGCGTGAAGTCCTTCCCGACGAGGTCGACGGCCTTGACGTCCTCGGTCGCGCGCGCGCGCACGCGGACGCGGAAGTGCTCGCCCACGGCCTCGTGCCCGCTGGCCTCCGTGGCGGGGAGCGCGCGACCGTCGACGGTGAGGGTGGTGGGGGGCATGGGCGCGTCAGCCTGCCATCTGCGGGGCGCCGGCGATCTCGACGCCGCCCGATCCCTTGAGCGTGATCGTCCCCACGAAGCCGACCGACGCGGGCGTGAGGCTGACGACGCCGCCCGCGCCGAGGAAGGTCGCCGCCGCGGAGACGGTGATCTTGATGGTCTTCGCCTTGAGCTGGAGCTTCCCCGCCGCGGTGAGCGCGGAGATCGCGCCGACGGTGCGCTCCACGTCGCCCGCTGCGCTCGAGACGCGGTCTCCGTCGACCGTCTCGACCCAGGCGCCGCCGACGGTGAGGTTGACGTCGCCGCCGACGGCCTCCGTGATCGTCCCCTCCGACGACGCGACGGTCTTCGCCGCGCCGACGGTCTCGGACGACTTGCCGGCGACGTAGATCGTGTAGTCCTTCTTCGCCTTCGCGGTCACCGCGCCGCCGACGGTGAGGTCGCGTTTGCCCTTCACCGTCTCGAGCAGCTCCCCGTCGGCGCTCAGCGTCAGGTCCTGACCGACGCTCTCCTCGTCGTCGCCGTCGATCCGCGCCGACATGCTCCCTTCGATCGTGGCGGTCTCGTCCTTCCCGACGGTCTTCTTGCGATCGCCGGCGACGGACACGCCCGCGTCCTTCGCGGCCTTGCTGGTGTCGTCCTTCTCGACGGTCACCTTCTGCGCGTCGCCGACGAGCACGGTGGAGTCCTTGCCGACCGCGAGGACGTCTCCCGCGCCGATCGTCTCGGTCTCGTCGGCGAGGACCGTCGCGTCGAGGTCCTTCGCCGCCTCGATCTCGAAGAGCATCTCGCCGGCCTTGTCGTCGATCGTGATCGCGCTCCGCTTCTCGGCGTTCGGGCTCGAGAGCGTCTCGAACGACGTCTTGGTCTTGGCGGCGGGCAGCGTCTCCGGGGGGACGTGCTCGCCGTCGTACATCCGCGCGACCGCGACGGGGCGGTCGGCGTCTCCGTCGAGGTGCCGGAGCGCCATCTCCCAGCCGACGCGCGCGAGCATCATCGACCCGCCGATCGCGGGCTGCGCGACGCGGATCCAGTGCGAGGACGTGTCGTCCGCTTTGCCGAGGCGATCGAACGCGTAGAGCGCCTTCATCCGCCCGAGCTTGTCGGTGTGGATCTCCTGGCCGGACGGCCCGGTGGCCGTCGCCGCGAGGGCGCCGCCGACCGCGGGCCGCGGCGTCCCGCGGCGTGGCCGGAACGGGAGGTCGAAGGGAGAGGCGACGAAGGCGTTGCGGTAGCGCTCGCCGGCCGTCGCGCGCTCGCTCGGCGCGTGCTCGACGCGTCGGACCAGGAGCTTGCCCGTCGGCACGCCCGCCTCGACGCTCGTGAGCTCGAACCACGACCCCGCCCGGAGGCTCGCCCGGCTCGACGTGCCCGTCACGCGGACCTTGGTGCTGGCGATCTCCTCGGCGCGGATCTTCGCGAGCGCCGCGCCGTCGCCCTGCGTCGCGTAGCGGCCCGGGTACTCGAAGAGCTCGCCGGCGGGGGAGTCGTCGAGCGTCGCGCGCGCCGTCAGATCGACGCCGGGCTTCTCGTAGTCGTAGTCGGCGAGCGCGACGGCGCCGGTCGTGACGACGTGCTCGAACGCGATCTCGTGGACGCCGACGCCCTCGCCCTCGCCGGTGAGCGGCACCTCCTCGTCGCCCTCGATCGCAGTGAACGCCGACGGGGCGTCCGCGAACGTGAGCTTCGGGGCCTCGGCGTCGTCCGGGCAGAGCCAGAAGATCCCTTCCTCCTCGAGCAGCCGCGCGAGGAAGTCGAAGTCCGTCTCGCCGTACTGCACGCAGACGTCCCTCGGCGCGCCGCCGCGCGCCGCGCTCCACGTGGCGGTGAGCGACAGGCGGGCGAGCACGGCCTCGACGATCTCGCGCACGCTCTTGCCGAGGAACGTGCGGTGATCGCGGCGCAGCCGGAGGAGCGCGATCGGGTGCTCGAGCACGAGGGTGTAGCCCTCGGTGCTCGTGCCGACGTCGGCGTGGAGCACGTCGGTGACCACGAGCGTGAAGCGGCGCGTCGCGCCGCCCGAGTCGAGCGTCACCGTGGCTCGCTCGCCGATCAGGGCGTCGGGATCGAGCGGCTCCGCGGCCTCGACGCTCAAGGTCGCCGTCGTGGGGACGCCGATCTCCTCGACGATCGTCCCTCCGACGACGTGCGTCCGTTCGAGGCCGGCGCACGTGATGGAGAGCTGCTCGGACATTCGTGGAACAAGGTAATCGGCGCCGGCGCCCCCGCGCCAGACCGTTCTGTGTCGCCCGTTCGGAGACCACGTGCTCGCGGCGGCCTCCATGGCCGCGGGCCCGTGCTAGCGTGAACGCTGGTCGGAGAAGCCATGACGAACGCGGCGCGCGAGGGACGGGATCGGTCGAACGAGGCGGAGCCGAGCGCGGCGGGGCCCGCGAGCCACGCCGCGGCGCTCCCCGCGATGGTCGCGGCGAAGGCGCTCGTCCTCGAGGGGAGCTCCGTCCGGATCCGCGTCGGGGCGATCGACGCGACGGCCGCGCTCGACCCGTCGGTGCACCCGTCGGTGGTCGCGACCGCGGTGGCGCGCGGCGAGCGCGTGGTCGCGCAGCGCGAGGAGCGCGGCTGGGTGGTCCTCGGCGTCCTGAGGACGTCGCCGACCCCCGGCATCGAGGAGGCCGACGAGTACGTCATCCGCGCGGGCCGCGTGCGCGTGCGCGCGAGGGACGAGTTCACCGTCGCGAGCGGGGCCGCGAGCATCGCCGTCCGCGCGTACGGGATGGTCGAGACCGTCGCCGAGCAGATCACGAGCCGCGCCTCGGCGGTGCACAAGATCGTCGGCCGGATGCTCCACCTCAACTGACCGCACCAGCGAGATCGCGCGATGCCCCTCGTGAGCCAGATGAAGATGGTCGCCAGCGTGTCCTCCGGTCACACGGCGATCGCGCCGGCGGACATCTGCAAGACCCCGGCCCCGCCCGCGCCGCCCATCCCGGTGCCGTACCCGAACGTCGCGCTCTCGGCGACGATGGGGCCGGGCTACGCGACCAAGACGTTCGCGATGGGCACGCCCATCTGGACGTCGAAGGGCAAGAGCGCGCTGTCGAACGGCGATCAGGCGGGCGTCGCCGGCGGCGTCATGAGCAGCAAGATCATGGGGATGTGCGAGATCGTCATGGCCAGCCCCGACGTCACCGCCGAGGGCGGCGGCCTCGTTCGCACGCTCGACATGAGCGACTCCAACGGCTGAGCGATGCCGGGCAACAAGGGCATCGGCACGATCGTCTCGGCGGGCGCCCCGGCGTTGGGGCTCTCGGCGAAGGACGCCGCCTGCAAGGCGTTCGGCGCGTCGGTGAAGGCCTACTGCGGGACCAAGCCGGAGGACCGCGAGGGGAGCTTCAACGACTACTTCTTCGAGACGCTCGAGAAGACGAAGCCCGTCGGCAGCGAGCTCGCGGAGAGCATCCAAGGCGACGACACGATCACGAGCGCGAAGCCGAGCGAGTCGATCGCCGCCGCGGTGGCGCGCGGCACGGGGAAGAGCGCCCACGCCGCGCGCCGCGTGCTGGCGACGAACGCGGCGACGCGCGGCGCGCCGAAGAGCCCGAGCCTCTCGGCCTGGGCCAAGTTCGGCGCCGCGTGGCTCGAGAAGGATCCGCCGTCCGCGAAGCCGCGCTTCCCGGTGGGCACGCTGAACAACTCGCCGATCGAGGTGAAGGCGCCGACCGACACGTACGAGCCGGGCAAGCTCGAGGACTTCCAGCACACGAGCCGCGACACGAAGGTCATCGAGGTCGGGTGCGAGTCGTGCGGTGAAGACTGCGCCAAGGGCAACGGTTGCTGCTGATGCCCATCCACCCGCACCTCGACGGCGTGCTCCTCGACGTCGCCTACCGCGGCAGCGCCGAGCCCCAGACGCTCGACGTCGCCGTGAAGCTCGCGGGCCCGGCGGAGGTCCCGCTCGCGCCGTGGGCGATCGGCTCGCTCGTCGACTGCGTCGAGCGAGGCCTCGCCGGCGGGAGCGACTTCGCGCCCGAGCTCGGCCGCGCGAAGCTCCTCGCCGGCCCGACGGGGGAGGGCGCGACGCCGACGCCGGACGAGCTCGGGCCCGACTACGCGTTTCGCCTCGAGGTCGCCGGGATGTCGCCGCGGTTCGTCCGCGTCATCGTCGAGCACCTCGCGGCCTCGGGGCGCCCTCACCCCGCGCGCACGCTGTCGGTCGTGGGCAGCCTGCCGACCGACGGCTCGCCGCTCTCCGTGCGCGAGGACCTCCTCGCCCGCTGGCTCGGCGACCCCGCCGTCTACCCGGGGGCGTGGAGCGATCCCGGCTTTCGCGTCGTCACGCGGTCGAGCCCGCGCGGCGCGACCGTGCGCGTCGCCTTGGCGCGAGGACGGATGGACGACGTCGCCGCCGAGCTCGAGGCGACCTTCTCGGCGTGGCAGAGCGCCGTGCTGACCTACCCGAACGCGCGGCGCACGGGGCGCGGCGTGATGGACCCGCACGGATCGTTCGCGCGGACGCGGACGGAGCTCTACGCGAAGGTCTCGCTGTTCGACCACGCGCGCGAGCCGGCTCGGGCGGCGCTGATCAACGCGCTCGCGCGCTTCCACCGCGTGGTGGCGCCGATCGCGAGCGTCGAGATCGCGACGCCCTGACCGCGTTCAGCGCGACGCCGGGGGAGCCTTCACGCGGGGCGTCGGGACGCGCAGATCGAGGAGCGTCCCGACGCGGATGTCGGCGGCCGACGTGACGCGCGCCTGCGCCAGCACCTGGTCCACCGTCAGCCCGACGGTCCTCGCGATCTGCTGGACCGAGTCGCCCGCGACGACGCGGTAGAGCACGCGCGCCGTCTCGATCTCGTCGACCTTGTCGACCGCGCCGGGCGGCTCGGTCGCGGCGCTCCGCTCCTCGGTCGCGGTGCTCCGCTCCTCGGTCGCGGGCCTCTCGGCTCGGCGCGTCGCCGGCGCGGTGGCCGCGCTCGCGGCGAGCGAGGGAAGCTTCGGCGCCTCGGTCGCGGCGCGCCGTCGCGTCCGCCGCGGGCCGGGCAGGCTCCGCGCCTCGCGCGTCCGCGTCGACGCGCGCTCGAGGCGGGACCGCCCGGAGCGGACGTCGTCCTTGCCCCAGTCGAAGTC
Organism: Labilithrix sp.; assembly: GCA_019637105.1. Taxonomy (GTDB): domain Bacteria; phylum Myxococcota_A; class Polyangia; order Polyangiales; family Polyangiaceae; genus Labilithrix. The sequence continues at coordinate 49,590 of JAHBWF010000022.1, forward strand.
CTCGGACACCTGCGTGGTGCGCTCGTCGCCGTCCGCGGCGAGCTTCGGCAGCATTGCGAGCGCGCGCGCGAGCCCGGCTCGCGGGACGTGGACGGTCGCCGGTTCGCCGCGGTCGGGCACGACGTCGGCGAGCAGCTCCGGGTTCAGCTCGCGGAGGACGCGGAGGCTCGTGCCCGCCGCGCGCGCGACGATCGCGAGGCTCGTCCCCCCCGCGACCTCGAGCTCGCTGGCGTCGATCGGCGGCGCGCGCTCGACGTCGGTGAAGCCGTACTCGTCGAGGTTGGCGAACACGACGGCCGCGGCGAGCACCTTCGGGACGTAGTGAGCGGTCTCCTTCGGGAGCGCGCCCGGCGCCTCCGCGAGCGTCCAGAAGTCGTCGGTCTCGTACTCGTCGAGGCGCCGATCCAGCCCTTCGAACCCGAGGTTGTACGCCGCCAGCGCGAGCTCCCACGATCGGAAGCGCTCGTACAGGTCGGAGAGGTGACGGGCGGCCGCCTCGGTCGACCGCCAGATGCTGACGCGCTCGTCGAGCGTGCTCTCGACCGCCAGGCCGTACGCGCGCCCCGTCGCGGGCATGAACTGCCAGAGGCCCGCGGCGCCGGCGGTCGAGATGGCCTCGGTCGAGAAGCCGCTCTCGATGAACGCCACCGCCACGAGATCCTGCGGGAGGCCGCGCTCGCGGAACGCCTTCGCGAAGATCTCCTGGAAGCGCCCGCTCCGGCGGAGCGCCTCGGTGAACGTCTTGCGCCCCTCGTGGCTCTCGGTGAAGTAGCGGATGTACTTGAGCACGTGCGGGTTGCGCGGGACGGGCAGCTCCGGCGACCTCAGGCCGGCCAAGGGATCGTCCTCGTCGGCGTACGCGCCCGCGTAGCCGAGGCGGCCCTTCGGCCGGAGCGAGCAGCTCGCGCCCGACGCGTGCGAGGAGCTCCACCCGGGCGGCTCGACGTCGGCGTTCGCGTCGCGCCGGCTCATCGCGCTCGTCTTCCGGAGCGCCGGGGCGATCGGCCCGCGCTCGCGTCGCGCGTCTCTCGTCGCGGGCGTCGCGGGCGTCTCGGAGGGCGGCGGCGTGGACGCGGCGTGCGCGGTGCCGTCGCGGCTCCCGCCGGGGGACGAGCCGACGAGGAGCCCCCCGAAGAAGAGACCCACGGCGGCGAGGATGGGCCGGCCAGACTCCATAGAGGTCGGATACTGTCATACATTGTATCCATCGCAAAGAAAGGGGGCGACGTGCGGGCGCGCTCTGTTAAGGAAGAACGGGCCCGCGGCTCCGCGTCGAGGGAGCCCGACCGCCGAACGCCGATGAGCGCGATCCGCCCGCCGACCCTCGAGCCCGTCCCGATCGCGCGCGCCGCCGCCGGGGCGCCGCTGGCGTACGCGGCGCTCGGCTTCACCTTCCACCTCGAGGCCCTCGCCGCCGAGGACGTCGACCGGCTCGCCCAGGCCAACGAGCGCGTCCTGGCGGCGCTCGGCGCGTCGTTGCGGTGGGCGTGGAGCTCGGTCCACGGCGAGGTCGAGCCCTTCTCGGCCGGCGCGCTCGATCTCGTCGCCTCGTTCCCCGCGCAGCTCGTCGACGGCGAGGCCGCCGCGCTCGAGGATCCGCGCGCCCGCGCGGGGACGAGCGCGATGACCGCGGCGCACTACGACAAGTTCGGCGTCGCGTGCCACGGCGGCGCCGAGCGGAACGTCGCCTCGCCGTGGTCGTACCGGTTCTACTCGACGACCGCGGCGGGGGAGGGCGGCGCCCTACGCGCCGACGCGATGCTCTCGGTCACCGTGCCGGAGACGACGCCGCTCGACGAGCTGGCCGCGCTCGCGACCGCGGTCGCGGGCGACCTCCGGATCCGCTGGGGGGCGGCGGGCCTCGCCTACGGCGCGTGGGAGCTCGATCGCTACGGCGAGACGCGCGACGCCGTCTACGCCCACGCGCGGCGTCACCCGGGCTTCGACGTCGGGCAGCACGCCACGTGGATGCGCGCGTTCCACGATCGCGTGCGCACGGTGAGCTGGCTCACGTTCCTCGGGGCGGGGCTCGTCGAGGAGCTCCGGGGCGGCGCGAAGGAGCCGCTCGCCGGCGACGAGCTCGTCGCCGTGAAGCCCTGCGGAGGCGGCGTCGTCCTCACGGCGGGCGAGCGGCCCGACCCCGGCGACGTGAACCGCCGTCGCGTCCCCCGCGCGTACGCCCGCGCCGACGCGCGCGTCCGCCCCGTGCGCGCCGCGGAGGGGATCCACTTCTACGCGCCGTGGTCGGCGTCGACGACCGAGGCGTGGCTCCGGCGCTTCGAGGAGGGCCCCGGCTCGTGAGGGCCCGCGGCGCGACGAGCCGAGCATGAACGTCACCAACCGCACCGACGGCAAGCACCTCGCGCTCCCGATGAAGGACCGCGACGGACGGCAGCGCCTCGTGGTGATCGTAAAGTACACCTACAGGGCGACGCCGCGCGGCGCGCTCGAGCGCGACGACGACGGGCCCGAGCCGCGCCCCGTCGACGTCCCGAACGGCGACGACCCGGCGAAGAGCAGCATCAAGGTGCCGTCCGACGTGTTCGACTTCAAGCCGGGCACCGACGTCGTGCTGATCGCGGACGCGCACCCGCGCGTCGGGGCGACCTACGCCGACGTCTCGCTCCGCGTGGGGCCGATCGCCAAGACGGTGCGCGCCCACGGGCTCCGCGTCTGGCAGCGCGGGATGCTCGGCGGGCTCGTCCCGGGGCCGGCGATGCCGCTGCGCGCGCCCGTGCCGATCGTCTACGAGCTCGCGTGGGGCGGGCTCGACCTGTCCGTGCCGGACAAGCCGCTCGGCGAGCCGCGGAACTACGTCGGCCGCGGGATCTCGCGCGATCCGGCGAAGCTCGTGAACCAGCCGGCGGCGCAGCTCGAGCTGCCGAGCAAGCCGCTCGGGGAGCGCGGGAACGTGCCCGCGTCGTTCGGCGCGATCCACCGGCACTGGCAGCCGCGGGCGTCGTTCGGCGGGACGTACGACGAGACGTGGACCGAGACGCGCATGCCGCTGCTCCCCGCCGACTTCGACGCGCGCTTCAACGTCTGCGTCCCGCACGATCAGTGGTCGCCGGCGCCGCTCTCCCCGGACGAGCCGATCGAGCTCGCGGGGGCGACGGAGGACGGTCTCTGGCGCGTGCGGCTCCCGCCCGACGCGCCGCGCTTCTCGAGCGTCATCGCCGGCGAGCGCCGGACGCACGGCAGCCACCTCGACACCGTGCTCGTCGACGCGCGCGAGCGGCGCGTCGAGCTCACCTGGCGCGTCTCGATCCCCGCTCCGGCGAAGCTCGAGCTCATCGACGAGGTGCGGATCGCATGACCCCGCGCGGCGACGTCGTCGTGGTCGGCGTGGGCGCGCGGATCGCGACCGGCCTGTCGGCGCTCTCGGCCGCGATGAGCGTCCGCGCGCGCAAGTCGTTCGTGCGCGAGTCGCGCTTCGTCGATCGCGGCGGCGAGCCGATCGCGCTCGCGACGGTGTCGTCGATCGGCGACGACGTCGTGGGGCGCGACCGCTTCGTCGCGCTCGCCGCGCCGGCGTTGGCGGAGGCGGCCGCGCCTTGGTCCCGGCGCTTCGCGCCCCGCGGTCAGGCGCCCCCGCCGCTCCCGGTCTTGCTCGCGCTGCCCGCGGAGGTCGATCCGCTCGACCCGCGCGGGGGGAGGCTCCTCGCGGCCGTCGCCGAGCGATCCGGCGCGGCGATCGATCTCGCGCGCTCGCGCGTCGTCTCGCAGGGCCGCGCCGCCGGCGTGTTCGCGATCGAGCAGGCGGCCGCGCGCCTCGCCGCAGGCGACGACGAGGCCGTCCTCGTCGGCGGCGTCGACAGCCACTTCGATCCGGACCGGCTCGAGGAGCTCGACCGCGCGCGGCGGCTCCACGGCCCCGGCGCCGAGAACGGCTTCATCCCCGGCGAGGGCGCGGCCTTCGTCCTCCTCGCGTCGCGCCGGAGGTCAGGGACCGACCCGCGTCACGCGAGCGTCGTCGGCGTCGGCACCGAGCACGAGCCGCGTCCGTTCGGCGCGGCCGAGCCCTGCCACGCGCTCGGGATGACGCTCGCGGCGAAGCGCGCGATCGCGCCGGCCGGCGCGGCCCGGATCGGCTGGGCGCTCACGGACGTCGTCGGGGAGCGCCACCGCGTCGACGAGTGGCTCTACGCTTCGGGGCGCATCCAGTCGTCGCTCGCGGAGGACCTCCACCACGACGCCCCGCTGATGGTCACGGGCGATCTCGGCGCGGCGTCCTTGCCCCTGCTCGTCGTCCTCGCGTGCGTCGGCTGGCAGACGGAGTGCGCGCCGTCGGACCTCGCGATCCTCGCCGCCCACTCGGACGGGGCCGAGCGCGGCGCGGTCCTTCTGGCGCGGGAGGTGCACGGATGAACGTCTTCGCGACGAGCCCCGCGCACGGGCCGGCCCGCGAGGCGCGCGCGGAGATCGACGCGGTCGCGGTCACGCTCCGCGAGAGCGCGGCGCCCTTCGATCGGAGGGGCGTCGCCGATCGCCTCGCCCGCGCCGTGGGCGCGCTCTACGCGGTGCTCGACACGACCCTCGAGGCGCCGGCCCACCACGACGGCCTCGTCGAGTGCGCGCGCGTCCTCGCCGAGGCGCGTCGCATGCTCGCGGCGTCCGCGTCGCCGCCGGAGCCGGCGCTCCTCCGCGCGATCGGGGCGCTCGACGCGACGTACGCGCGCGTGAGCCGCTCGGCGGAGGAGGTCGTCGACCTGATGCTCGCGCGGCGCGGCGATCTCCGGGGCGGCGCGTACGCCGAGGCGCGCGCGACGCGTCCGTTCCAGGCGAGCGTCGGCGTCCCGCGGCTCCACGCCCTCGCGCGAGCGCCGGCGCTCTCGCCGCTCTCGCTCGATCCGGCGTCGCCGGCGCTCGTCGCGAAGCCCCGACCCAAGCCGCCGCCGAAGCCGCGGACGATCGAGGAGCTCCGCGCCGCGGCGTCGGCGAAGCCCGCGCCCCCGCCCGAGCCGGCCGCCGACCCCGGCCCCGCCGGGAGCGTCGCCGTGGCCGCGGAGCCCGAGGAGGGCGAGATCCTCCGGCGCGTCGCCAGGGACTGCCTCGAGGACGTCGCCGCGCTCCGCTCGCTGCGTAAGCCCATCCCCACCGAGACGTGGCTCGACCAGGCGCCCTTCGAGCAGCGGCTCCTCGACAACGTCGACGCGTTCGCGGCGCTCGGCGAGGCGGCGCTCCCGTCGGTGACGCTCTTCCACGCCGAGGCCCCCGCGCCCGATCCGTCGCGCGGGTTCGCCGTCGCGCTCGTGCTGGGCTGCGTCGAGGGCACCGACACCGCGGACGTCGCGGTCGCGACGATGAAACAGAGCGCGCCCGAGGAGCTCCCGGGGTTCGCCGAGGGCTTCGTCCTCGCGCCCAACCCGGCGATCGACGCCGAGCTCGCGCCGCTCCTCGACGCGCCGAACCCCGCGCTCGTCGCGGTCGCGATCGACGTGCTCGGCGCGCGCGGCTCGTTGCCCGCCGACGCTCCCGAGCGCGTCCTGCCGCGGGCCGACGCGGGGCTGACGCGCCGCCTCGCGACCGCGTTGGGCCGCGCCCTGCCGAAGACGAAGGCGCTGGCCGTGCTCTCGAACCTGCTCGACGACGAGCCGGACGACGAGCTCTTCGCGATCGCGTGCGCCTCGCTCCTCCGCCGCGGCGACGGCGACGTCCGCCAGCGCCTGCGCGACACGCTCCGCGCGCGCGTCCCCGGGCGGATCGTCCAGGCGACCCGGCTCCTCGCGCTGAGCGGTCGGCAGGACGATCTCCCGCTCCTGCTCGAGGGCGTCGCGCTCGCGCCGAACGCCGTCACGATCGACGCGCTCGCGCGTCACGGTCACCCCGACGCGGCGAGCGCGTTGATCGCGCTGCTCGACTCACCCGACGAGGGCGTCGCGCCGGCGGCCGCCGAGGCGCTCGACCTCCTCACCGGCGCGGGGCTCCGTGAGACGGTCCAGGTGCCCTGGACGCCCGGCGTCGCGCCGCCCGACGGATCGCCGCCGCCGACGCGCGCCGTCTCCAAGCCGATCGGCGATCGGCTCGCCTGGGAGCGCTGGTTCGCGACGGCGCGCGGCCGGCTCGATCCGCGCGCGAAGCTTCGCGGCGGCCTCCCGTTCGCGCCGTCGATGATCGTCGACGAGCTCGAGTCGACCGCGCCGCCGGCGCGTCGGAGCGAGGCGGCGCTCGAGCTCGTGATCGCGACCGGCGTCGGCGCGCGCTTCACGACCACTACGTGGGTCGGACGGCAGCGCCGCGAGCTCGCGGAGCTTCGCGCTCACGTGAGGTCGCTCGGATCCGCCGCGGGCGCGTGGTGGTTCGCGGGCGCCGCCGTCACCAGCAGATGACGCCCGCGCCGTACGGGCACTCGGGCCGCTGGAGGAGCGCGTAGGCGCCGCCGGCGAGGAGGCCGAAGCCGAGGCCGACGGCGGCGCCGACCAGCGCCTGATCCCCGTGCTCCTGCGAGGGCGTCCCGGCGACGCGCCCGGCGTAGGTCAGCCCGGCGGCGACGAGCGGGAGCGCGACGTCGCCGGCGATCGCCAGCCCGCTCACGCGGCCCTCGCTCCATTTGAGCGAGTCGACGAGGAACACGCCTCCCCCGTGGCCCAGCGCGGAGAAGGCGACGAACGTGTGCGTCGACGGCATCCCGAACGTGGTGCAGCCGGGCACGCCGACGTTCGAGACGCCGCAGCCGGGCCGGTAGCTCGTGATCTCCGGCTTCACCACGAGCTCGTTGAAGAAGGCCGTCGTCAGCAGGAGCATCGTCGAGCCGAGGACGGAGGCGTGCCAGCGCGCCTTCGACCCGATCGTCACCTCGGTGTCGGACCAGTAGAGCCGCGGCATCAGCACCTGCGAGCCCATGCCGACGACCATCGCCACCGTGGAGACGGTCTCCCACGCCGCGCTCCGGTCCGGAGGCGGGAGCGCCTGCGCGGACGCCTCGCGCGGGGCGCCCGCGATCGCGATCGCGACGGCGCCTCCGAGGGCGAGGCCACCGAGGCGGCGCGTCATTCCGTCGCCCCTGCCTCGACGCACGGATCGAGGCCCGGCGCGCCGGCCTCCGGCGCCTCCGGCGCGGGATCTCCGTTGGCGCCCGCGCAGGCGAGCGTGAGCGCCACGCCGAAGAGCGCCGCGAGCGAGAGCCACCGAACCGCCGAGCCGAGTCGCTTGTCCTGATCCATCAGAGCTCCGTGTAGCCGCCGGGGATGACGAACGTGTCGTCGTGGCCCGCGATCATGAAGACGCCCCAGCACGCGAGGCGAAGCTTGCTCGCCATCACGACCGCGTCCTCCGGTGACGTCATTGGGGCGAGGACCGCGAGGTTGCTTCGCTGGAGGCCCCAGGTGCCTCGGCCCTGCTGGAGGAGCGCGGTGTGGAGCTCGTTCCCGGCCGCCCCCGGGCTGCCGAGGATCGCCACGCGGAAGCGGACCGGCGCCTTGGTCCCCGCGTTGAGGACGTCGACGAAGACGAGGTCGTGCCGCGCGCGGACCGTGCGGGTCTCGACGCCCTGCGATTTCGCGAACGCCACGAAGTCGTCGGCGTCGAGCGGTCGTCCGGCGGGCGCGAGGTCGATCCCCCGGCAGACCTCCGGTTTGAGCCGCACCTCGCCGAGATCGACCCCGGAGGGCTCGCCCTCGAAGGTCTGGAGGTACTGCGAGGCCGCCGGCGCCCCCGCGATGGCGAGGTCGGACGAGCCGCACCCACATGCAGCGATCGAAGAGAGCGCGAAGACGGCGCGCGCCAGCACACGCTCCTTCTACCCCAATCGTCTCGCGCGGCCGAAATAGGTGCGAAGCCGCCGTGGCGGAGCTCGCCGCCCGAGGGCGCGACGGCGTTTCGGGAGCGAGGCCGCGGAGCGACGCGACCGCATTGACGGAGGGTCGGAGTCGGCGACATCCTTGGGGAGGGCTTTGACGCGCGCCGCACTCCCGATCCTTCGCGCCCGGCGGCCTGCCGGGGTGCTCGCCGTCGCGCTCGCGCTCGGCTGCGGGGCGGGCGCGTGCACGCTCTTCGTCGACACGAGCGGCCTCGGCGGCCCGGCGACGGAGGGAGACGCGTCGTCCCTCGTCGACGAGGGCGGCGGGACGGACGCCGGCGACGGCGACGCTCCGTTCGAGGCGTCGACCGACGCCCCGCGGCGGGACCTTTACTTCGACGAGGTCGTGAGCGACGGGCCCGTCGCCTATTTCCGCCTCTCCGACGCCACGCCGGAGGCGAAGAACGAGATCGCGGGCTCGGCGATCGGCGCGATCTACCCGGCGTCCGGCGCCACGCGCGCCGCGCCGGGCGCGCTCGCCGGCTCCGCGGACGGCGCGCTCCGCTTCGACGCGCTCGACGCCAGGCTCGCGCTCTCCGGGCCGGTCGACTTCCTCGGCGACGTCCCGTTCACGGTGGAGGCCTGGGTGAAGCTCGACGACTTCTCGGGCACGGACATCGCCGAAGACATGCTGTTCCCCGGGGGAGGAGGCGGCCGCACGGGGTGGACGCTCTTCCTCAGGCCCGAAGGCGCGCAATTCCAGCTCCGCACGGAGATGTGGACGGACGGCGTGATCTTCCTCTACACGCAGCACCTGAACCCCGTGTCGACGTCGTCGTTCCACCACGTGGTCGTCTTCCACTCGGACGTCGATCACCTCGATCACCTCGTGGTCGACGGCATCACCTCGGCGGGCGGCTTCACCGGCAACGGCGTCGGTGAGCGCGTCGCCAACGGCACGACGCTCTCGTGGGGAGGCTTTCGCGGAACGCTCGACGAGCTCGCGATCTACGACAAGGTGCTCCCCCAGGAGCGCGTCCTGAAGCACCTCTCGTCCCGCTGAGCGCCGCGCGGAGGCGGCCCCTTTCTTGGCGGGCGCGGAGGCCGGCTGCTACCGTCGCCGCGTGCGGCGCATGCCCCTGGTCCTCGCGGCGATCGTCGCGGCGCTCGCGAGCGCCTGCGGCGGCGGGATCTCGTCCGTCGCGGAGAAGAACAAGACGTTCTACGCCTACGACAGCGCGAGCAGCGACCTCGTCGATCTGTTCGAGCGGCCGTACCCGCCGCTCGACCTGCGCGCGGAGCCGCCGAAGCCCGAGTACCGCGGCGTCTCCGTCCTGAACGGTCGCGTCCACGTCTCGCGCCCCGCCGAGTGGACGCTCCGCAAGGCCAGCAACGAGCCCGGCCGTCGCTACGTGCAGTACGTCTCGCCGAAGGAGTACGTCTTCGCGGTCTACGAGTGGCCCGACCTGCCCGACGCGCCGTGGCGCGAGGTCATCGGGCGCTACGAGGACGCGGCGAAGGAGTCGCGGGCCGAGCTCGTCGAGCAGCGGATCCCGATGGCGACCTACAACGCGCAGGCGCGCGCCTACGTCGTTCGCCGGCGCGTCCCGGCGGCGAAGCAGCCGTACGTCAACACGAGCCTGGAGCTCCTCGCGCGCAACGATCGCCGCATCGTCCTCGTGCAGATCGTCCACCAGGGCGACAGCGTCGCCGAGCTGAGCGGCGAGCTGCTCCGGGTCGTCGACACGCTGCGCCTCGACTGAGGGCGCGCGGGTCAGCGGCCGAGCGCCTGGATGACGTCGGCGATGGGCGCGTCCGCGTCGCCCATCGCGCGGCCGACCGACGACGGGAAGACGGACGGCATGAGCGCGTCCGCGGCCGGCGTGAGCTCGCAGACGTTCGCGCTGTCGGCGGAGGGCGCGTAGAGGTCGGCGAGGACGCTCGGCGGGGCCTCGGCGCCGAGCTGGATCAGCGCGCGCGGACCGTCGTCGGAGAGCGGGACGAAGACGCTCGGGACGGTGGTCCTCCAGCCGGCGACCTGCCGCACGAGGTCGACCCACATCGCCGACATCGTCGACGTGGCGCCGGGATCGCCCCCGAGCGGGGCGCGGACCCCGAGCGAGAGCGGCGGCGTCTCCTGGCCGCGGTAGGCGGCGGTCGCCTCGACGAGGAGGTACAGCGCGTAGCGCGCCGCGCGCTCGGCGTCCGCGCCGAAGAGCGACGTCCAGACGTCGGCCGCGCGCTGCGCCCGCGCCCACGACGCGTAGCGGGCGACCGAGGCGGTGGCGCTCTCGAACGACGGCGCCGCGAGCGACGAGAGCTGCGCGTGGAGCTCGGCCTGCGTGCGCATCCGCGCCGCGCGCTCCGCGGTCACGACCGCCTGGTGGAAGAAGTCGTGGAGGACGAGCGGCGCCACGTGCGGCTGCGCGGCGAGGGCGGCCGCCGGGAGCGGCGCGCAGACGACGAGCGGGAAGCGCCGCCCGACGGCGTCGTGGCTGGGCAGGATGACGCCGGCGAGCAGCCCGCGCTGCTTCTTGTCGATCGCGCCGCTCCAGAGGAACGCGTACGGGGGCGCGGCCGCGAAGGCGTCCCGGAACGCGGAGCCAGCGCGGGCCTCGCCCGCCTCGATCGCGCGGGTGAGCCACGCCTCGAAGGCGATCATCTCGTCGCTCGGCGAAGGGGTGCGGACGAAGTCGCCGAGCGCCGGGATCTTCCCGAACCCTGCGACGGCGCCGACCTCGGTGCGGCCCTTCTTGCCGAGCAGACCGAACACTAGCGATCCCCGTGCGTGATGAGGCGCGGGCACCGGAGCCCGGCGAAGAACCCGCGCGCGAGCGGCGACTCGGACCGGAGCGGCCTCACGTCGATCTTCACGTTCGAGTCGGGCTGCGACCTGAGCTTCCAGGTCGCGACGACGACGGGGACCTCGGCGCCCTTGCGCGCCGCGACGCCGGGCTTGAGGTCCGCCGCGTCGAGCAGGTGGAAGAGACCGAAGTCGCCCGAGCGCACGATCTCCTCGCTCAGCCCCGCGATGCCGCGGACCTTCACCTTGGCGCCGCGCGCCTTCGCGTCCTTCGCGGGCCACGTGACCGCGAGCCACTCCTCGGGCGTGTTCGTGTACGTGCGGCCGACGCCGTCGACCTCGATGGTGACCTCCGAGACGTCGGGGCTCACCGAGTGGAGGTTCACCTCGAGCTCGACCGAGGGCGCCTTCGGGTCGGCGCCGAAGGTGGCGTCGGTGATCTTGGCGGAGCGGCGGAGGCAGGTGAGGAACTCGCTCGTGTAAGCGACCTGCGCCTTGAAGCGGCGCGTCGGGACGAACTCGTTCCCTTGCCGCTCGAGCGAGCCCTTCAGGCTCTGGTCGTAGAACGCCCAGAGCTGTCCCTTCTCCGGCTTGAAGAACTCCGTGAAGTCCTCGATCTTCGCGTCGGTCGGCGCGTTGTCCACGAACGGGTAGTTGCCCTCGAGCTTCGTCGACCACGTCTTCCAGGCGCTCATCTCCCAGAGACCGCCGGCGGCGCCGCCCGCGTCGTGCAGCACGCTCGCCCACGAGAAGGCGACCGGATCGAGCAGGAGCGGCGACATCAGCGGGCGCGTGAACGCGTCTTGATCGGCGAGCAGCGCGGTCGTGGCGCGGTAGGCCTGCTCGAACTCGCCGGTCAGCGCCTTCGGATCGGGCGCGGCCTTGGCGTCCTTCAGATCGGTGAGGACGCCGATGAGCTTACGGAGGATCGCCTGATACTGGCTGAGGCCCGTCGGCGGAGGCGGCGGCGCGCCGGGGACCGCGGCGGCGGGCATCCCGAAGGTGACGATCGGCTTGAACGCGAGCTCGACGGGCGAGGCGGGCTTGTCGCGGTCGAGCAGCGCGCCGGCGTCGAGCGTCACGGGTTGACCGAGGAGCTTCTGCTTCGCGGCCTCCTTCGCCTTGCCGGCGGCTTGCTCGAGCAGAGAGCCGCGTCCGGCTTCGGCGTCGCTCACCTCGAGCTCCACGTTGTCGGCGAGGATGCGCGCGAGGCGGAGGTAAGGCCACTCCGGCTCGCTCAGCGCGAGCAGCTCTTCGAGCGAGCCCTCGGCGTTCACGGGGCGCGCGACGACGAGATCTCCGAGGAACTCGCGCCACGCGTCGCGGTAGCGGTCGAAGTAGATCTGACGGAGGGCGGACACCTCCTTGTTGATCTGCTCGTCGGGGATGCGCTCCTCCGTCCCGAGGACCCAGCCTTCGGACGTGAGCTTCGTGCGCTCCTCGTCGAGCAGGCGACGGATCTTCGCCCAGCCGAGCTTCGTGTAGGCGCCGTCGACCTTGACGCCCTTCTTCGAGCTCACGAACTCCGCCACCGAGCCGTAGAAGATGGTCTCGCGGCGGATCGGGGCGATCTCCGTGTTGGTGTCGCGGACGAGCGTCTCGTAGAGGCGTCCGATCTGCGGGGTGCGGAGGAGCTCGGAGCGGACGTACGAGACGAGCCGCTCGTCGCGCTGGGCCGGCGCCACGCCGTACGTCTTGACGAGGCGGAGGTACTCCTCGACGTTCAACTGGAGGACGGCCTCGTCCTCGGGCGACGTGACGTGCGTGAGCTCCGCCCAGAGACGCGCGATGCGCGGCGCCGCCCACTCGACGTCGAGGTGCTCGCGCTCCGTGAGCATCAGGTACTTCTTGAGGTCGTCGTAGCGCCGGTTGAACTCGTCGGGGCTCCGCTTCGGGTCCGCCTCGATCGAGCGCAGGCGGTCCTCGAGCGTGCCCTTGACCGGGCGGAGGAGCGCGCGCTGCATGATCGAGACGTACTCGTCGCGCAGCGGAGCGTAGAGCGAGCTGCCGGTGTACATCCCCCAGCGGTAGCCCACGGGGGGGCCGTCCTGGCGCCACGCCTCGAGCTCGTGGAGGCGCGCGCGCAGGGGCTCGACGCGCGCGAGCTTGTCCGTGACGGGCCCGCTCGCGTTCCAGTCGACCTGCTCCGCCGCCTGGGCGACGGCCGACGTCGTCCGGACGAGCTCTCGGTTCTTCAGGTAGCTCGTGACGGCCGGGACCGCGATGAGGCCGGCGAGGGCGGCCGCGCCGACGCCGATCCCGACGCGCGTGAGGAGCTGGCGCCGCGCCTCGCCGCGCGTCCGCGCGGCGACGAAGCGATCGGGGAAGATGACGCGGCGAAAGAGATCCGTGAGGAAGTAGCTCTTCGCGTCGGCGCGCGGTCCGGCATCCGGCGCCGTCATCCGGAGGCCGAACGCGCGGACCATGCCGCCCATGACGCGATCGAGCGGGAGGCCCTCCTGGGTGCCGCTCGTGAAGTAGGCGCCGCGGAAGAGCGGCGTCTCCTGGAAGTTGTTCTTCCGGAGGAGCGCGCCGACGAACTCCGCGAGCGCGCCCTTCACGGCGCGCATCTCGAGCGGGAACTGCTGGACGCGCGCGCGCTGGCGCTGCCCTCGCGCCGACGCCAGGCGGCGGAGCGCGTTGCCGTGGAGGGCCTCGAGCAGGAGATCGAACTCGGCCTCGAACGCCTTCGCGGGCTCGAGGTTCTTCTGGTCGAGCGGGAAGGTGACGCCCCAGATCTGAGCGCGCTCGCTCTTCTTGAGGTCCTCGAAGGTCTCGACGAAGCCGGCGATGAGGTCGACCTTCGTGAAGACGACGTAGACCGGCACCACCATCTGGAGGCGCGTCATCACCTCGTCGACGCGCGAGCGGAGCGTCCTCGCCGTCGCCTCGACCTGCTCCTCGGTGAGCCCGATCACGTCGGCGATGCTGATCGCGACGAGGACGCCGTTCACCGGCGTCTTCGAGCGGTAGCGCCGGAGCATGTCGAGGAAGGCGGTCCACTCCTCGTGGTCGTCCACCTGGGTCGCGAAGCGGCCGGCGGTGTCGAGGATGATGGCCTCGTTCGTGAACCACCAGTCGCAGTTCTTCGTCCCGCCCACGCCGCGGAGCGCGCCGGTGGCGTCGGGGATCGGGAAGTCGAGGCCCGAGTGGCGGATCGCCGTCGTCTTTCCGGCGCCCGGTGGCCCGACGATCATGTACCAGGGCAGCGCGTAGAGGGCGCTCTCGCCGCTGCCCGCGCCGAGCCGCGAGGTCTTGAGCGCGGCGAGGCCCTTCTTGAACTGGGCGTGGAGCTCGTTGATCTCGGCGCGGCGATCCGGCCGCGCGTTGGCGGCCTGCTGCTCCGCCTGCTTCATCAGCTCGCGCTCGAGCGCGCGCGCCGCGGCCTTCGCGCGGAGCCGCTGGACGACGTAGTAGCCCACGACGAACAGGACGGCGCCGACGGTGATCGCGATCCGTATCCAGAGCGCGAGCTCGAAGAGCCAGCCCGCCGCCCAGGCGGCGATGACGACGACGACGGCGAGGATCCACGCCCACATGAGCGGCTACTTGCCCTTCGCGCCGGGCGCGGCGGCTTGGGTGGAGGCCTGGATGCGGGCGGTCGCGTCGGACGTGGCGGACACGAGGGCGACCTTGAGCGCGATGGCGACGACGATCGCGAGCGCGACGACGCCGCCGGCGAGGAAGAGGACCGGCGCCTCGCGCCGCGCGGCGTCGCGCGCGGCGTCGGCCGGCGTGTCGGCGATGGCGTCGCA
>JAHBWF010000220.1 GCA_019637105.1 Labilithrix sp.
CAAAGCCGACGCCTGAGAGCGCGCTCGATCCGACGGCGACGGCCTCGCGACATCGCCGCGACGAAGGCTCCCGCCGACGCGCGGGCGGACGTCCCCGGCTCGCGCTCGCACCTCCGCGAACGCAACGGCGCCCGCCGCGCGCTCGTCGCCGAGGATCAGGCGGCGAGCTTGCTCTCGGGCGCCTCGCGCACGATCGCGCCGAGCTGACGCGCGGCGGCGTGGATCACGCGGCGGTGCTCCTGCCGCTCGAGCGCGGCGCCCGCGATCCCCCACCGCTCCCATCCGCCGTCGAGCGCCTCTCGCGGCACGTCGCGAGGCGGCGGGTCCGGCTGGAGGACCAGCGTCGCGAGCGCGTGCGCCACCGGCGCCCCGCCCTCCGCGAGGCACCACGCCACGATCTCCCAGGCGTGACTCGCGTGGCGAGCCTCCGCGGCGGCGATCTCCGCGAGCGCCGCGCGAATGGACGGATCGGTCGTCCGGCGCGCCAGCTTCGCGTTCACGCACGCGGCGACGCCGTCCGCGAGCGCCGACTCGACGACGACCTCGCGCGCGAGGCAGGCGAGCGCCGCGGAGCGCGGACCGGGGAGCGCGCGGCGCGGCGCGATCGAGGCCCCGGGGAGCGGGCCTCGCCCGTCGATGCCGCGCGCGAGCGCGAAGCAGACCTTCGCGCGGCGGATCCGACCGAGCGCGTCCTCGTGCGCCGACGCCACGAGCTCCGGGGGCGCGGCGAGCGTGACGAGATCGAGCGCGCGCCGCGTGGACACGGCGACCGTGCGGTGCGCCGAGCGGGCGGCCTCCTGCCACGCCGTCGCGAGCCCGACGCGCGTGGCCTCGTCGACGCCGTCGTCGCCGAGGAGCCAGCGTCGCGACGTCGGGCCGTCCGAGAGGCCCGCCGCCGACCACCGCGCGAAGGACGCCGGCGCCGGGAGATCCCGAGGAGGTCGGCCGCGTCCACGGAGCCGCGCCGCGACGGCGAACAGCGCCGTGAGGAAGCCGAGCGCGGTCAACGTCGCGGCGAGGACGGCGGAGCGCATGTCCGGAGAACGCCCGGCCGCGGACCTTCTTCCACGACGCTCCTCCGCGCAACCGCCGGGGGCCGCGGCGGGTGAGGGTCGAGGCACGGCCGCCGGGCTCGTCGGGGCCGCTTCTCGTGTAGAGTTCGGCCGCTCCCCCACCGCGAAGAGCGAGGCCTTTCATGCCCATCCTCGATCACATCGGAATCAACGTCACCGACAGCGCGCGGTCGAAGGCCTTCTACGCGAAGGCGCTCGAGCCCCTCGGCATCTCGCTCGTCATGGAGTTCGGCCCGTCGTGCGGCTTCGGACGAGACGGCAAGCCGGAGCTCTGGATCACCTCGGGCACGACGAGCTACCAGAGGCCCGAGCAGATCCGGACGATCACGCCCGTCCACGTCTGCCTGGTCGCCAAGGATCGCGCCGAGGTCGACGCGTTCCACGCCGCCGCCCTCGCCGCCGGCGGCCGCGACAACGGAGCGCCCGGGCTCCGCGCGGAGTACCACCCGAACTACTACGGCGCGTTCGTGCTCGATCCGGACGGGCACAACCTCGAGGCCGTCGTTCACGCTTAGCGTCCTTCGCCCGACGTTTCCTCGGGCGACGGCGCGGAGGACGAGAGCGGGCATGACCGCGCGGGCGCGGAGCGAGCGACGGCGCGGAGGACGAGAGCGGGCATGACCGCGCGGGCGCGCGTGCGGGCCGACGCTTCGGGCGTCCGGGGAACGCGACCGCGCGATGGAATCTCGCGCGGCGCGGACGCCGTCCCGGACGGGCTCCTCGCCGCGGGCTCGTGGGTGACGTCATCGGCCGCCCTCTCACCGCGGCGGGCGCCGTCCCGGACGGGCTCTTCGCCCGGGCTCGTGGGGCGACGTCATCGGCCGCCCGTCACCGCGGCGCGGGCGCCGTCCCGGACGGGCTCCTCGCCGCGAGCTCAGCCGTACGCGCCGCCGCGTCGGCTCCACCCCCCTGACATCGAAGTCCTGCCCCGCGGACCTCCCGTCCGCGACAACACTCGCGAATCGGGCGGGTATGCGCGTTGCTCGACCTCCATCCGCCCTCGATGATCGCCCGCCTGCGGCCGTGGTTGGGCCGCCTCGCTCCGAAACGGATCTGCGCGACGCTCGCGATCGCCGCGTCGGTGGCCTGCAGCGCGGAGACGGAGAGCGCCGTCGTCCGGAGCGAGGAGCAAGCCGGCGCTCCTGACGAGGACGCGCCGCGTTCGCCGGCGAGCGAGGCCGCGTGCACGCCCGCCGTCAGCGGCCTCTCGCCCGCGGGCATCGAGCCGATCGAGGTCACGTGCCCGCTCGGCTACGCGCACCGCATGTCGCTCGCGGCGCCGGTGGCCGGGCGGTTCACGACGCTCGAGGAGCTGACCGACGCCTTCTGCGTCGCGGAGAGACAGCTCCGCGCGTCGGCGGCGGACGCTCGCGCTCCGGCCGCGGACGCGCCTATCGATTTCACGACGAGCGACGTCGTCGCCTACGCGTTCGACACCCACGCCGGCGAGCCCCCCGCCCTCTTCAAACGCGGCGAGGAGCTCTGGCTGAGGACCACGACCACGGCCTGCAGCGGCGAGGCCCCCGCCCTGGCGAGCCTCGCGTTCGTCGTGCCCAAGGGCCGAGAGATCCACGAGCAGCGCTGCTCGTCGACCTGCCGCTAGTGTCCCGAGTCCGCAAGGACTCGGGCACGGGACATTTCCGCCGGCCCGGTGCCGGCCCCGGGTGGCCCGTGCCAGGTGCCAGGGTGTGGATCGGCTCGAAATCGTTCGTGTCGCTGGGTGGCATAGCCCTGGCTATCCACCGTGCTCATGCTCGCACCCTCCTCACCGTCCGTCCCGTCGCCTCCCGCCGCCGTGTCCACGTCCATCGCCCGACGCGCCGGTCACGCGTTCGCGCCGCACGCCATCGTGCAGGGGTTCGCGTGCCACGCTCGCGGCGTCGAGCTCACCACGTCCGGCTCCACGCGCGTCCACGCGCGCGTCCGATCCAAGCGGACGCACGACGTCCACCTGCGCGCGGAGGGCGGGCGCCTCGTCGTCGCGTGCACCTGCCCGTCGCGCTCGTTCGGAGTCGATGCCTGCAAGCACGCCTGGGCGGCGCTCCTCGAGGTCGATCGGCGAGACGCCCTCGCCGACCTGCGAGGGACGCGCGGGGCGCTCGTCGTCGAGGCCGCTCCCGAGCAACCCGCCACCGACGCGACGGAGCACGGCGCGGCTCCGCCGGCCGCCGTGCTCGACGCCGCGATGAACGCCGCGGCGCGCGGCAGCAAGCGCGCGTCCGCCAAGGTCGCGGCGGAGAATGCGCGCGCGACGGCCAACGCCGCGGACCAACCGGCGACCGCGAACGCTGGACGGACACCGAAGGTCGCGAAGGCGAAGATGAACGCCCACGTCGCGAACGCCAAGGCCACGACCGCGAACGCGGGACGGCCAACGAAGGTCGCGAACGCCAACGCGAACACGAACGCCAAGGTCGCGAACGCCGACGTCGCGACGACCAAGGCCACGGCCGCGAACGCTGGACGGCCAACGAAGGTCGCGAACGCGAACGCCAAGGTCACGACCACCAAGGCCATGAACGCGAACGCCGGGCGGACGCCGAAGGCCGCCGCCAGAAAGCCGCCGAAGCGCGACGCGGCGCGCGCTCGGCGCCGTCCGAAACGCGGCTGAGCGACTCGGCGCTACGATCGGTCGCGCCGCACGTCCGCCATGACGGCGATCTCCTCGAGCGATCGCTTCTCCGCGGGCAGCGCGAGGAACAGCGCGATCAACGCCGCGAACACCATGAGGCCCGCGCCGAGCAGGTAGCCGTGGAGCACCTCGACGCGGCTGCCGGTCCCGACGAGGACGCCGAAGAGCGCGGGCGCGAGCACGCCGCCGGCGCCGGTCCCGGCCGCGTAGAACACGGCGATCGCCATCCCGCGGAGCTCGACGGGGAACAGCTCGCTGACGGTCAGGTACGCCGAGCTCGCCGCGGCGGACGCGAAGAAGAAGACGAGGCACCACATCGCCGTCAGCTGCGCCGAGCCGACGGCGCCGTACGCGAACGCGAGGCCGGTGAGCGCGAGCAACACGCCCGTGAGGCCGTACGTCGTCGCGATCATCGCGCGCCGCCCGATGTGGTCGAACAGCGGGCCGAGCACGAGCGGACCGAAGAGGTTGCCGAACGCGAACGGCAACAGGTAGAGCCCGATGTCGTCCGCGGGGACCTCGTAGAAGCGCCCGAGCACGAGGGGATACGTGAAGAACACGCCGTTGTAGGCGAAGGCCTGGGCCACCATGAGGACGAGACCGAGGATCGCGCGCCGCCGGTGGTGGATGAACAGGACGCGGAGGATGCGGCCCCAGCTCGTGTCCGCGTTGGTGTCGACGGTCACGAGGCGCTCGGGCGGATCGATCGCGCGGCCCTCCTCGCGGATCTTCTCCTCGATCCCGCTCACGACGCGCTCGGCCTCCTCCACCCGCCCGTGCATGATGAGCCAGCGGGGGCTCTCCGGCAGGTGGCGGCGCGTGAACAGGATGACGAGCCCCAGGCTCGCGCCGAGCCCGAAGCACACGCGCCAGCCGAGCCAGCGCGGCAGGACGTTCGGGTCGAGCAGGACGATGGTGCCGAGCGCGCCGAGCGCGGCGCCGAGCCAGTAGGTGCCGTTGATCCCGAGGTCCGCGCGGCCGCGCACCCGCGCCGGGATGAGCTCGTCGATCGCGGCGTTGATCGCCGCGTACTCGCCGCCGATCCCGGCGCCCGTGACGAAGCGGAGCACCGCGAACGACACGAAGCCGTTGGTGAACGCCGTGAAGAACGACGCGCTCAGGTACACCGCGAGCGTCACGAAGAAGAGCTTCTTCCGCCCGAGCTTGTCCGTGAGGCGGCCGAAGAAGAGCGCCCCGAGCACCGCGCCGGCGAGGTACGCGCTCACCGACGCGCCGATCTCGCCCTCCGTGAGGTGGAGCGTCTCCGGCTCTCGGAGCACCGCCGCGACGGCGCCGACCAGCGTGACCTCGAGCCCGTCGAGCAGCCAGGTGACGCCGAGGGCGATCACGACGCGCCAGTGCCAGCGACTCCACGGGAGCCGATCGAGGCGCACGGGGAGATCGGTCTCGACGTACTGACGCTCCGTCATCCCCTCGAACATGCGCCAGCGCCGGGCGCGGCGCATGCGGCGACGGCCCGCATCGGGCACGCGGCGCGGAGGGGCGTCGGTCGGACGCGCGGCGCCGCGTCCGACCGGCCGATTCAGCGCCCCGCTCGGCGGCACGGCGCGCTGGAAACGCGCTCGGCGGCTCGGGCGCGCCGGAACGCGCGCTCGGCGGCTCGGCGCGCGCGAGGCGCCGACGAGCCGCGCGGTTCCCTGCTCGGGTTACAGCGCGCCGTTGAGCGGATCGAACTTGTCTCCGCCGTTCAGGAGGCCGGGGCTGCTCTTCACGCGCTTGGTCTTGCGCTCGACCTTCTGCGCCTTCTCCTGGTTCTTCGCGCGCGTCTTGACCTCGCGCGCCTTGTCGGCGTCGAGGAGCATGCGCTTCTGCCAGTCGCTGAGCTCGCGCTTCCCCTCGGGCGCGGGCTCCGCCGGCTGCGGGAGCGCCTCGACGGCGGCGGCCGGCGCCTCGACGGCGGTCGTCGCCTTCACGTCGATGTCCGTCGTCGCGCCGCCGAGCCTGGACACGACGAACGCGAGCGCGCCCGCCACCGCGAGCGCGCCGATGCCGCCGGCGGCGAGCACGCCGCGACGGCGCGGTGCGAGCTCGAGCTCCTCCGGCAAATCGAGGTCGAGCGGCTGCCCCTCGGGCTCGAGCGACGCCGTCGCCGTCGAGCTCGGCGCGCCGAGCGCGACCGGCGACAAGCTGGGCGCCTGCTCCGTCGGGCAGTCGTCGAGCCCGGCGGCCTCGCCGAGCGTCGTCCATGTCGATGCACCTGGCGCGAGCACGGGGACACGGGCGTCGATGAGCCCCTCGTCGAAGGCTCGATCGAGCCCCTCGAGCGTCATCATCCGGATCTCCCCCGTCCCAAGCTGCACACGCCAGAGCTCTTCGTTCATGTTGGGCTCCATTTCGCGAGGCACGCTAACGGCCGTCCGATGTAGGCCGCGACCGTTGAAACGTCGTGATCCGCCCGTGAGACGAACTCGGGCTGCGGCAGAGCAACCCTGAAAGGCACCGCCGCGTCGCGCGTCGCGTCATCGTGGGATGGTGGTAGCCTGATGGCCGTGGTGTCCCCCGCCCAAGAGCCCGGATGGTACGGCCCGTTCGGCGGCCGGTTCGTCTCCGAGACCCTCATCCCGGCGCTGGACGAGCTCACCGCGGCGACACGGGAGATCGCCGCCACGGAGGAGTTCGAGGCCGAGCTCCGGACGCTCCTCGCCGACTACGTCGGCCGCCCGACGCCGCTCTCGGAGGCGTCCCGCCTCGCCCGGGCGATCGATCCCGATCGCAAGACGCTCCTCCGCCTCTTCTTGAAGCGCGAGGACCTGTGTCACACCGGCGCGCACAAGATCAACAACGCCCTCGGGCAGGTCCTCCTCGCCCGGAAGATGGGCAAGACGCGGATCATCGCGGAGACCGGCGCCGGACAGCACGGGGTCGCGACCGCGACCGCGTGCGCGCTCTTCGGCCTGCCGTGCGAAATCTACATGGGCGCCGAGGACGTCCGCCGCCAGGCGCCGAACGTCGGGCGCATGCGGCTCCTCGGCGCGAAGGTCGTCCCGGTCGACTCCGGATCGCGCACGCTGAAGGACGCGATGAACGAGGCGCTCCGCGACTGGGTCACCAACGTCGCCACGACGCACTACTGCATCGGGAGCGCCGCAGGCCCGCACCCCTACCCCGAGCTCGTCGCCCGGTTCCAGTCCGTCATCGGCGAGGAGGCTCGCGCGCAGATCCTCGAGCGCACCGGCCGCCTCCCCGACGCGGCCGTCGCGTGCGTCGGCGGCGGCTCGAACGCGATCGGCCTCTTCCGCGGCTTCCTCTCCGCGGACGACGTGCGGCTCTACGGCGTCGAGGCCGCGGGGCACGGCGTCGCGAGCGGCCGGCACGCGGCGACGCTGACGGCCGGGCGCGTCGGCGTCCTCCACGGCTCGAAGAGCTACGTCCTCTGCGACGACGGCGGACAGATCCAGGAGGCGCACTCGATCAGCGCGGGCCTCGACTACCCCGGCGTCGGCCCGGAGCACGCGTGGCTGAAGACGTCCGGGCGCGCGCGCTACGTCTCCGCGACCGACGACGAGGCCCTCGCGGCCGCGTCGCTGGTCACGCGGACCGAGGGCATCCTCCCCGCGCTCGAGACGTCGCACCCCTTCGCCAAGCTCGGCGCCATCGCCGACGAGGTCGCGCGCGACGTCGGCCGCCCCGCGACGATCGTGCTCTGCCTCTCCGGCCGCGGCGACAAGGACCTCGAGACGCTGCTCGGACGGCTCCTGCCGCCCGAAGAGCGAGGAGGCTCCTGATGGGTCGCATCGAGGACGCGTTCGCGCGACGCGCCGCCGAGCGGAGGAAGACGCTCGTCACGTACCTCTGCGTCGGCGATCCCGACGGCGACGCCTCGATCGATCTCGCGCTCGCCTGCGCCGAGGAGGGCGCCGACGTCCTCGAGCTGGGCTGCCCGTTCAGCGATCCGTCGGCCGACGGCGCCGCCATCGCGCGCGCGAGCCAGCGCGCGCTCGGTCGAGGCGGCGGCCTCGCGGAGACCCTGCGCGTCGCGAGCGCCGTGCGCGCGCGCTCCGACGTGCCGATCGTGCTCTTCGGCTACTACAACCCCCTCTTCGTGCGCGGCGAGGAGGAGGCCGCGCGCGCCGTCGCGGCGGCCGGCGTCGACGCGCTGCTCGTCGTCGATCTGCCCGTCGACGAGTCGATGCCGCTCCGGGCGGCGGCGGCGAGCCACGGGCTCGGGCTCGTGCCCCTCGTCGCGCCGACGACCCTCCCCGAGCGCGTCGCGCGGATCGGGGCGCTCGGCGAGCGCTTCCCCGTGCCCTTCGTCTACTACGTGTCGATGACCGGCATCACCGGAGGCGCGGGCGCGTCCGCGGTGCTCGCGCGCGCCAGCGCCGAGGCCGCGCGCGTCCGCTCTGCGACCAAGCGGCCGACGGTCGTGGGCTTCGGCATCGACTCGCACGCGCGCGCGCGCGTCGCCGCGGAGAGCGCCGACGGCGTCGTCGTCGGCTCGGAGATCGTCCGCCGGATCGAGCGCGGCGCGACGCACGCCGAGCGCCTCGCCGGCGTGCGCGAGCTCGTCCGCGAGCTCCGCGGCGCCGTTTGAGGCCGCGACCGCGATCGAGCGCGACCGCTCGCGCGACGCGTCGATCGTCGCTAGGATGCGCGCCCCTCCGGATCGACCTAGACTCCCTGTAATCGAGCCTCAACGATGCTCCTCCTCTGCGTCTCCGACATCCACGGCAACCTCGACGCTCTCCGGGCGGTCCTCGCCACGGCCGAGAGGCGCTCCTTCCACAAGCTGCTCGTCGCCGGCGACATCGTGTTCCCGGGGAGGGAGCCGCTCGAGACGTGGCGCCGCCTCTCCGCCGCCGGCGCCGTGATGGTGCAGGGCGTGTCCGACAAAGCGCTGGCGACCCTCGACCCGAGCTCGCTCCACCCGCGGAGCGAGCACGAGCGGCTGATGCTCGATCGGATGAAGAGCGTCCGCGCGGAGCTCGGGGACCTCGTGCTCGAGCGCATCAAGCGCCTCCCGACGCATCAGCGCGTCCCGCTCGAGGACGGCGGGGAGCTCGTCCTCGTGCACGGCTCGCCCCTCCACCCGGACGAGGCGCTCTCGTTCGACATGTCCGACGAGGAGATCGACGCGCTCCTCGGCGACGACTGCGGGGACGTCGTCGTCTGCGGGATGAGCCACACGCCCTTCCACCGCTCGATCGGCGGCGTCCAGGTCGTCAACGTGGGGAGCATCGGAGAGGCGCCCGACGGCCTCGCGACGCCGCCGACGTACGGCGGCGCCGAGCACCCGACGGTCGCTCACGCGACGTGGATCGAGTCCACGCCGCAAGGCATCCACGTCGAGCAGATCACGGTGCCGCTCGAGGCTCCGCCGCGCCAGCTCCTCGCGGCGCCCTGAGCCCGCCGCGCGGCGCGCGATCAAATCGTCGCAGCAACGTTGCGCCGGACGAGCCCGGTTTGCGACGATCCGATCGTGGTTACGCGACGAGGTCCGTCCCTCGCGAAGGCGCGCACGCCGAAGCTCGTCGAGCGTCGCGGCGACATGGTGCGCACCGTCGAGGGCCGATGGCGTGAGCTGTTCGAGTCCGCGGACACGATGAGCGAGGGCGCGGCGCGGGACGAGCGCGGCGGCGGGCGCGCCTGGTACGGCACGACGAGCCTGATCCTCGAGCTTCCTGTGGAAACCTCGTTGGAAGACCGTGCAGAGCTCCTCGCGATCGCGAAAAAAGACGTCCACGCTCACGTCCACGCGCTCCGTTCCGCGCACCGCGAAGCGCAGAGCCGCGCGCCCGCGCTGCTCGGTCGTGTCGCGTGCGAGCTGCACTTCAGTGACGATCCGAAGGGGTTGAGGATTGACGTCGACGTCCAGGCGCCTTTGATAGAGAGGCGGAAGGTCACGAGGACCTTGCCATGACGACTCTCATCGACGGCATGCCGACAACGAAGAAGCACCGAGGCAAGGGCAAGCGGGGCGGCGAAGTCATTCACGTCGCGTTCGGCCCAGGGGGCGGGCGTATCCAGCACGCCGAAGGCCCTACGACGCGACCCCACGGCGGCGCGGACGGCGCGAGCGCGCGCGCCGGCGGCGAGCCCTCGCTGCCGCCGCCGAGCACGGGCGAGCCCGTGACGGACGTCTTCTCGCCGCGCGAGGTCGCGAAGCTCCTCGGCCTGACCGTCACGCGGCTCCGGAGCCTCGACAAGTCGCACGTCGTCTCGCCGAGCGCGATGCGCAACGGGCGGCGCGCGTACACGTTCCAGGACCTCATCGCGCTCCGCGCGACCCACGGCCTGCTGGAGCAGCGCGTGCGCCTCAAGGACGTCGTCCAGGCCATCGGAGCGCTCCGCCGCGCCCTGCCCCGCGTCACGCGCCCGCTCCAGGAGCTGCGCATCGTCTCGGACGGCCGCAAGGTCGTCGTCCAGGCGGAGGACGGCGTGTACGAGCCGGTCAGCGGCCAGATGGTGCTCGACTTCCGCGTCGAGACCCTCCGCGGCGACATCGTCCGCGTCCTCCGGCACGAGCCGAACGGGACGCGCGCCCGCTCCGCGTACGATCTGTACATGCGCGCGAGCGCGCTCGACGAGGACCCGGCGACCTTCGACGAGGCCGAGGCCCTCTACAAGAAGGCCACCGAGCTCGATCCGCAGCTCGCCATTGCCTACACGAACCTCGGCAACATCCGGTTCCGGCGCGGAGACGAGGCGGGCGCCGAGCAGCTCTACCGCAAGGCGCTCGAGATCGACGAGCGCCAGCCCGAGGCCCACTACAACCTCGGCTACGTGATGCTCGAGCGCGGCTACGCTTCTCGGGCGGTCACCTACTTCGAGGCCGCCATCAAGACGGACTCGCGCTTCGCCGACGCGCACTTCAACCTCGCGATGGCGTACGAGGCGCTCGCCGACAAGGCGCGCGCGCGCGTTCACTGGAAGCGGTACCTCGAGCTCGAGCCGACGGGCACGTGGGCCGACATCGCGCGCGACCACCTCTGATCCTCGGGCCGCGGGCGGCGCCGGGCCGGCGGTTCCGGCTCCGCTTCTGCGCTGCAGTTCAGTAGACTCGTCGCATGGCCCAGCGCGCGCTCCTCGTGATCGCCGACATCGGCGGGTACACGAAGTTCATGCGCGTGCACCGGATCAACCTCGCCCACGCGCAGTACGTCGTCGCCCAGCTCCTCGAGGCGGTGATCGACGGCGCGGAGCCTCGGCTCAAGCTCGCCAAGCTCGAAGGCGACGCGGCGTTCTTCTACACGCTCGCGCCCGAAGGAAAGAAGCGGGACGAGGTCGCGGCCTTCGCCGACCTCGTCGCGTCGATCCGCCGCGCGTTCCTGGCCAGGCGGCTCGAGCTCGAGACGGACCGCGTCTGCAACTGCGACAGCTGCATGCAGGCGGGCCAGCTCAAGCTCAAGTTCGTCGGCCACGTGGGAGACGTCGCCTTCCAGAAGGTGAAGCGCTACACCGAGCTCGCGGGCGTCGACGTCATCTTCGTTCACCGGCTCCTCAAGAACTCCGTGCCGATCGCCGAGTACGCGCTGATGAGCGAGCCGGTCTTCCGGAAGGCCGACGCCTTCGCGAAGTTCGGGCGTGAAGCGAAGGAGGAGCTCGAGGGGCTCGGGAGCGTGACGACGTACTACGTCGATCTCGCCGAGGTCGCGCGGGAGGTCCCCGTCCACCTCGAGCCTTCGCTGCTCCGCAAGGTCGTCGCCTGGCTCAAGATGACGGTGCGGTCGATCCCGTACTTCATCGGCGTGAAGAAGTCGTGCGACGGCTTCCGCAACATGGGCGCCGTCGATCCGTCGCTCGGGTTGCCGGGCAGCTCGCTCCCGCCGCCGTCGCTCGGGCCGCCGAGCGAGGCGCCTCGCTCAGAATAGGACCGAGCCGCCGCACGGCACGTCGACCGTCCGCTCGAGGTTGAGCCCGGCGCGCACGCGGTGGCGCCCGCAGGCGAGCGTCAAGGTGCGGTCGCGCAGGCGGTGATGCTCGCCGTCCACGACGACGGTCATCACGTCGAGCGCCGGGAAACGGATCGTGCCGGTCTTCGGCCCCTCGGGGACCGGCGACGCCGCGGCGACCGGCACCACGCGCGGCGGCGCCGCGACCGTCCCGC
>JAHBWF010000221.1 GCA_019637105.1 Labilithrix sp.
CGCCCGCCGTCGCCGCGCCCGCCGGCGTCACGGCGCCGTCGCGGCGCGCCGTCCGTTGGCGCTGGCCGGTCGTCGTGTGCGGCTGCATCGGCGCTCTCTTCGGTGGGATGGCGGTGATGAAGAGCCCGGTCGGGCAGGAGCCCGCCGTGCAACACGCCATGGCGACGGCCGCGCGTCACGTCGATGGCGCGTACGCCGCCGCCGTCGCGGCGAAGACCCGCCTCGTGAACCGCTGACGTCCGCGTTCCTCGCAGCCTCGGGAGGCTCGAGCCCCCTCGCGAGGTCGCGCTCGGGCCCTCGTCTTCTCACGGCGCCGTCGCGCCGATGCGGAAGAGCGCGGTCGGCGTGCGGCGTTTCGCGCGGCGCCCGTCACCGGCATCGCCGACGGTCGAGCACGCACGAGAAGACCTCTGCGGTCGGCGCTCTCGAGAGCGTCGCCCGCGCCGAGCTCGGCCCGAGCCGGCCGCGGCGGCGACGACACGGGAATGGTCCGTCATCTTCCCTCCTTAGGGGAACGAGGCCGCCGGTCGCGTCGCGTCGGTTCGCGCCGCCGCCCTGGGCCGCCCCACCGGACGAGCCGCAGATTTCAATGAAATCAAAGGGATCGTTCGTTCGGGCGGCTCCGCGAGTCGCTCGTCCCGAACGGGGACCCCGCCGGCGGACCGACGATCGAGCTGTGCTAGCCTGGGCCGCCCACGGCTCCCCCGCCGACCGTCCTCGCGCGCGAAGGTCACCCGACGTAAGGGATCCCTCGGGCGGCAAGGTTTGCGCTCGCGCCGCAGGATTACTAGCTTCGCCACTCGCGTTCCGCTCTCGATTAATGGGGCCTCGCCCCGTCTCTCGACGCTCCGCCTCTCGGAGCTCGCGCTCCACCCATCTGCAGATCAGGGCCTCCCGCCCGCGCTGAATTCGAGGTTTGTCGCCGTCATGCTGACCTGGGCACTCAAGAAGATCCTCGGCACCTCCCACGAGCGCGAGATCAAGAAGCTCAAGCCGCTCGTCGAGGAGATCAACAAGCTCGAGCCCGCGATGGCGAAGCTGAAGGATCACGAGCTCAAGGCGAAGACCTTCGAGATGAAGGAGAAGCTCGACAACGGCGCCACGCTCGACGACATCCTCGTCGAGGCGTTCGCGACGTGCCGCGAGGGCGGCAAGCGGGCGCTCAAGATGCGTCACTACGACGTGCAGCTCATCGGCGGCATGGTGCTCCACAAGGGCATGATCGCCGAGATGCGCACGGGCGAGGGCAAGACGCTCGTGGCGACGCTCGCGTGCTACCTGAACGCGCTCGAGGGCAAGGGCGTCCACGTCGTCACGGTCAACGACTACCTCGCGCGCCGCGACTCCGAGTGGATGGGCAAGCTCTACGGCTTCCTCGGCCTCTCCACCGGCGTCGTCGTCAACCAGCAGGGCGATCGCGAGAAGCGCGCGGCGTACAAGTGCGACATCACGTACGGCCAGAACAACGAGTTCGGCTTCGACTACCTGCGCGACAACATGAAGTTCAGCGCGCTCGACTACGCGCAGCGCGAGCTCAACTACGCGATCGTCGACGAGGTCGACTCCATCCTCATCGACGAGGCGCGTACGCCGCTCATCATCAGCGGGCAGGCCGAGGCGTCGAGCCAGAAGTACAAGTCGATCAACGACGTCATCCCGCGCCTCCGCAAGGACGAGCACTACGTCGTCGACGAGAAGGGCCACTCCGTCTCGCTGACCGACGACGGCGTCGACGCCGCGCAGAAGCTGATGGCGATCTCGAACCTGTACGATCCGGTCAACCTCGAGTCGCTCCACATCCTGAACCAGTGCCTCCGCGCGCACACGCTCTACAAGCGCGACGTGAACTACCTCGTCACGGACGACGGCAAGGTCCTCATCATCGACGAGTTCACGGGCCGCGTCCTGCCGGGCCGCCGTTGGTCCGACGGGCTCCACCAGGCCGTCGAGGCCAAGGAGCACGTGAACATCCAGGAAGAGACGCGGACGATGGCCACCATCACGTTCCAGAACCTCTTCCGCATCTACAAGAAGCTGTCGGGGATGACCGGGACGGCCGACACCGAGGCCGAGGAGTTCCACAAGACGTACAAGCTGAACGTCGTCACGATCCCGACGAACAAGGTCATCCAGCGCGTCGACGAGCAGGACCTCGTCTACAAGACCGAGCGCGAGAAGTTCACCGCGGTCACCAACGAGATCCTCGACGCGCACGAGAAGGGGCGCCCGGTGCTCGTCGGCACGACCAGCGTCGAGAAGTCGAACGCCATCGCGAAGATCCTGAAGAAGAAGGGGATCCCGCACGCCGTCCTCAACGCCAAGCAGCACGAGAAGGAGGCGTTCGTCGTCGCCCAGGCCGGCCGCAAGGGCGCGATCACCGTCTCGACGAACATGGCCGGTCGCGGCACCGACATCATCCTCGGGGGCAACGCCGAGATGCTCGCGAAGCTCGAGTTCAAGGAGCAAGGTCGCGATCCGGACGCCGAGGTCGAGGAGTTCGAGAAGGTCGTCCAGAAGTACGAGAAGAGCTGCAAGAAGGAGGGCGACGAGGTCCGCGAGGCGGGCGGTCTCCACATCGTCGGCACCGAGCGGCACGAGTCACGCCGCATCGACAACCAGCTCCGCGGCCGCGCCGGCCGGCAGGGCGACCCGGGCTCGAGCCGCTTCTACCTCTCGCTCGAGGACGATCTGATGCGCATCTTCGCCGGCGACCGCGTCAAGTCGCTGATGGAGAAGATGGGCATGCCCGACGACGAGCCCATCGAGCACCCGTGGGTCTCGAAGAGCATCCAGGACGCGCAGCGCAAGGTCGAGGGGCGCAACTTCGACATCCGCAAGAACCTGCTCGAGTACGACGACGTCATGAACGAGCAGCGCAAGACGGTCTACAAGATCCGTCAGCAGCTCCTGCTCGGCATCTACACGCCGGAGGTCCTCGGCGACGACGGCAAGCCCACCGGCAAGGTCCGCACGATCGAGACGCTCGACCGCCTGCGGGACGAGGTGAAGCAGGCCGTCACGGACATGCTCCTGCACTTCGGCACGCCGATGCCCCAGCCGGGCGAAGAGGTGAAGCGGCCGAAGTCGATCTCCGACGTGAAGGAGATCTACGACATGGAGCAGCTCCGGAACGACATCTACCAGTTCTGGGGTTACCGGCTCGACTTCAAGGAGAAGGAGGGCAAGGACCCGCAGGCGTTCTACGAGCGCCTGATGGAGGAGATCCCGGCGAGCCTCACGCAGCAGCGCGAGCGCCTGCTCGATCTCGTCGACAGCATCATCGGCGCCGTCGTCGAGGAGAGCTGCCCGCAGAACAAGCCGCCGGAGGACTGGGACTGGAAGGGCATCCGCGGCGCGTTCATCGAGCACTTCGGCGCCAAGCCGCGGGACTACGAGAACATCCACGATCTGTCCGACCTCGCGCACCTGCTCTACACGCAGGCGCTCGAGGCGCTCGAGGAGCGCGAGAAGGAGATGGGCACGGAGCTGCTCCTCCGCGTGTTCCGGCACTTCTACCTCGAGGACATCGACAAGCAGTACGTCGAGCACCTCACGAACATGGAGCACCTCCGCGACGGCATCGGTCTCCGCGGCTACGGCCAGCGCGACCCGAAGCAGGAGTACAAGAAGGAGGGCTTCGACATCTTCGTCAACATGATGGCGTCGACGACCTCGAACGTCGTCACGAAGCTGATGCGCGTGAAGCTCCAGAAGGAGACCGACATCGAGCGGCTCGAGCGCGAGGACTACGAGCGCCATCAGCGCGCGGCGCAGTCGATGCAGCTTCGCCACGGCGGCGAGGTGGCGGAGGGAGACGGCGAGGGCGCAGGCCGGAGCCAGCCGCCGCCGCGGCCGCAGGCGCGGGTCGCGCCGGTGAAGCGCGAGACGCCGAAGATCAGCCGCAACGACCTCTGCCCGTGCGGCAGCGGCGAGAAGTTCAAGAAGTGCCACGGCGCGGCGCTCGAGGACGACGAGAGCGGCAGCGACGACGCGACGGCCTGACGAGCGAGCCGCGCGCGCTCGTACGTGACGCCACGCCGGGCCCGCGCGCCCGAGCGCCCGAGCGTGGCGTCCTCGCGTTCAGGGCCCCGCGTCCGCGGCCGGCGGCTCCTCCTCCGGCGCGCTCGGCTCTTGCGGCCGCTGCGGCGCTTGCGGCGCTTGCGGCGGGATCGGGTCCTCGGGCGTCGGGAACATCCCGTCGGCGGTCCCCGCGGCCTGGCCGGCCCTCACGGTCTCGGCGCGCTCGAGCCGGCGCTCGAGCTCCGCGCGCACGGTGGTGAGCTCCTTCTTGAAGTCGTCGTCCTCTTCCATGACCGGCGCGAGCTGAGAGTCGATCGCCCGCAAGAGGGCGTTCGCCGCGTCGATGCGCCGGTTGACGAAGACGCTGTTGAACATGGCCGGGAAGATGTTCGACAGGTGGCTGATCGAGGCCTGGCTCTCGAACTTCATCCGGTCGGTCATGCCGGTGCGCGTGGGCGTCACGTCCTTCGCCGCGATGAGGCCCCTGAGCCGCCCGCGCGAGTTCTTCACGTCCTGAATGAGATCTCCCGCGTAAGCCTTGATCGGCGGTCCGTTGCCGTGCGTCTTGCCGAACTCGGCCTCCTTGACCTCCAGATCGTA
The DNA here is from genome assembly GCA_019637105.1 of Labilithrix sp. GTDB lineage: Bacteria > Myxococcota_A > Polyangia > Polyangiales > Polyangiaceae > Labilithrix. The sequence goes on from JAHBWF010000221.1 coordinate 4,621, forward strand.
CGACGTGAGGAGCACCTGGACGGCCTGCGACACCGTCGTGATCTCCTTCGGCATCTCGATGTCCGGGCGCTGCACGTCGAAGCTGCCGCCCTCCGGGATGACGGCCTCGGCGTCCGGGTCCCCGCCGTCCTTCGGCTGGTAGTAGCGGCCCGTGCCCGGCTTGAGCGGGTCGTCGTCGCTGTTGGCGCTGCACGACGCCGCGATCGCGAACGCGGAGAAGACGACGGGGCTCAGCAAGATGGCGAGGTGAAAGCGGTTCATGGCCTATCTCCAGAGAAGCGGCCTCGCGGCGTCGCGCGTGACCGAGCGTCATGGAGCGTGGCCTGCGGCGGAGGCGGCGTGTCCGCACCGCGCGGCACGATCGCCGAGGTCCGCGAGAGCGCGGCGAGCGCCCCCACGCGGCGCTCGAGGATGTGACGCGGATGGCAACGCATGACCAGGACTCCGACCGAAGCAGGGCTCGCATCGGAGGTGCCATCTCGCCGGGACGCTCGGGCGAGGAGCGAGGGCTCGACGATCGTCGGGTCGTGTTCGAGCGTTCACGCCGAGGGGGGGTGAGCGCGTCACTCTCGCGAGAGCGCGAGCGGGTCAGCGCGCCTCGAGCGCCGCGCTCGCGTTTGCGGTCCGGCAAACGCGAGCGCTCGACGCTCCGCGAAGCCTCAAGCGTGCTCGCTCTTGTCCGAGCCCATGACCTTGACGATCTTGTTGTAGACGCCGAACAAGAGGAGCGACGGCACCCACATGCCGATGAAGCTCGCGAGCGGCGCGGACTCTCTCGGCTCCATGAACCGCCCGAGGACTCGATGCCTCCGCCCGCGAGCTCGGCCCATGACCTCGAAGACGAGCGAAGCCACGACCGCCGCTCCGGCGGCGAAGAGGAAGAGGTCCGAGGGCAGCTTCGCCGTCCGTCGCTCGATGCGCCGCGCGATCGGGCCTTCGCGATAGGCGGGAGCGGACTCCGAGGCCGCGATCGGGTTGGGGGTCGCGTAATCGCTGTACGTGCTCATGGTTCACCTTGGACGCGGGCGAAGGTGCCGCGCGTCTCGCGGCGTGCAACTCGCACACCGCGTCGTCCTCTCGCGCGGCCGGCCTCGCGCGCGTCGAGCAGGGCCGTCGAGGGTCGAGCGCCTCCGCCGGCGGACGTCCGGTTTGACTGGGCCGCGCGGGGAGTGTCACATTTTCGGACACTCGATGTCTCCCACCCGATCGACGCTCGAACAGGCGCTCGAGGCGCTCGACGCGGGCGATTTTCCGCGCGCGTGCGCGCTCGCCGAGGACGCGCTCCGTTCGGCGGAGTCCTCGCGCGCGAAGACCGACGCCGACGGCCCGTCGCGCGCCGCCGAGTCCGCGCGGGCGGCGGCGCGTCGCGTCCTCGCGCTCGCGATGCTCTACGACGATCGCGCCGCCGAGGCCGAGCGCCTCGCCCTCGAGGCGATCCGGGTCGCGCGCGCGGCCGGCTCCCGCCGCGAGACGGCGCTCGCCGAGCTGGCCCTCGCCGAGATCGAGCGGGCGCGCGGCGACTACGTCGCGGGGCTCCGTCACGCGTCGCGCGCGCGTCACCTCGCGGAGCGCGCGGCCGATCCGCGCACGCAGGCGACGGTGCTGTCGGACTACGCGCTCCTCCTCTCGCGCGTCGGCGACGACGAGCGCGCGCGCGAGACGTTCGACATGCTCGTCTCGCCCGCGCACCCCGGGATCCCCGCGCCGGTGGAGTCGCTCTCGCGCGCCCGCGCGATGCGTGTATTTTACAATGCAGCGATGGCGCACCGCGCGGCGGGTCGTTACGACGCCGCGCTGGCGCTGCTCGATCGCGCGGCGAGGCTGCCGCGATCGTCGCCGGCGCCCTCCGCCGAGTGGTCCTTGACGTCGGCGCGGCTGCTCACGCTCGTCGATCTCGGCGCCTACGACGAGGCGCGCGCGTTGCTCGAGCGCACGGACCACGCCGAGCTCAAGGCCGGGTGGCAGCGGGCTCAGCTCCTCACGCTCCGCGCGACGATCGCGCTCGCCACGGGCGCCCGGACCGAGAGTGTGCTCGCGCTCGTGGACGAGGGCCTCGCGATCGAGGGGCTCGGTCCGCCGCTCCGCTTCGCGCTCGAGCGCGTCCGTGCCCTCGGCTACCTCGCGCGCGGACGTCACGGTGAGGCCGAGCGGATCGCGATCGGGATGACCTCGCACGCCGCGCGCGGCGGGACGCGCGCGCACGCGGCGCAGGCGCTGGCGATCGCGGCGCGGGCCGGCGCGCCCGAGTCGTGGCTCTTGCGCTGGCTCGGCGCCGCGGCCTGCGCGATGGGCGGCGCGGCCGCGCGCCTCGAGCACGAGGCGTTCGCCGGCCTCGTCACCGAGCCCGAGCCCATCGGGCAGCTCGCCCGCAACGCGCTCGTGACCTTGCGCGCGCGCCTCGTCGATCGCGCGCCCCCCGCGTACAAGAAGACGCTGCTCCGGACGCTCCGCCAGGTCGAGCAGCGCACCGCCGCGCTCCGTCAGACGAAGCGCGCCGAGGTCGAGCTCGCCGTGGGCGACGAGGTGCTCCGCGCGAAGGAGGAGATCGGCATCGCGGGCGCCTCCCCGGGTCTGATGCGCGCGCTCGCGACCGTCGCGCGGGCCGCGCGCTCGAACGCGAGCCTCGTGCTCACGGGCGAGACCGGGTCGGGCAAGGAGCTCTTCGCGCGGTTCGTCCACCGGCTCTCGCCGCGGCAGAAGGCGCCGCTGTTGGCCGTCAACTGCGGGGCGATCCCGCATCCGCTGCTCGAGGCGGAGCTCTTCGGGCACGAGCGCGGCGCCTTCACCGGCGCCGAGCGCTCGCGTCCCGGCCTCTTCGCCGAGTGCGAAGGCGGCACGCTCTTCCTCGACGAGGTCGGCGAGATGAGCCCCGCGATGCAGACGAAGCTCCTGCGCGTCCTCGAGGACGGCCAGATCCGCGCGGTGGGCGGCACGCGCACGCGCCGCGTGGACGTGCGCGTCATCGCGGCGACGCACCGCGACCTCGTCGAGATGGTCGCCGCGGGGACGTTCCGCGAGGACCTGTTCTACCGCCTCGCCGCGATCACCGTCCGGATCCCGGCGCTCCGTGAACGGCCCGAGGACCTCCCGGCGATCGCGCGGGCGCTGCTCGCGCGCGATCCGGCGACGAGGGAGCATCGCCTCGACATCCCCGCGCTCACGCTGCTCACCGAGCACCCGTGGCCCGGCAACGTGCGCGAGCTCGCCAACGTCCTCCGCGTCGCCGCGACGATGGTCGAGGGCGTGGTCATCGGGCGCGAAGAGCTCGCGGCCGCCATCGACTCGAGCCGCCTGGCGCGCACCGGCGCGCACCGCGTGCGACGCCACGGCGACGGCGAGCCCGCGCTGCGCGAGACCACGCTCGCGGAGCTCCGCGCCCGGCACAAAGCCGAGCTCCGCGCGCTCGTGGGCCGCGCCATCGCGAGCGCCGACGGGAACAAGCTGCGCGCCGCGCGCAGCCTCGGCGTGAGCCGGCAGGGGCTGTACCGGGTGCTCGACGCGGACGACGTCGGATGAGGTGCGCTGCCGGCGATCGCCGCCGCCGGACGAGACGCGTCGCGAGCCGCGCGCGGCTCGGCTAGTCTCGAGGACGGAGGAGATGCGGATGCGCACTCACGGAGCGGAGTCGATCGGTGGTCGACGTCGGGCGAGCCTCCTCGGAGCGTCGGACGCCGCGCGCCGCGCCGCCCGCGCCGTCGTCGGTCTCGCCGTCCTCGGGGCGGCCGCGAGCGCCTGCGCCGGTGAGGACGAGCGCGAGGTGTTGCCGCCGGTCGTGCTCGGCATGCTCGAGACGACGGCGCCCACCTACGACGACGGGCAGGAGCAGATCTACCAAGTCGGGCGCGAGGTCCGCCTGCCGTACCGGCGCCCGAGGGACGAGGAGCGTCCGAGCGGCGCGCAGGATCCCTATCCGCGCCGGCCCTTCCACGTCACCGGCGACTCGCGCGTGACCATCCGCTACACGCTCTCGAACCTCGAAGACCGGCAGCACACCGTCGAGCTCCTCATCGATCCGTGGAACGAGTTCGTCCGCTACGTGCCCGGCTTCACCGCGGTCCGCCAGGACGAGATCCTCCCGAACTTCTCGGGCATCGATCGGTTCGTCGTCCTCCCGCCGAAGGGGCGCGTCGAGGGGATCATCACGCCCGACGACATGACCGAGCTCGCGGTCGACCTCACGATCGCGATGGCCCTCGCCCGGCGTCCGCCCGACGAGGCCGGCGCCTTCGGCGGCGCAGCGCTCTACAACCGCACCTTCAACATCCAGAACCGCTCGAGCGAGCCCGATCCCGTCCTGGAGCCGTGGGTGCCGGCCTCGCGCTCGACCGCGGCGGCGGTCATCGGCTTCGACGTGGGGCTCCGCACGTACGCGCAGGCGAAGGTCGCCGTCGAGCTCGTGATCGACATCGAGGACCTGAACGGCGAGCGCGTCGTCATGGACGGCGAGGATGACCGCCAGGTCGGCCGTCCCGGAGAGGTCCTGACGCCCCCGTCCGGCGGCGCCGCGCCGATGTGACCGCCGGCGGCGCCGCCGAGGCCGCGCCAACGAGCCGCCCCGCGCGAAATCGTCGCGAACCCAACCGCGCGCTTTTCCCCAGGCTTGACATCGCTTGCCCGATGAACGAGCGTGGCGAGTGGAGAGCTGACCGAGTGGCCGAAGGTGCCTGATTCGAAATCAGGTGTGCCCGCAAGGGTACCAAGGGTTCGAATCCCTTGCTCTCCGCCAGGATGGCCCGGAAGACCGGGCGGCCATGAAGGATGAAGGAGGCACTCACGGTGTCTTCGTCACCTGGATGAACGGCGGCCTTGGCCGCGGGCTCTCCGCGCATGGGATCGTCACGCTCGGCTTGCCTCTGCGGCCCACCGTGATCGCACGGCGCTTCGTGCAAGCTGCGTAGCCCGCATCGAAGGCGGTCGCGCCGCGCTTCGCGAGATCGACGCCCTCGATCGACTCGAAGACGTCATCTTTCTGCGCACCGCACGCGCCCTCCGTCTTCACGACGGGACGGACGCTGCGATTCCCGTCGATCGCGAGCCCCTCGACGCAAACGGCCGGAAGGAGCGCCCGGACCGCGGCCGGCGACACGCGAACCTCGTAGTCCGGCGGGAGCGAGGCGCTCGGTCGAGCGTCGATCCCGAAGTCCGCGAGGAGGCGCGGGAGCTCCGCGCCGATGTCGGGCTGCGGATCGTTCGTCAACCTCCGGATGACGTCCACCGCGGGCCGCGTCCGCGCGCTCCAGCCGCCGAGGACGGCGAGGTACAGCTCTGGATCGTACTCGCCCTCCGCGTTGGTCTTCGAGAAGACCGCGCGCCACAACGTGAAGAGATCCTGCTTCGCCGAAGGTGAGCTCAGCTTGAGCGCCGCTTCGCTGACGAGCGCGATCGTCGAGCCACAATCGTAGAAGGCTCGATTGTATCCCGGACGAGCGAGAGCGTGGAGCGGCTCCCCGCCGGAGAGCGCGATCGCGCAGAGCGACGCGGCCTGCGAGAGGTACCCGTGATAGGTGGCGTCGTCGATGCGGCCGATCGCGCGGAGCAGCCGATAGGCGAACGCGTCGGCCGCGCCCTCGTACAGCCAGGCGGTCCCGCGCGCCCCCGTGTGATTGTAGCGATCGGTGTTCCAGAGATGCGCGACCTCGTGCGCGACGAGCCGATCGATCTCGGCCGCCAGCACGTCGTCCTTTCCGCCGAGATACTCGCTCCCGAGCGCGACTCCGAACTGGATGACGCCCGGCGGGACCACCCCACCCGCGATCGTGCGCGCGCCCTCGCGCCTCTCGAAGGTGACGTAGAACCTCGGCTTGGAGCGTGGGCCCAGCGCCTCGCGGTAGAACGCGAAGAGCTTCGGGAGGAGCCCGTCCAGCCGAGCCTTCAGCCAGGGAGGGAAGCCGGGATCCACGACGCCGATGAAGTCCGGCGTCTCCGTCGGCGTCTGCGGACCGAAGTAGACATAGGTGCCGTCCGTGGCCATCGGGAGGATCGCGTCGCGGGGAACGACCTCCTCGTCAGGACCGGGAACGAGGGCGATCGTCCCCGAGAGCGGCGCCTCTCTCTCCGACTCCAGCCGTGTGCACGCGGCGTCGACGCAGCGTGCCGGGCCGACCGCGAGGTGGCCGGTGTACGCGAGTACGCCGTGATCGCTGTACGGGAAGGCGAAGCGGTACTCCTTGTCCGGCTCGACGGCGTCGACCTCGATGTCGATCGCGAGCGATGACGCCGGCGGGCTCATGACGACGAAGTCGACGTCGCCCGATCGAACGATGCGAGCGCCTTCGGCGCGCCAGCGCTCGCGGACGCGTGGAGGGCTTCGACGGAAAGCGAGCGCCGCCGCGGGAGCCCGGAGCCGATACTCGGCGCGGAAGCGCTCCGGCGCGACGTGCGCGAAGCGAACGTGCACCTCGGGGTCCGGAGCCGCCGCGGCCTCGACCTGCGCGGACGGACCCGGATGCGGAGCCTCCGCAGGCGGCTTCCCTCCGCATCCGGCGAGGACGCACGCCGCGAGCAGCGATCGTCTCATCGTGGCGCCTCTCGAGAAGGTCAGCATGTCCCGCACCTCCGCGAGGCTCGGAGCTCCGTCGCGCGTGGGTTGGTTCGTCGAGGATGATCGAAGCCGAGCTCCGCCGGATGCAACGGACCCCCTCGGCGTCGGTTCCGCTCCGGCTAAGATCTCGTAGTCGGCGGGCATACGTCAACGACGCTCGACCCGGAGGCCGTCACGGCGAGGGCGAGACGTGCTGCCGCCCACGTCACGATCCCTCGAAGACGCACCGAGCTCCGGCGGCGGCGAGGGGAACGCTCCGCTTGCGCGCGGACGGCGCGAAGCGCGGGTGTCCCGTCGCAAGCTGATCGGAGGGCGATCACGCTCCAGACGAAGCTCACGAGGTGATAGCTCGCGCGGGCGCGAGCTCTCGCCAGCGCCACCCCGTGCGGGGCTCGTGTGGGCGCGCCCCCACGCGGCGAGGCGTGGTCTCGTTCCTGCTTTCGGGTGATCGCGCCGAACAAAAGGTCCTTCCGTGCCGATGCGCGCCCCGAAATCGTCCGCTTCCCTCGCCTACGTGCCTGCGAACGCCGACCTCGACGACTTGACGCACGCGGCACGCTCGTGCCGCGCGTGC
>JAHBWF010000222.1 GCA_019637105.1 Labilithrix sp.
GCCATCCCGAGGTGCCGCGGAGGCGCGGGTTGCGCCGGCGGCGGATCCGCCGTCGCCTCGTCGACGGTGGTCGGGATGGCGCGAGCGCCCGGCGGGTCGGCGAAGGTCCGACCGCACTGCCCGCAGAAGCGTGCCTGCGCCGGGACGGTCGCTCCGCACTGAGGACAGGGCTTGGTGCTCACGGATCGATCTCGGTGTTCGGTCTTCGGTCTTCGGCCCGAGCGCGCGCGTTCAACGGCAAACCCAAACGACCGGTGAGAAGAGCACAGGCCGCCACGGTCTCCAAGGCCTCGGAAGATCGAGGCGCGGCCACGGCGACGCGCTCCGCTCGCGAGCGCGCGCGACCGCGCCGCGGGCCCCGCTCGCGGGAGCGCCCGCGGCGCTTGCCAACGCGGCGGGTCCTTGCGATGAGTTCAGGGCGTTGCGGAGCTGGATTCGCGTGCGGAGCTGGACCTGAGGGATGCGCGTCTTCGTCCTCGGGAGCGGGTCGGGCGGCAACGCCCTGCTCGTCGAGTCCTGCGGCACGCGGGTCCTGATCGAGGCGGGGCTCGGCCCGAAGACCGTCGCGGCCCGCCTCGCCGAGCTCGGCCTCGACGTGGCGGCGGGAGAGCTCCACGGCATCGTCGCGAGCCATCAGCACGGCGACCACTTCGGCCACGCCGACAAGCTCGCCGCCGCGTTCTCGGCCCCGCTCTACCTCCACCCCGGGATCCCCGGGATCGAAGCGGCCGAGGGCCTCGACGTCCGCCGCTACGACATCGGGCGCGCCCTGCGCGTCGGCGCGCTCACCCTCACGACCGTCCAGGTGCCCCACGACGCGGCGCAGGTCGCCGTCCGCGTCGACGACGGGACGCACGCGCTCGGGGTCGCGACCGACGTGGGGCGGGTCACGCCGGGGCTCGTCGCGCTCCTCGGCGAGTGCGACGCCGCGCTCGTCGAGGCCAACCACTGCTCCGAGATGCTCGCGTTCAGCGAGTACCCCGACGTCGTCAAGCGCCGCATCGCCGGCGGCTGGGGTCACCTCTCGAACGACCAAACTGCAGAGCTCGCCGCCCGCCTCGTCGGCTCGCGCCTCGCGCGGCTCTGGTTGGGTCACCTCTCGCGCTCGAACAACACGCCCGCTCGAGCCCTCGAGACCGTGGCGTCGCGGGCGCGCCGGATCGACGTCGACGTGCTCCCGGCGTCGTCGCCCGTCGCGCTCCACGTCCGCGCGATCAAGCCTCACCAGCTCGGCCTGCCGTTCTGAGCCGCGCCCCCGACCCCGCACATCGGCCGGGTCCCACGCATGGGCTGGCGCCCGGCCGCCCGCGCAGGTAAAAAGCGCGTCGTCATGACCGCCCCCAACGAAGCGCGTCTCGTCAAATGCCGGAAGCTCGGCAAGGAGCTGCCCGGCCTCGCGAAGCCGCCGTACAAGAACGAGCTCGGCAAGCGCATCTACGACGAGGTCTCGAAAGAGGCCTGGGACATGTGGATCAAGGACTCGGTGAAGTTCATCAACACGTACCGCGTCGATCTGACCTCCGCCGAAGGGCAGAAGTTCATGTTCGACCAGGCCGAGGTCTACTTCGGCTTCAAGGACGGCAAGCTCGCGGAGACGGCGTTCGTCGCCGCCGGGTCCAGCGGCGGTGACGACGACGAGAAGTGAGCCGCGCGCGAGCGCGACGTGATGCCCGCCCGCCAGGGCGCCCCCGAACCCCTTCGCCCGCAAAGGCGAGAAAGAGCCGAAGAGACTCCTCCGTGTCCGCCGCCACGTCCCCGTTCCGCGTCTCGCGCAAGTCCTTCCCGCCGCCCGAGGGGCTGCCGAGCTCCGACATGCCTCTCGGCGTCGACGGCTTCCGGTACTCGGACCTGTTCGTGCCCGAGCGCCTGAAGGACCTCTACGACGCCTTCTGCACCGAGCTGGCGCAGAAGTCGCCGGACGCCTGGCGCACCTACGAGGCGTACCGCGCGGCCAAGGGCGACGGCATGAAGCCCGAGGAGGTCTCGAGCGCCATCCTGGCCACGGCGCCGTTCGTGAGCGCGTTCGTCGGCCGCCTCTTCGGGGTCGAGAAGGAGCTCGCCGAGCTCGCGAGCGAGGTGAAGGACCGCACGCCGCTCTGGAAGTTCAAGGCCGACTTCGCGAAGAAGCGCGTCCTCAAGGACGCCGCCGGCAAGGCGTGGAAGGGCACGTTGGCGGAGGCCGGCGCCGTCGCCACCGCGGCCATCAACGCGATGTCCTGGGGGAACCCCAGCAACCCCGATCGCGCCGCCGCGTTGCTCCGCGGGACGCAGAGCTACCCGGACGAGGAGCTCGCGGTCGCGAGGGCGACGCTCCTCCTGCTCGAGATCGACGACACCGCGCGCAAGGCCGCGAAGGCCGGCGGCGCGTCGTGGACCGACGAGCTCCGCGCGCGCGCGGCGGTGATCCGCCAGGCGCTCGCGTCGAGCTGGAACGCCTCGAAGGTGAGCGAGGAGGCGTGCGCGGTCGCCGACGCGGACGCGCCGACCGACGCCGAGAACCAGAAGGTCGTCGCGTTCGCGCTCGACGCGATCGAGTCGTGGCTCGCGCACCGCCGCAAGGACCACGGCGATCCGGCCTACCACTGGCCGTCGCTCCGCGTCCCGAAGAGCGTCGACCACCAGCGCCTCGTCGAGCTCCGACGCCCCGAGCCGAAGCTCCAGGAGCTCTTCGTCGGGCCGGAGCACGAGCTCCGCGAGCGCGACGGCTTCCCGCTCACGGACCGGCGCGCCGACCCCCGCCAGGCGGAGCAGGAGATCGACTACTGCCTCTACTGCCACGAGCGCGACAAGGACTCGTGCTCGAAGGGCCTGCGCGACAACAAGACGAACGAGGTGAAGAAGAACCCCCTCGGCGTCCAGCTCGACGGCTGCCCGCTCGACGAGAAGATCAGCGAGATGCACGTCGTCCGCCGCGACGGCGACGCGCTCGGCGCGCTCGCGATCGTGTGCGTCGACAACCCGATGTGCCCGGGCACCGGCCACCGCATCTGCAACGACTGCATGAAGGCCTGCGTCTTCCAGAAGCAGGAGCCGGTCAACATCCCGCAGATCGAGACGCGCGTCCTCACCGAGGTGCTCTCGCTCCCGTGGGGCCTCGAGATCTACGGCCTGCTCACGCGGTGGAATCCGCTCGACGTCCGCCGCCCGTACGCGCTGCCGTACAACGGCAAGAACGTCATGGTCGTCGGCCTCGGCCCGGCCGGCTACACGCTCGTCCACCACCTCACGCGCGAGGGCTTCGGCGTCGCGGCGATCGACGGCCTCAAGATCGAGCCGCTCCCGGTCGAGCTCACCGGCGACGCGACGACCCCGCCCACGCCGATCAAGGACTTCGGCTCGCTCTACGAGGAGCTCGACGAGCGCACGCTCCTCGGCTTCGGCGGCGTCAGCGAGTACGGCATCACCGTCCGCTGGGACAAGAACTTCCTCACGCTCCTCTACATCACGCTCGCGCGCAAGCGCCTCCTCCGGATCTACGGCGGCATCCGCTTCGGCGGGACGCTCACGCTCGAGGACGCGTGGAAGCTCGGCTTCGATCACGTCGCGCTGGCGGCGGGCGCGGGGCGTCCGACGATCATCGACATCAAGAACAACCTGTCGAAGGGGATCCGCAAGGCGTCCGACTTCCTCATGGCCCTGCAGCTGACGGGCGCCTACAAGAGGTCGAGCCTCGCGAACCTGCAGGTGCAGCTCCCGGCGATCGTCATCGGCGGCGGCCTCACGGCGATCGACACCGCGACCGAGCTCCTCGCGTATTACCCGGTGCAGATCGAGAAGGTCGCGCAGCGCGTCCACGATCTGGTGGCCGACAAGGGCGCGGAGGCCGTCCGCGCGATGTTCGACGACGAGGAGTGGGCCGAGCTCCAGGTGCAGCTCCAGCACGCCAAGGAGCTCGAGGAGGAGCGCGATCGCGCCGCGAGGGAGGGCCGCGATCCGCGCGTCCAGCCGCTGCTCGAGCGCTGGGGCGGCGTCTCGCTCGTCTACCGGCGCTCCGTGCTCGAGTCGCCCGCGTACCGCCTGAACCACGAGGAGGTGCAGAAGAGCCTCGAGGAGGGCGTCCGCTACATCGAGAACCTCTCGCCGACGGAGGCGGTGCTCGATCAGCACGGCCACGTGAAGGCGATGAAGTTCCGCCGGATGACCGGCGATCGCGACGAGGTCGAGCTCCCCGCGCGCACCGTCTGCGTCGCCGCGGGCACGAGCCCGAACACGATGTACGAGAAGGAGTACGAGGGCTCCTTCGCGCTCGACGCGAAGAAGCAGTATTTCCAGGCGTACGAGGCGAAGGTCGAGGGCGAAGCGCTCGTCCTCGCTCCCTCGAGCGGCCGCAACCCCGAGGCGTTCTTCACGAGCTACGCGGGGGACGCGGCGTCGCGCGCCGAGGACGGCGTCGTCTCCGGCAGGCGCGACCGCGCCGTCAGCTTCTACGGCGACAACCACCCGTACTACGCGGGCAGCGTCGTCAAGGCGATGGCGAGCGCGAAGCACGGATTCCGCCACGTCGCCGCGCTCTTCCCCGAGGTCGAGCGCCTCTCCAGCGCCGAGCAGCCGGAGCGCGACGCGAAGCTCACGACGTTCTTCGAGGGCCTCGACGACGCCCTCCTCGCGCGCGTGGTCGAGGTGAACCGCCTCACGAAGACGATCGTCGAGGTCGTCGTGAAGGCGCCGATGGCCGCGCGGAAGTTCAAGCCCGGCCAGTTCTACCGCCTCCAGAACTTCGAGTCGTTCGCCCCGGTCGTCGCCGGCACGCGCCTCGGCATGGAAGGCCTCGCGCTCACGGGCGCGTGGATCGACGAGGACAAGGGCCTCCTCGGGACGATCGTCCTCGAGATGGGCGGCTCGTCGCGGCTCTGCGCGGCGCTCCGCCCGGGCGAGCCGATCGTCCTCATGGGCCCGACGGGGACGCCGACCCACGTGCAGGAGAAGGAGACGGCGCTCCTCTGCGGCGGCGGCCTCGGCAACGCGGTCCTCTTCTCGATCGCGCGCGCCATGAAGGCGCTCGGCAACGACGTCCTCTACTTCGCGGGCTACAAGAGGGGCGAGGATCTCTTCAAGCAGGACGACATCGAGGCGTACACCGATCAGGTCATCTGGTGCACCGACACCGGCGCGGAGATCGCGCCGCGGCGCCCGCAGGACGCGCACTTCCGCGGGAACATCGTCCAGGCGATGGTCGCGTACGGCAAGGGTGAGCTCACCGGCGCGGGCGGCGAGAAGCTCGAGCGCAAGGTGAAGATGTCGTCGGTGAACCGCATCATCGCGATCGGCTCCGATCGCATGATGGCGGCCGTGAAGGAGGCGCGGCACGGCGTGCTCGCGCCGATCCTGAACCCGCTCCACGTCGCGATCGGCAGCATCAACTCGCCGATGCAGTGCATGATGAAGGAGGTCTGCGCGCAGTGCCTCCAGAAGCACACCGATCCGAAGACCGGAAAAGAGTCGCTCGTCTTCTCCTGCTACAACCAGGATCAGGAGCTCGACGCCGTCGACTTCAAGCACCTGAACGATCGCCTGCGGGCGAACTCGATGCAGGAGAAGGTCGCGAACGCCTGGCTCGATCGGCTGCTCGAGAAGAACCCGGAGATCCTCCGGATCTGATCGCGCGCCGCGCGCGCCGGTCCCACGCTTCGCGCGTGGTCGACGGAGCGCTCGCGCAAACCCGCGCGGGCGGTGGTGCTCCGTGAGCTCCTGGCCGAGTAAGGGAATTCTCCTGGCGCACGAAGTGGTGTAGAGGTGCGCGGTACATGGCCACCCGGGTGCACATCGGATCGAAGGAGCTGCGCGGCGAGCTCGCGGCGTACGCGAAGCGCTTCGACCTGCTGGAGGTGCGCGGGATGGACGCGGCCAACCTGCGGCTCGCGCCGAACGCGGCGACGCTTCGTCGCTGGCGCAAGGCGGTGCCGCCTCAGTTCGAGTTCGCCGTCGTCGCGGGGCCGAACGTCGGCAAGCTCAAGCCCTCCGACGCGCTCGAGACCGAGCTCGCGGCGATGCTCGAGACCGCCACCACGCTCGAGGCGCGCGTCCTCGTCGTCCCGACGCCGCCCGACGTCACGCCGAGCAAGCTCTGGCGTGACCGCTTCGCGAAGCTCCTCGACCGCCTCCCGCGCGACGCGTCGACGGTGGTCTGGGAGCCGAGCGGGCTCTGGGAGCACGAAGACGCCGCCGTCCAGGCGAAGAAGTGGGGCGTCGTCCTGTCGGTCGATCCGTCGCGCGACATCGTCCCGGTGGGGCCGATCGCGTTCGCGCGCCTGCGCGCGCTCGGCGGCACGCGCGCGTACAGCACCGCCGCGCTGGAGCGCGTGGCGGCGGCGATCGGCGAACGTCGCGACGCCTACGTCGTCATCGAGACCCAGGGCGCGCTCAAGGAAGCCAAGACGCTGCGCCGGCTCGTTCGCGCGGCCGGCTCGCGCAAGACGGGCGGGCTCACGCGCCTCGTGCGGCCGCGCGGCGCCCCGCTCCAGTTCGAGGACGACGACGAGCAGGACGAGTAGGCGATGTCGCTTCGCAAGGCACGGGCGGCCGTCGCGTCCGCTCCCGAGATCGAGGCCGCCGCCGAAGAGCTGCTCGGCCGCGGAAACGCCGTCGACGCGGTCGTCGCCGGCGTCTTCGCCGCCTGCGCGCTCGCGCCGGGCGTCTTGCTGGGGCCGGTGCAGATCCTCGTCGGCGGCGCGGGCGCGGGGCTCGTCGCGATCGACGGGCGCGTCCGCCAGCCGGGCGTCGGCGCGCCGCGCCCGCGCGGGTTCACGAGCGCCGAGGAGATCCCCGACGCCGCGCGCGTCGGCGTGCCGTGGCTCCCGGCGGCCCTGTCCGTCGCGGTCGCGACGATGGGCAACGCGACCTTCAACCAGGTCGTGACGCCGGCCGTCGCGCTCGCGAAGGGCACGCCGCGCGCGGAGGTGCTCAAGCGCATCGCGGCGCGCGGCCCCCGCGCGCTCGAGGAGCGGCCGCTCGGAGAGGAGCTCTTGGCGGCGGCGGGGCGGCCGAGCGGCGGTCTGTTGACGACCGACGATCTGTCCTCGCCTCGCCCCGAGGTGCAGAAGGCGTCGCGCGTCGAGCTCGGCGCCGCGCAGACGCCGCGCGGTGTCCGCGACGCGGCGAGCGGCAAGGCGCGGACGAGCTCGCTGGCGGCCGAGCTCGCGCGGAAGAAGAACGCCGCCGGCGAGCCGGAGCCGCGCCTCCTCGTCACGTTCCCCTGGACGCGCATCGAGGCCGGCCTGCCGGCCGCGCCGGCCCACGACGTCGAGGTGGCGCGCGTCCGCGCCGTCGCCGCGGTCGATCGCAACGCGACCTTCGCGATCGCGTGCTGGGACGAGGCGACGGACGGTCTCCTCATCGCCGATCTCGGGCTGCGCGCGCCGTTCTTCGCGGAGCCCGTCCGCCGCGGTCAGACGCGCATCCGCCCCGGCGAGCCGCGCGCGGCCGCCGGCTCGGCGGCGCTCGTCGGGACGTCGGCGGCGCCGGAGCTCGCGCTCGCGGCGTTCGGCGCCGCGGACGCCTACGACGTGCTGGCGCAGGCGCTCGAGGCGCTCGCCGTCGACGAGCGGCTGGAGGCACACGGCGAAGCGCGGCTCGTCGCGCTCGCCCACGCCAACGCGACCGCGTCGGTCCTCCGCGGTTAGCTTCCTTCGAGGAGCGAACGGGCGACGTGGGAGCGCGCGCGGCACGTCGTGTGCCGACTCAGGGCTCGCGCGGAGGACGACGCGCGAAGCGCCGAGGCAGCTCGGCGCGTTGCGTGCCGGTCACGACCGGGGAGGACAAAAGCGCACGCGCGCGGTCCGCGACGGGTTCGTCCGTCGGGCCGCGCGCGGTCCGTGAGCGGCGCTCGGAGCTACGTGGAAGCTCAGAGCTTGACGCCGTGACGCTTGGCGTACGCGACGACGCCGATCTTGTCGATCGTGCGGATGTCGCGCGTGGTCAGCTTGAGCGTCACGTAGCGGTTGAACTCGGGGACCCAGACCCGGCGGGTCTGAATGTTCACGTTCTGCCAGCGCTTCGTCTTGATGTTGGAGTGCGAGACGTTCTGCGCCTTCAGCTTGCGCTTGCCAGTGATATCGCTCTTCGCCATGACTCAAAGTCCTTCGGAAAGGGCGCGAAACTTCGCGGAAAGCTGACCACCTGTCAAGCGCTCCGTCACCGAGCCCCCAAGAAGGCTCGGGCTCCGGCGCGGCGGCGCTCCGGTCGAGCCGCGAATTGTGCCTTGCATTTCAGGTGGATGCGCCGCTCGCCGCGTCAGGGCCGGATCGCCCCGAGCCGAGCGACGAGGTCGCCGCAGAACGCGCGGACGCGGTCGAAGCCGGCGTTCTTCTGGAGCGTCGTCTCATCCATGTAGAGGCGGCGCGAGAGCTCCACCTGCACCACGTGGGACGCCGCCTTCGGACGCCCGTAGTGCATCGTGGTGAACCCGCCTTGGTAGGGATCGTCGTGGGAGACCGAGAAGCCGGCGTCGCGCGCGAACGCGTCGACGGCGTCGATGAACCGCGCCGACGCGCTCGTCCGACCGCGCGTCCCCGGCACGACGTCGGCGCGGTGGGCGTGCGCGTCGCCGTGCGCGGCGCGGCCGACGCTCGGCATCGAGTGCCCGGCGACGAGGATCGCGTGCCCGAACCGCGCGCGCTTGCGCTCGATCAGCGCGGCGATCGCGGCGTGGTACGGCCGGTAGAACGTGTCGACGCGCCGCTCGAACTCGCGGCGCGGCAGGGGGGCGTCGAGGACGCGCTTGCCCTCGCTCGTGAGCCGCCAGACGATCCCGCGGGTCGCGCGAGCGGTCGGCGGGGCGCCCTCGACCGACTCGGCGTCGACGTCCGTCTCGCTCCGGTTCAAGTCGACGACGTACCGCGACACGTGCGCGACGATCATCGTCGCGCCGCGCGCCGGGGCGTCGGCGTAGAGCTCGTCGACCCAGAGATCGGCGTCGCGTCCGATCGATCGAGCGGGAGCGGCGAGCGTGGCGAGGGACGGCCCGTCGAGCCATAGCCCCGCGTGCGGGATCTCGACGATGAGCGGTGTCTCTTCGCCCGCGGGCTCGATGACGGAGAAAGGCGCTCGCATCGACACGTCTAACCTAACGCAGTCAACCCGGTCGGCGCGTTCGAATTTGCCTGCCGCTGCCTTTCAAGCGCGCGTGGACCGCGACCCGAGCGTCGCGGACCGCGACCATGGGGCTCGGACCGCGCGTCCGTCGCGCCCAGAGCGCTCTCGCCACGAGGTGGGCTCGAGGTGGGCTCGTTGAGTCGGAACGGAAGCGGCTCAGAGCTCCGGGGCTCGAGCCGTATCGGGGCTCGCCTCGCCCATCGGGGCGGGCCCGATACGGCGTCCCGGGGGGGCGCGATGCGCTCCACGAGGGCGGCGTGGTGGACCCTCGAGCACGAGAATCGCCGGCGGAGCGCGACCGCGGAGGGTGGGGCTCCCGGAGCGCCGCTCTCTCGGGGACGGGGAGGCGCGAGGTGCGCCTTGATGGACCGCGCGGGATCCTCGATCACGCGCGCGCGGCCCAGCGAGCGTCCCGAGCCCTCCCGGGCTCGGGCACGGGATAAGGAGAAAAGGAACCTGTCCCGAGTCCGACGTCCGGCTTCGTCGGACCGTCGCGAGGCCCTCGCTTGCGAAGCGGGCCTCGCGATTTCCGACGAACCATGGACTCGGGACGCTAGGCGCGCGGGTGCGCCCGCTCGAAGGCGTCGCGGACGTGGTCCTGGGCGACGCGCGTGTAGATCTCGGTCGTCCCGAGGTCGGCGTGTCCGAGCATCGCCTGGACGGCGCGGAGGTCGGCGCCGCCGCGGAGCAGGTGCGTCGCGAACGAGTGCCGGAGCTTGTGCGGCGAGATCGGCGTCGTGATCCCGCAGCCGCGCGCGTAGGCCTTGAGGAGCTTCCACAGCCCCTGCCTCGTGAAGCGCTTGCCGCGCGGCGAGAGGAACAGGTGCTTGTCGCGCGTCGCGCCCTTGTTGTGGACACGCACGAGATCGATGTAGCGCTCGATCCGCTCGAGGGCGATCTGGCCGACGGGCACGACGCGTCGCTTGCCGCCCTTGCCGAGCGGCGACACGGTGCCGACGCGTCGATCGAGCTCGCCGAGCGCGAGCCCGCAGAGCTCCGAGACGCGGAGCCCGGACGCGTACATGAGGTGGATCATCGCGCTGTCGCGGACGCCGCGCGCGGTGTCCTCGGGCGGGGCGGCGAGGAGGCGGTCGACCTCCTCGTACGAGAGGACGCGCGGGAGCTTCCGCGCGAGGCGGGGGCGCTCGACCAGCTCCGTCGGATCGGCCGGGATCGCGCGCTCGCGGACGAGGAAGCGGAAGAACCCGCGCATCGCCGAGAGCTGGCGGGCGCTCGAGCGCGCCGACTTGCCGCGCCGGCTCGACGACACGACGAAGTCGAGGACGTGGGAGGTGTCGATGCGCTTCACGTCGTCGGCGTCGTCGCCGACGTGGAGCGCGAGCTCGCCGAGGTCGCGGGCGTAGGCCTCGAGCGTGTTCCGCGCGAGCGCGCGCTCGACGCGGAGGTGATCGAGGTAGTTGTCGATCCACGCGTGCAGGTCCAACGCCTCGAGTCTACGGCGCGGCGCCGACGCGAGCAAAAGACGAGCGGGGCCCGCGTTTCGCGCCGTGGGACGCGGTGTTCGGCGCCGTGGGACGCGGTGTTCGGCGCCGGCGTCCTCGTGTTTCGGCGATGCGCGCCGTGGGACGCGGTGTTCGGCGCTCGCGCGTCAGGAGCGCGCGGCGGCGAGCATCGCCTCGAGCAGCCGCGTCGGATCGTCCTCGCGCATCAGCGCCTCGCCCATCAGCGCGGCGTCGACGTCGGTCTTCGCCACCGCGGCGACGTCCTCGGGGCCCTTGAGCCCGGAGAGGTGGACGGCGATCCGGTCGTCCGGCACCGCCGCCAGCACGCGGGCGGCCCGCGCGGCGTCCATGACGAGCGTGTCGAGGTCGCGCGCGTTGACGCCGACGACGGTGGCTCCGGCGGCGAGGGCCGCGTCGACCTCGTCCTCGGTCACGACCTCGATCAGCGGCTCGAGCCCGAGCGTGCGCGCGCGCGCGGCCAAGCGGATCAGGTGCGCGCGATCGACGATGCGCGCGATGAGCAGCGCGGCGTCCGCGCCTGCGGCGGCGGCCTCCTCGAGCTGCCGTTCGTGGAGGACGAACTCCTTCGCCAGGAGCGGCACCGCGAGGCCGGCCGCGTCGAGCGCGCCGCGGGCCTCGGCGAGGTGCGCGAAGCCGCCGTCGAAGAAGCGCGCGTCGCACAGGACGCTGATCATCGACGCGCCCGCCCGCGCGTACGACAGCGCGCGCTCGGCGACCGACAGCGCCGTCGAGAGCGCGCCGGCGCTCGGGCTCCGGCGCTTGATCTCGGTCACGAGGCGGAGCGCGCCGCGTCCGCCAGGAGCGCCGGCGTCGCGTCCGCCAGGAGCGCCGGCGTCGCGTCCGCCAGGAGCGCCGGCGTCGCGTCCGCCAGGAGCGCCGGCGCCGTGCCCGGCAGGAGCGCTGGCGTCGCGTCCGCCAGGAGCGCCGGCGCCGTCGCGCGTGAGCCGCTCGACGACGCTCGCGCTCCTCGGGCCGCCGCCGACGCGCGGTCGCGTCGGCGCCTGAAGGAGCGCGCGCACCTCCTCGCGCTTCGCCGCGAGG
>JAHBWF010000223.1 GCA_019637105.1 Labilithrix sp.
GCCCGGCTCCTCGAGCGACGCGGCGCGGAGCCAGCGCGCGCCGCCCGACAGCGCGAGATCGCTCGACGGCAGGCGCGCGGCGACCCGCGCCAGCGCCGGCTCCTCCGCGCGCCGCGCGGCCCGGCGCGCGCGCGCGTCGGACGTGAGCAGCGCGATCACGAGCGCCGGGCTCGCCAGCAGGAGAAGTCCGATCGCCCTGGCGCGCGCGTCGGTCATGCGCTCTGAAACAGGATCAGGACCTTCGTCAGGAGAAAGTCCGCGATCAGGATGGCGATCGAGACCGCGACGACGGTGCGCGTCGTCGAGAGGCCCACGCCCTCGGTCCCGCCGGTCGTGCGCAGGCCGAAATGACAGCCGACGATCGCGATGATGTACCCGAAGAACGGCGTCTTCGCGACGCCGGCGACGAAGTCCATGATGCGGACCGACTCGAGCGACGAGTTGATGAAGAACGTCGGCGAGATGTCGAACTGCGCCGAGCAGATGACCACCGCGCCGCCGATCCCGAGCGCCAGCGCGTAGATGCTGAGGATGGGCATCACGACGATCGCCGCCAACATGCGCGGCAGCACGAGCTTCTTCGCCGGATCCGCGCCGAGCGCGCGGATCGCGTCGACCTGCTCGGTGACGTTCATCGCGCCGACCTCGGCCGCCATGCCGCTGGCGATGCGGCCGCCGACGATGACCGCGGTGAGCGTCGGCGCGAGCTCGCGGCAGAACGAGAGCGAGACGACGCGCGGGATGTACTCGAGCCCGCCGAAGCGGCGGAGGCCGAAGGCGAACTGGATCGTCATGACCATGCCGATGAAGACCGACGTGACCGTGACGATGCCCATCGAGCGGACGCCGAGGGACTCGAGCTGCTGGATGGTCGACTGGATCTCGAACGGCCGGCGAAACAGCGACTTGGTGGTGCGCGCCGTGAGGAGCGAGACCTCGCCGAGGTGGTCGAGGAAGCGGCGCCAGCGCTCGAGATGGTACTCCCAGATCTTCGGCTCGGGCGGCGGCGGCGGGATCGAGAAGCCGCGCTGCATCGCGCCGACCGACGGCGGCGGGAGCGACTCCGGTCCGCTGTCCACCGGCGCCCCGAGCGCCCGCGTCCCTTCGGCGCCCGGCCCGCCCTCGGGACCGGACGGGCCAGGCCCTCGGCTCATCCGGCGACCCCGGAGCCGCGGAGCGTGCGGAAGCCTCGGACGAACGAGTCGAACGCGGGCGCTCCGCCCTCGTAGCCGCTCGGCGCGCCGAGGTAGATGAAGTCGTAGATGCAGCCGTCCTTCGAGAGGACGTAGACGTCGATCAGCATCGGCACTCCGTCCCACTTCGCCTTGAGCTTCGTGTGGAGCGCCTCGCGGCCGTCGAACGGGACCGCGTCCTGGCTCAGGTACTCGCGCTCGGTCGCGCCGATGAGCAGGTGGTTCGTGAGCGCGACGAGCGGCGTGCGGTCGTCGGCGGAGAGGCAGCGCGCGTTGAGGAGGACCGAGGCGCCGTGCTCGTCGTCACGGAAGGCGAGGCTGGCGTCGTCGACGTCGATGCGCTTCCAGCCGGCCGGCGGGTCCGGGAGCTGGAAGGCGATCGGGCCGTTGCGGTAGACGTTGCCGTCGAACGATCCGGTCGCTCTCCCGCCGCCGCACGCGGCGACGACCGCCGCAGCGACGACGAGGCCAAGAGACCGGAGCCCGCACCACATCGCTGGATCAGATAGCACCGCCGCGCCGCGAAATAGAGGTAATCTCTCCGCCC
The DNA here is from genome assembly GCA_019637105.1 of Labilithrix sp. Taxonomy (GTDB): domain Bacteria; phylum Myxococcota_A; class Polyangia; order Polyangiales; family Polyangiaceae; genus Labilithrix. The sequence goes on from JAHBWF010000223.1 coordinate 1,741, forward strand.
CGATGCCGGTGCGCCTCTACAACACGCTGACGCAGAAAATCGAGGACTTCGTCCCCGCCACCCCGGGCAAGGTGAAGCTCTACGTCTGCGGCATCACGGTCTACGACCTCGCCCACGCGGGCCACGGCCGGACCTACACGACGTTCGACGTGCTCGTACGCTTCCTGCGCGCGCGCGGGTTCGAGGTCAGCCATTGCCAGAACGTGACCGACGTCGACGACAAGATCGTCAACCGCGCGAAGGAGCGGGGCGAGGAGCCGCTGGCGCTGTCGAAGCGCATGGGCGAGCTCGCCGAAGAGCACCTCGCCGCGATCGGCTGCATGAGGCCGACGTCGATGCCGCGGGTGTCGACGACGATCGACGGCATCGTCGACCTCACGCAGCGGCTGATCCAGAAGGGCAGCGCGTACGTCGCCGAGACCCCGCACGGCAAGGACGTCTACTACTCGGTCCGCAGCTTCCCGGGCTACGGCAAGCTCTCGCGCCGCAACCTCGACGACCTGCGCGCCGGGGCCAGCGAGCGGCTCGCCGCGGGCGCGGTGGACGTCAAGAAGGACCCGCTCGACTTCGCGCTCTGGAAGGCGGCGGGCCCCGACGGCTTCGGCTTCGACAGCCCGTGGGGCAAGGGCCGCCCCGGATGGCACATCGAGTGCTCCGCGATGGCGTTCAAGGAGCTCGGCGAGCACATCGACATCCACGGCGGCGGGATGGACCTGGTCTTCCCGCACCACGAGAACGAGATCGCGCAGAGCGAGGCGTGCAGCGGCAAGGAGCTCGCCCGCTTCTGGATGCACGGCGGCTTCCTCGAGATCGACAGCGAGAAGATGGCGAAGTCGCTCGGCAACTTCGTCACGATCAAGGACGTGCTCGAGAAGAACGATCCCGAGGGCTACCGCTACTTCGTCCTCGGCACGCACTACCGCGGACCGCTGTCGTTCGACGTCGAGAAGCACGACGACGGGCGCGTCACCTTCCCCGGCCTCGACGAGGCCGAGCGGCGGATGGACTACCTCTACGCGACGCGCGACGCGCTCGTGAGCCTCGCGGACGGCTCCGAGCCGGGCGAGCCGAACATCCTCCAGGGCCAGGCCGAGGTCGTCGCCGGCGCCAAGGAACGGGTGCTCGAGGCGCTCGATCGCGATCTCAACACGCCCGTCGCGCTGAGCGTGCTCGCGGAGCTCGGCAAGGCCGGCAACGAGATCGTGATGCAGGCGCCGAAGATGAAGAAGGACCCGGCGAAGCACGAGGCCGTCCGCAAGCTCGCCGCCTCGGCGGTGCGCGCGCTCGCCGCCGCGTGCGCCCCGCTCGGCCTGATGCAGGCCGAGCCCGAGGCCTACTGGAAGCGGACGAAGGCGCGTCGCCTGCGCCTGCGCGGCCTCGCCGCGGCGGACATCGACGCGAAGGTCGCGGCCCGGACGGAGGCGCGCAAGGCCAAGGACTTCGCCAAGGCCGACGCGATCCGCAAGGAGCTCGCCGCCGTCGGCGTCGAGGTCTTCGACGCCGCGGACGGGAGCAGCTGGAAGATCACGCTCTAGAACGGAGCTCACGCCCGCGGCCGGCCGAATCCGCCCGCCCGGGAGAGCGGACGAGCCCGCCGCGGCTCGATTCGGGCATCGGTCACGGTCTCGGGCGGCCCGGCGAGCGCCGTGCGGGACGAGGCGCGTTCGCGCGCCGCGCTTGGGCCGAGATGCCGCGCTCCACCAAGTTCCACGCGGTTCGGGGCTCAAACGCGACATTGGATCACCCTCCGAGCCTCTTTCGACCGAACGGCGGGTTCGAGCGCGCGCCCGCCAACGGATTTGCGTCTGCGAACGGAGGACAGCCATCACCGCGTAAGTTCGGCCAGAATCTCGTCCAACCCGCATGCCCGCTCATCCCACTTCTTCGCGTGTCGCTTTGTTGTCGTCGGTCTCGCTCCTCGCGCTCGTGGGCGCGCTCGCGAGCGTGGCCTGCACCGAATCGAGCGACGGCTCACCGGGGACCGACGACAGCGGCGCGCCCGACGGCGGCGCCGAGGGCGCGACGTGCTCGAACGAGGGCGCGGGCTCGATCGCGATCGTCGTGACCGGCCTCCCCGACGGCGTCGACGCGAAGATCACGCTGACCACGCCGGCGGGCGCCGAGGTCGAGGCGGCGCCCGGCGCGACGCTCGCCGATCAGCCCGCGGGCACGTACGCGGTGACCGCCGCGCGCGCCGCGAGCCCCGACCCCGTCGTCCGGACGCTCTACGAGGCCTCCGTCAGCGAGAGCCCCCTCTGCCTCGCCGACGGCGAGAGCAAGACCGTCACCGTCACCTACGCGCCCGTCCCCTCGAGCCACAAGCTCTGGGCGACCAACAGCAACGCGAGCGGTCAGCTCCTCGCCTTCGCCGCCGGGTCCCTCACCGAGACCGGCAGCCCGTCCGCGAGCGTGGCGACCACCGGCGCGTCCGGCCAGGGCGCGCACGCCGGCCGGTCGATCGCCTTCGACAAGGACGGCAACGCGTGGGGCATCGGCGCGACGACGGTGGACGCGCCGCTGCTCCGCTTCGCCGCCGCCGACCTCGGCGAGTCGGGGGCGAAGACGCCGGACCGGAAGATCAAGCCCGCGTTCGGCACTTGCCTCCCGGGCTTGGCGTCGCTCGCCTTCGCGCCCGACGGCGCGCTGTGGGCGACGGCGACCTGCGACAAGGCGCTCTTGCGCGTGCCTTCGGCGCAGCTCGCCGAGAGCGGCGAGTACACGCCCGACGCGAACGACGTCGTCAGCGGGCTCGAAGGGCCGCGTCACCTCGCCTTCGATCGAGACGGCAACCTGTGGATCTCCGACGAGACGCGCCTCCGCCGCTTCGCCGCGGCGGCGCTTGAGCCGGGCCAGCCGCACGAGAGCGACTTCGAGATCGAGGTGAAGAGCGCGGACGACGCGGCGCTGCCGCCCGATCTCGTCGCCTTCGACGCCGAGGGCAACCTCTGGGTGTCGAGCTTCGGAGCGAACGCGATCTACAAGCTCACCCCGGCGAACCTCGCCCCGGAGGGCGCGTCGAGGACGCTGGTGCCGTCGGTGCACCTCTCGATCCCGGTCTCGGCGCTCCTCGAGGGCCTCGCCTTCGACGAGAGCGGCGGCCTGTGGCTGACCTACAGCCAGGGCAAGATCGCGCGCCTGGCGCCGTCGCAGCTCGGCACGAGCACGACGCCGGGCAACCCGACCATCCCGGAGACGATCGTGACGAGCGCGGAGATCGGCTCCGCCGGCGGCCTCGCCTTCTTCCCCGCGCCCGCCGCTCTGCCGCTCTACGGCCGCTTCGAGTGACGCGGCCGCCACCTCCGCTCGAGGAGCCCGGGCCGAGGAGGCTCGGGCCCGCGCCGGACGGAAGGCGGCAGGGGAGAGGGCGTTGGTACGCGTCGTGCTTGCTCGTTGGACGCCGACCGCTCGTCTCTTTGGTGAGACGAAATCGGCCGCGCGATCCGCGCAGAGCTCGTCGTGTCCGCTCGCTTCCTCCCCTCCGCCGGCGCATGGTTCGCGCGTGGCGCGCAAGACCTGCGCGTCCGCTGGGCGGCGGTGTGGGTCGCGAGCGCGTGCTCGACGTCCGAGCCGGGCGTGGGCGGCGGAGGAGACGCGCCGCCGAACGACCCGCCGGCGCCGCCGGCGTGGGTCGACGTCGCGGGGGAACGCCTCGCGCCGCTGCCTCCGCACCAGCACGCGACGACCACGCGGTTTTCGACCCACGACGTCTGCGCGCAGTGCCACTCCGCCGGAGACGACGCGCTGCGTGACGAGAAGGGGCGCGACGTCTCGCCGGTCGGGACGTGGAAGGCGTCCCCGATGGCGCTCGCGGCGCGCGATCCGTACTACCTCGCGGTCTTCGCCGACGAGCTCGCGTTTCGCCCGAACCTGAACCTGACGGTCGAGCGGACGTGCACGCGCTGCCACGCGCCGGAGGCGTCCGTGGAGCTCGAGGGCGAGGGGATCGGCCCGAGCTTCGCGACGCTCACCGCCGGCACCTCCGCCGAGGCGCACCTCGCGCGGGAGGGGGTCGCGTGCACCGGCTGCCACCAGATCGCCGACGCGGAGCTCGGCACGTTCACGAGCTTCACGGGCGGCTTCGTCATCGAGAGCGAGCGGGTCATCTACGGGCCGTACCAGGATCCGCGCGGCGATTTCATGCGGACCGTGACGAACTTCACGCCGACGTACGGCGCACACGTGTCGCGGAGCGCGCTCTGCGCGACGTGCCACACGGTCATCACGCGCCCGCGCGACGCGAAGGGCAACGTCGGCCCGAACTTCCCGGAGCAGGCGCCGTACCTCGAGTGGGCCGCGTCGGCGTACGCGACCGAGGGCGCGCCGGGGGAGCGCTCGGCCGAATGCCAGGACTGCCACATGCCGTCGAGCTCCGACGACGACGTCCCCCTCGAGCTCGTCATCGCCAAGCAGCCCGACGGGCTGCCGCCGCGCAAGCCCTTCCGGCGGCACGGCTTCGCGGGGGCGAACGTGGCGCTGTCGCGCTTCGGCGCGGCCGATCCGAGCTGGTTCGGAGCGGACGTGACGAAGGCCGAGCACGAGGCGCAAGCGCGCTCGTCGGAGGCGATGCTGCGAGCCGCGGCGAGGCTCGAGGCGCGTGAGGTCCGACGCGACGGCGACGGGCTCGAGGTCGTCGTCGTCGTCTCGAACGCGTCGGGGCACAAGTTCCCGACGGGCTACCCTTCACGACGCGCGTTCCTCCACGTCGCGGTCACCGCCCCCGACGGACGCGTCGTCTTCGAGTCCGGCAAGACCGACGCGTACGGGCGGCTCGTCACGTCGACAGGCGCGATCGCCGAACCGAAGACGTTCCACCCGCACCTCGACGTCGTCGATCGCGAGGACCGCGTGCAGATCTACGAGTCGGTCCCCGTCGACGTCCAGGGCAAGGTCGCGCATCGCCCGCTCGACGCGCTCCGCTACGCGAAGGACAACCGGCTGCTCCCCGTCGGCTTCGATCGGCGGAGCCGGTTCTCCGCGTACATCGCGCCGGTCGGCACCGACGACGACGCCAACTGGGGTCACGAGGACGCCGTCACGTACAAGATCGCGAGCGCCCCGGCAGGCTCGTCGATCGTCGTCGAGCTGCTCTTCCAGACCGCGCGCCCCTCGGACGTCGAAGCGCTCGCCGCCAAGCCGACCCCGGCCGCCAGGCGCCTGTTCGACTTCGCCAAGGCCGCGCCGCTCACGCCGGTGCTCGTCGCGCGCACCGAAGCGCGCGCGCCGTGAGCGGCTGCGCGCTTTCGCCCGGGCCGAGCGAGCGGAAAATCAGGCTCGCCCGCGCGCCGGGCGAGCCTGATCCGGCCTGCCGCGGGCCCGTGACCAGCGCTCTAGTCGTTGGTGCCGAGCTTGCGCTCGATCGCCTCGAGGTGCGCGCGCACCTCGGGATCGGTCGTGCGCAGGTGCTCCACCTTCCGGACGGCGCTCATGACGGTGGTGTGATCGCGGTTGCCGAACGCGCGGCCCAGCTCGGGGAAGCTGCACTTGAGGCGCTGCTTGCACAGGTACATCGCCACGTGGCGCGCGAAGGCGATGCTCTTGTGGCGGTCCTTCGAGAGCAGATCGCTCGTGCGGAGCTTGAAGTGGTGGCAGACGACGCGCTGGATGTCGTCGACGCCGGCCTCGTTCGCGCGCGGGCTCGACGTGGCCGCGAGCTCCTGGCGCGCGAAGTCGAGGTCGACCGGCCGACCGAGGAGCGACGACTTCGCCGCGAGGCGGATCAGCGTGCCCTCGAGCTCGCGGACGTTGGAGCGGATCGTCTGGGCGAGGTAGAGGACGACCTCGTCGGCGAGGTCGATCTGCTCCATCTGCGCCTTCTTGCGCAGGATGGCGACGCGCGTCTCGAGCTCGGGGCCCTGGATGTCGGCGACGAGGCCCCACGAGAAGCGCGAGACGAGGCGCTCCTCCATCCGCTCGAGCTGCTGCGGGTACTTGTCGCTCGTGAAGATGATCTGCTTGTCGGCCTGGTGGAGCGCGTTGAACGCGTGGAAGAACTCCTCCTGCGTCTGCGTCTTCGACGCGAGGAACTGGATGTCGTCGATCAGGAGGACGTCGCAGCGCTCGCGGTAGCGGCTGCGGAACTCGATCATCCGGTTCTCCTGGAGAGCCTGGACGAACTCGTTCACGAACTTCTCCGCCGACACGTAGAGGATCCGCGACTGGGGCCGCTCCGCGCGGATGCGGTGCGCCACGGCGTGGACGAGGTGGGTCTTGCCGAGGCCGGTGCCCCCGCACAAAAAGAGCGGGTTGTGACGAGGTCCGACCCCGCCGGCCGCGCCGATCGCCGCCGCGTGCGCGAGCTGGTTGGACGGACCGACGACGAAGTTCGCGAAGGTGTACTTCGGGTTCAGGCCCTCGAGCGGAGGCGCGCTCATCTTCGCGGTCGCCGGACGACGCGAGACGGGAGGCTCGTCGTCCGTCGCCGGCGTCCCCACGTCGTCCGTCGCGCGGACGGCCGCGGCCCCGTTCGACGCGAGCGTCCGCGCCCGCGCCCCCGCGTTCATGGCCTCCGCGGTCTCCCCGCGCGACGCCGCCACCGGACGCTCCAGCTCGCCTCCGACGCTCCACGCAATCTGCATGCTCCACCCCGTTTGGCTACGCAGGTAATCGAGGAGGGTGGGGAGGAAGTGCTGGTCGACCCACTCGCGGACGAACTCGTCGCGCGCGCGGAGGGACACGACGCCGTCGGTCATGCCGTCGAACTGAACGCCGGAAAACCACTGCTCGAAGCTCGCGGGCGACTTCGACCGCGTGAAGGCGACAGCCTCGTTCCAGAGCGATTCGTGCTGCATCTCCATCCGTTCCAGCGAATGAAAACCCGTGGGCGCCTCCGGCGCCCTGACTCCCGTTTCAACTCAACCCGTCAAACGTCGATCCGCGTTGCGGATTTCAGCTCGGGCCGGCCCCACCCGTTCTCACAAGTTCTCCACAGAGGTGTGGACACTGCCATCGCAAGATCGACCGCTCGCTCATGGACAGCTCCGACATCTGGGCGAACATTTCTCCGAACAAAGGTCTGCCGCCCGTGTCGCAGCGCGGACACGAGGTCTGCGCCGAGATCCGGAGGAGACACGTTGCGACTCCCGACACCGGCGGACGATCGAGGATGAGTGCTCCGTAAGATCCACCTGCGTCCGAGGAGCCGAAGCACCACGCCGCAGGGCCGGAGCACTGATCGCCGACCTCCCGCCGTGACAGGAAAGATGGAGCTAGCACCGTCAGCGAACGCTCGTCATGTCCATTGTTTCGAAAGGCCACAACTCTTCTAAAAGACACGACTTTATTCCTTGTAAACCGCCGCCAAAATGGCGGCGGTGCGCATGCAAGTTCGCGCAGCCTTCATAAGTCCACGACGTCTCTCCGTAATCAGAGCGTTGCTCGGACGACGCATTTGGAGCCGGCCCTTTTTGTCGTACTTCTGGGTGTCAAGAGTCGACGATCCGCCGTGATTTTCAGGCAACCCGCGTAGGGCAACCGATCACGTTTTCGCCGAAAAGTTGTCCTGGGGCGTCGGGGCTTGGTTAGGGTGCCCGTCGGTGCGACTCACTTCGCGACAAGGGCCCCGACGGCGCTCCTCCGCCCGTGTCCTGGCGGGGCTCGTCGCCCTGACGGGCCTCGCGACGAGCGCGACCGCGCGCGCCGAGCCGTCGTCCACGTCGATCGAGCAGGGCTTCGAGCTCGGCGAGGTGCAGCACCCTCGCTCGGTCGCGCTGGCCGGCGCGCAACAAGTCTGGGGCGGTTCGACGACGGCCGTGTTCGTCAACCCGGCCAACCTCTCGCTCTACCGCGTCTACCACCTCGAAGCGCTCGCGGCGTTCAGCCCCGAGGCGGGGCGGCAGAGCTACGGCGGCGCGGTCGTCGACTCGAGCACGAGCCGGCTCGCGGGCGGCTTCGGCGGCACGTGGTCCCAAATGGATCCCGACGGCATCCGGCGGCAGTGGACGGACCTCCGGTTGACGCTGGCCTACCCGCTCGGCGATCGGTTCCACCTCGGCGCGACCGGCCGCTACATGCGCGTGAACCAGGGGACGGCGCGCGGACCGTTCGGCGCGAGCCTCGCGTCGGACGGGACCTCGTCCGAGCCCATCGTCAACGAGTTCACCTTCGACGCCGGCGCGGCGGTCGCGATCACCGAGCAGCTTCGCTTCGCGGTCAGCGGGCGCAACCTCACCGCGCCGGGGACCAGCCTGTTGCCGGTCGCCGTCGCGGGCGGCCTGGGCTGGTCGAACCAGACCGTCTCGGCCGAGGCGAACACGCTCGTCGACTTCACGACCTTCGGCAGCGCGCGGATGCGCATGATGGCCGGCGCCGAGATCCTGCTCGCCGACCGCATCCCGCTGCGGGCGGGCTACCGCTACGACGCCGGGCTGAAGACGCACGCCGTCGGCCTCGGCGCGGGCTACGTCGATCGCCGCTTCTCGATCGAGGTCGGCGGTCGCCGCGACGTCGCGGCCGATCATCCGTCGACGATGATCTCGGTGGGGCTCCGCATCTTCATCGACTCGAGCGGCGCGACCGGCGGCGGCGGCGACTCGGGCGACGCCTTCTAGCGCGCCGGCGGTGCGCTCCACAGGCGCACGCACAGGTCGTCGGTCGCGTGGCGGACGGCGAGCACCGGCGCGATCGTCGCCGCGCGGTCGACGTCCGGCGGCCGCGGCGCGATCGCGACCGCGAGCGGGTGCGCGTCGGCGTCCGGGCCGCAGAGCTTCGCCTCGACGCGCGTGAGCGGGGGCGCGGGCGGCGACGAGGCGGCGACGAGGCGGCCGAGCGTGAGCGGCGTGCCGCGCGAGGCGCCGAGGCGGACCACGACCGACGCCGCGCCGGAGGCGTCCTCGATCGCGTCGACGAGCGCGCGGATCCGGAGCGCCGCCATGTTCCCGCGCGCGAACGCCCGTCCGAGCGCGTCGGCGTCGACGCGGACGACGATCCCGGCCATCGTCTCGCGCCCGAGGAGCGCGTGGGCGTCGCGCGGGCGCCGCGGCACGCGCTCGGTCGTCAGGGCTTCGCCGTCGTCGTCGTCCGGCGGCTCGAGCTCGCCGTCCCCGACGGCGATCAGGCGCGCGTCGATGGCGCGCGGGCCGGGCGCTCCGAAGGCGACGTGGAAGCGAAGCGACTCGCCTCTCCACTCGCCGCGCGGGAGGTTCACGTCCTCGACCACGGCGACCACCGCGCCGTGGCTCGTCAGCTTCACGCGCGCGACGCTCGGCAGGATCGCGAGCGGAGGAGGAGGCGGTGGCGGCGGCGGCGCGCGCTTCGGAGCCGGCGCCGCTCTGCCGGCCGGCCTCGACGCCTGGGACGCGGGCGACTTGCCGGCCGCCTTCGCGGGCGGCTTCGTCGCCGGCGACGCGCCCGGCTTGCCCGCGGGTGCGGGCTTGGTCGGGGGAGACGCGGCCGCCGCGAGCGCGCAGGTCGCGCCGACGGACCCGGAGAGCGCCGCCACGGCAAGACATCGCCGTGCGGCGGACCTCAACCGAGCGTCTCCTCGAAGCTCCGGGCGGCGGCGCGCGCGACCTCTGCGTCGGGGACGTCCCCCCGCCACGGCGGACCCGCGCCGACGCTCGCGAGGTGCGCGCCCGCGCGCGGGTTGTCGAACCAGTCCTCGTCGAAGCGATCGACCAGGCCGCGGACGACGCCGTGGACGCGGACCGCCGCGACGAGGCGCGCCGGAGCGTCGACGCGCGCGCTCCCCGCGAAGCCGCCGAGCGCCCACGCCGCCGCCAGGTCGCGCGGGAGCGGAGCGCCGAAGAGGCGCGCGGTCAGCTCCTCGAGCTCGTCTTCGCGGACCGGATCGCGCGCGCCGGCCACGAGCGTCGCGGCGGAGGCGCGGAGCGCCACGAAGAGGACCCG
>JAHBWF010000224.1 GCA_019637105.1 Labilithrix sp.
GGTCACGCAGCGGCTCATCTCGCTGCAGGTCTGCTTCTGCGGGCACGACTTCGGCTCGTCGGGGACGCGCCCCGCGACGCACCGCTGCGTGACGACGAGGCGCTGACCGGCGTCCTCGCTCGCCGCGTCGGCGAGCGCTCCGACCTGCAGGCACAGGCTGACCGGGCGGCAGACCTCGTTGGGTTTGCACTGGCCGTCGTTCGTGCAGACCGTCGGCTCGCACCAGGTGAAGCCGTCCTCGGTCTTGTGAACCGAGCCGGGCGGGCAGTCGTCCTCCGCGCGCGCCGTCGAGGTCGACGTCGACGAGAGGGAGACGACGGCGAAGAGCGCGAGGGAGCGTCGGACGGAGCGCATGGGCTCCGCATCGTAGTCCAGGATCGGCTCCGAGGAAGCGACGCCGCGTCGAGCTCAGTTGAGGTCCGCGCTCCGCGGCCGGCGCGCGAAGACCTCTTCCCAGTTGTCACGGTAGGCCTGCGTCGCCACCTGGGCGGGGCCCTTCGTCTTCGCCGGAGCCGTCGCGTCGCCCGGGACGAAGCTCTCCTTGACGTCGCAGACGCGTGGGTTGTCCTTGCGCGGCGCGAGGGTCAGGACCTCCCCCGTGATCGGGCGGCCCTCCTCGAGGCTCCGAAGCTCCCCCGTTTCGATGCGCTCCTCGCGCGCGCGGAGCACGTGGACGCCGCCGCCGTCGGCCGTCGGCGGCCCGAGCACGACGACGTCGGCCTTCGCGTCTTCGGGGGGGGTCTTCTCGTCGCCGGCCATCCTGCGATCAGGATACGACAGACGAGGGCGCCGCGCTGCTCAACGGCCCGTTTTCATCGAGAAGCACATGGGATCGCCGGGCAGACAGTCCGGCTGGGGCGGCGCCTTCGCGTCGCGGGCCGCCGCGCTGGCCTTCGCCCGGACCGCCGGCGCCGCCGGAGCGGTCGGGGCCGACCGCTTCTGCGCCTCGAGCGCGTCGATCGCGATCCGAGCCTCCGCGAGCCGGCGGTCACGCTCGGCGATCGCATCGCGCTGTTCGTCCACGCGGCGGGCGAGCTCGACGGCGCGGGCTTCGGCGGCGGCGACGCCCTGCTCGAGCTCCGCGGCGCGGCGGTCGGCGGCGGGCTTCGCCACGCCGAGCTCGATCGCCAGCCCGACGACCAGCATGATCGCGCCGCCCATCGACGCCGCGCCGACGAGCGCGCCGATCGACGAGCCCTTCTTCCCCTCGCTGCGGAGCCGCTCGATCTCGATCTCGTGGCGACGCTCGCGCTCGCGCTCCTCGGCGCGCGCGCGCACCTCGACCTCGAGGCGGGCCTGCTCGACGATCGCTTTTCCCATCGCCTCGCGTCGCGCGACGGCTTCGAGCTCGCTCCGGCGCTCGCGCTCACGCGCCTCGGCCTCGGCGCGCGACGCGGCGTCGGCGTCCGCGCGGCGACGCCGCTCGTGCTCCTCGCGCTCGCGCGCGGCGGCCGCCTCGCGCGCCTCGTCGACGCGCGCCTGCTCTTCGAGCCGCTCGTCCTCGAGCTTCAGGAGCTCCTTCAGCGAGAACTGCGCGCTCTCGTCGCGTCTTCCCGTCGGTCCGCTCGGCATCTCGTTGAACCTCGTCCCCTACGACGCGCGCGCCGGGTCCAGGTTTGGAGGAAATGTTCACCGAGGCGCGGGATCGGAGCGTCGGCGCGGCTCACCGGTACGGCGCCGCGGGGAGATGAAGGGCCGCGAGCGCCACGACCGCGTCGCGCGCGGCGTCGAGGACGAGCGGATCGGTCTCGGCGCCGAGCCACGACACGGCGATCTTCGCGCCGTCGGCCGCGAGCCAGACGCCGCGACAGCGGTCGCCGAGGAAGAGGAGGGCGCGGGCGGCGAGGCAGAGCCCCTCGGCGTCGTGCGCGGCTCCGGCCGTGACGACGTAGGCGCGGTCGAACGCCTCGTCGTCGATGCGGAGCGCGGGCGGCCTCGCCGTCGCGAACATCCCGCGCTGGAGCACCGACAGGACCGGGGCGCGTCCGCGCGGCGGCGTCGCCGTGAGCCGCGTCCGCACCTCGCCGCCGAGCCGGAGCAGCTCCACCACGTAGGGCACGTCGTCCTTGGCGCCGACGACGCGCGGGCTCGCTCCGCGCGGGCTCGACGGCGGCGGCACGAAGACGACCCCGCGCGACTGGGCGTACCGATCGAGCGCGCGCGAGGCGACGCTCCGCCGATGGGCCTGGGCCCCCGCCGCCCAGGCCGCGGCGGTCAACGTCGCTCCGATGACCAAGAGCTCGAGCACGCCTCCCAGCGACAACCGAGAGGGGCGACTTGTTGCCGGAACCGCGAAACGTTTTCGCGCGGCCCGGGCCTCGCGGCGCTACTGAACGGTCTCGCAGCCGCAGCCGCAGGCGTTCGAGAACTGAACCTGACCCGCGGGGCAGGTGTAGCGGATGACCATGCACTGCTGCGGGGTGCCCACGTAGTTGCGGTGCGTCTCGGCGGCGGGGTTGCAGACGCAGGCTCGCTTCGTGCAAGCGACCGCGCCGTCCGCGCCGCACGAGCACGTATTGCAGCCGTCGGTCGACGCGAACTGGTCGCCCTGCTGGTAGCTCTGGCCGTCGTAGTCGCAGGTCGTGGGCACCGTGCTCTTGATGTTGAGCGTCACGTTGAACGTGGCGTCCAAGAGGTCGTAGTCGCGGAAGACGATGCGGTACGACGCGGCGGCCTTGCCCGCCGGCACCTTGTATTTCACCTTCGCGTCGAGCGTGGAGGGCGAGGCGTCGTCGTTGAACGCGAGGACGTTGTACTTGGAATCGGTGATCCAACCCATGCCGTCGCCGTAGACGGACCTCACGTCGACGGTGATCTCGTCGCCGCCCTTCGCGTCGAAGCCGTACGACCGGTACGTCGGCGGGGCGTAGTAGTAGCCCTTGCGGGTCTCGCCGTTCTTGATCTTCCCGAGGTAGCGCGTGCCCGAGAGCTTCAGCTCGCTCTCGGTGGCGGCGACGTCTTCCTCCTCCTTGCCGCTGCCTTCGCTCGAGCAGCCGACGACCGCGGCGAACGCACTCACGAGGAGACCGGAAACGACGAAACGCGACAGCGACATGATGACCCGACCCTCCAGGACGCCTTGCGGCGACGTTCCCCTGAGAACCCGCCCGGATTCGTGCTCTGGTTCCTCCTCCAGAGCGGCAAGCACGAGCTCGCCGAATCGGACCGGCGCGGTCTACCACGACCGTGTGTGTGGTCAAGGCCGACACGAACGGATATTTCCTGATGCGGCGCGTCAGCCTCGATCCTGCGCAAGGATCCAGTGTTTTTCAGGCAGCATCGGGCGCGCCGTCCGGCCGGGGCGCCGGGCGTTTCCCCGGAACTTCGGCTTTGGCGCGGACTCGAATGCGAGTACTTCCTGGCGGCGGGTAAGGGCAAACGATGAAAAACGCGATGGTTCTCGGTGGGCTCCTCGTCGTGACGGTGGGATGTGGAGGGGGCGCGGCCCCGCCGCCTCCCGCGACGCCGTCGGCGGTCGCGCCCGCGCCGGCGGGCGGCGCGGACGCGGAGGCCGCAGGCGTGTGGGCGCTGCCGGAGGGACCGCGCGACGCCGCCGCGCCGGCGGTCGAGCTCGAGGAGGTCCGGACCGAGTCGTGGGCGAAGGCCGCGAAGGCGAAGGGCGTGGCGGCGGCGCCGGCGTCCTGCGCGGCGTTCGCGAAGCCGGCCGCGCCGAAGGGGGCCGGGACCGACCTCTCGGCGGCGCTCCTCGAGGGGGACCCGCTGAAGCGAAACGCGCTCCTCTACGCGATCGAGACCGCACGGCCCGAGCTCGCGCCGACGCTCCGCGCGATGCGCGCCGAGCTCGCGCCGATCGAGTGCGCCGACGCCGTCACCGATCCGCCGCTCGCGGCGTCGCCCGCCGTCGCGGGTCCCGCCGGGCAGAGGACGATCGGCCTGTCGCTCGCGTCGAAGCTCGCGCGGACCGCGGCCAGCGCCCCCGCGATGAAGGACGCCGGCGACAAGGAGAAGGTGAAGCGGTTCATCCAGGGGCCGCTCAGGCAGTGGATGGTGGAGCAGGCGTCGGCCATCGACGCGCTGAGCGCGCCGGCGAGCGAGCTCGCGGGGCTAGCCCGAGGCGTCGTCGCGGTCGAGGCCGGGATGGCGGATCTCCGCCTCGTCGATCGGATCCGCAGCTCGCCGACGCCGAGCTCGTGGGACAAGGAGCTCCGCGCCGTCTACGAGGCCGCGCTCGACGAGGCGCTCGAGCCGCGCAAGGTCCGCGGCCGCGACGCCGCGCTCGTCGGCCTCGCCGACTTCGCGGCCGCCGGAATCGTGCGGGACGCGCGCATCGACCGGGCGCGCGCGCTCCTCTCGAAGCTCTACGGCGGTCGCCGGATCGACGCGCTCGACGGGCTCCTCCTCCCGCCGGCGGACGCGCTGCCGGCGACGATCCCGGAGAGCGCGCTCCTCCTCCTCCCCAAGGACGCGCAGGGGCGCGAGCCCTACGCGCAGCTGAACGTCCCGGCGCCGGCGCCGGTGAAGTCGGCCCGCGCGCGGTTCGAGATGGGGCGTCGCTACTGGCGGCGCGTCGACTTCGTCGAGGCCGCGCACGCCGCGTCGAAGAGCCCGAGCCCCGACGCGCGCCTGGTGCTGGCGCTGTCGCTCGCGCTGGCGAAGGGCCCGAGCGGCCCGAAGGAGATGATGGCCGCGACCTCGCCGGCGGCGCTCGGGCTGACGGACACCGGCGCGCTCGACGCGCTCGAGCGCGAGGCGCCCGCGCTCGCGGGCATGGCGGCGTACGACGCGGCGCACCTCCGCTCGCTCTCGCCGCCCGACGGCGAGGCCGCGGGCCCGTACCTCGCCGACGTCGCCGCGCGCTTCCGCAAGGCCGCGGGGCTCCTCGCGGACGCCGGGCAGAAGAAGCTCGCCGAGGAGCGCGCGGCGGACGCCGAGGCGGCGTCGAGGGCCGCCGGCGGCGCCGGCCGCTGACGATCTCCCGGGAGTCGCGCGACCCAGGACGGCCGCGTCACCGGCGGGGGAGCCCGCCGGCCCGGCGTCAGACCATGACGTGGAGGAGGACGGCGGTGACGTTGTCCGCGCCGGACCGCTCGTCGGCGGCCTGCACGAGCGCGTCGCAGCGATCGGCGAGCGCTTGCTCGTCGTCGGAGACGATCCGCCGGATCGTGTCGTCGTCGAGCTGGCGGGTCACGCCGTCCGTGCAGAGCAGGTAGAGGTCGTTCGTCGCGAGGGGGAAGTAGTGGACCGTCACCTCGAGGTCGGGGCGGACGCCGACGATCCTGGTGACGACGTTCGGGTGCATGCGCTCGATCTCGGCGGCCTCCTCGAGCGTCGCGCCGGTCTTCCACATCTCGATCGACAGGACGTCGTCGACCGTGAGCCGGCGGAGCTCGCCCCCGGTGGGGTCGGCCGACGCGTAGGTCGCGGGATCGTAGCCGCGGCGGTACCGGTAGAGGCGGCAGTCGCCGGCGGAGACCGCGACGAGCCACGGCGGCGCGAGGCGAAGCCCGATGAGGGCGCAGCCCATGCCGACGCTGTCGCCGACGGCGGAGGTGGCGATGCGCGCGTTGGCCTCCAGGACGGCGACGGCGAGCGGCTCGGCGCCCGGCGGCGGGGCGACGTGGGCGGCGACGCCGGCGTCGCGCCCGGAGAACAGGCGGCGAAAGCTCGTGACCGCGAGATCGGCGGCGAGCCGGCCGGAGCTCTGGCCGCCGCCGCCGTCCGCCACGACGAAGACGCTCGCGCTCTCGATGGCGCCCCACGCGTCCTCGTTGATCTCACGACGGCGGCCGGTGACCGACGCGCCCGCGTAGTCGATCACGGTGCGCGTCCCGGGCATGCGGTACGGCATCGATCGATCCTACGACCTCGGGCGGCGGAGCGACACTGCCGATCCCGGCCCGGCGGCGGGAGGGGGCGTTTTGCGCCCCGCGCGGCGCCTGCGATGATCCTCCGGCGCGCGCGACGCACGACCGGCTCCTCGTCGGTTCGGACCGCGTCGTCGTCCGCGCGGGCGGCTCGCTCCGGCAGATCGCCTTCGCGAGCGTGACCAAGGTGACGCGGGAGCGGACGCAGGTGGTCGTCGAGCGGGGCTCGGAGCGGCTCGTCCTGCGCTTCGTCGGCGCCGGCGCGGAGGGCCGCCCCTATGACCAAGGGCCGCGGTTCGCGACATTGGCTACGCACCGGCGTCCTTGCAGGCTAGAATGACGGCGTGGTCGCGGCGGAGAGGGAGGAGAGGAACGACGCCCGCGACGACGTTCCTCGCGAGGGAGACATCATCGCGGACAGGTACGTGGTCGAGCGCGTCCTCGGGGAGGGGGGCATGGGCGTCGTCTTGGCGGTGACCCACCTCCAGCTCGGCGAGCCCTATGCGATCAAGTTCCTTCATCCGGACGGCAAGCGTGATGCCGAGGTGCTCGAGCGCTTCATGCGTGAGGCGCGCGCCGCAGTGCGCATCAAGAGCGATCACATCGTGCGCGTGAACGACGTGGGGCAGCTCCCGGACGGCTCGCCGTTCATCTTGATGGAGCACCTCGTCGGTCGCGACGTCGCGGCCGCGCTGCGTGAGCGCGGTCCCTTGCCCGTCCGTGACGCCGTCGAGTACGTCCTGCAGGCATGCGCCGGGGTCGCCGAGGCGCACGCCCTCGGCATCGTCCATCGCGACCTGAAGCCGTCGAACCTCTTCCTCACGCAGCGCTCGGACGGGGCCGTGCTCGTGAAGGTGCTCGACTTCGGGATCGCCAAGGCGATGGACGGAGAGCCGTCGGCTTCGCTCACGCATACGTCCTCCGCGTTCGGCTCGCCGGCGTACATGTCGCCCGAGCAGGTACGCAGCGCGAAGCGCGTCGACTTTCGCACCGACGTCTGGTCGCTCGGCGTGATCCTCTTCGAGCTGCTGACCGGAGCGCTGCCGTTCGAGGCGGAGACCGCCGCCGGGCTGCTCGCGGCGATCGCCGCCGACGAGCCGCTCCGCCTGCGGGCGCTCCGGTCCGACGCGCCCGAGGAGCTCGACGCGATCGTGCGGGCGTGCCTCGAGAAGGACCTCTCGCGCCGCATCCAGAGCGTCGGCGATCTCGCGCAGCGGCTCGAGCCGTTCGCCAGCGGTGGGGTCGTGTCCGTCGACCGGATCCGGCGCCTCGCCTCGCGCGGCGAGCCGTCCACCCAAGCGACCCCGCCGCCCTCGACCCGGAGCGTGATCGCCGTCACGCCTCCGGCGGAGCCGCTCTCCGTCGACGCGGCGACCGAGCGCGCGTTGACGGTGCCGACCAAGGCCCCCGTCTCGCGTGTGAAGAGGTGGCCGGCGCCGCTCGCGATCGCGGTCGCCTTCGTGGTCGCGGTCGGCGCCACCGCCGTGATCGTCCGGCTCCGCGCGAGCCGCGACGCCTTCGGGAGCGTGACGTCGAGCGCGGCCGACCCCGCTCCGCTGCCCGCGGTGAGCGCGCCGCCCGGCGCGCCGGCGGACTTGGCGGACCCGGAGGACCGGACAGGCTCAGCCGAGAGGCCGGCCGTATCGGTGGCTCCGACCGTCGTGACGCCCCCGGCGTCCGCGGCGTCGTCGGCGTCCGCGCAGGTCGTCGCGACCGTTTCGTCGCGACCGTCTCCCGTTCAACGTTCGGTCTCGCGGCCCGCAAAGCAGCCCACCGGCGCCTCGCCGGCCGCGCCGGCCTCCTCATCGCCACCTCCCGCGCCAACGCCACCTCCCGCGCCGAATGTCGATCCGACTGCCGAGAGCCACTGAGCTGCTCGCAGCCGCCGCGCTCGTCTTCGTCCTGTCGACGGCGGCGCGCGCTCGGGCGGACGGGCCGACGTCGATCGCCGAGCAGCTCTTCCTCGAGGGCAGGGCCCTCATGCAGGCGGAGGAGTACGAGAAGGCCTGCGAGAAGTTCAAGGCCAGCTACGCGCTCGATCGCAGCGCGTACGGCACGCTCCTGAACCTCGCGCTCTGCCACGAAGCGACGAACAAGCTCGCGACCGCCTGGGCGGAGTTCCGCATGGTGGCGGCGGCGTCGGAGGGTCGCCGCGCCGATCGCGTCGCGCTCGCGCGCGAGCGAGAGGCGGCGCTCTTCCCGAAGCTCTCGTACTTGAAGATCGTCGTCCCGGAGGCCGCGCGTGTCCCCGGCCTCACGATCCGCATCGACGGGACCCGGATCGAGGACTCCGTCTGGGATACGGAGGTCTGCCTCGACCCGGGCCCGCACGTCGTCGACGTGTCGGCGCCAGGAAAGACCTCCCAGCGGAGTGAGCTCACGATCGGCGCCGAGGCGGACCACCAGGCGATCACGGTTGCCCCTCTGCGTGACGCTCCGTCGCCGCGCCCCCCCGTCGCCGTCGACCAGGGCGGTCGCGCGCGAACGATCCTCGGCTACGCCCTGGGCGGCACCGGCGTCGCTGCCGCCGGGGTCGGGCTGGTGTTCGGGCTCGTCGCCTCGAACCAGCGCGACGAGGCGAGGTCGCTCTGCGACCCGGACCGGGTGTGTCCCAGCCAGGAGCGCCGGGACGATGCGGCCCGGATCTACTCGTCCGCCAGGTCGTCGTCGCATGCGTCGACGGCCCTGGTCGGGGTCGGCGCGGCGCTGATCGTCTCCGGCGTGGTGCTCGTCTTGACGTCGCGATCGACGTCCGCCAAGCCGTCGGCGTCGTCCTCCTTCGTCGTCGCTCCGATCGCCTCCGGCGGAGCAGCTTTGTGGCAGGGGGTGTTCTAGATGCAGCGCGCTCGGATGTCCTTCGCGTTGCTGGCCCTTGCTGCCAGCGTCGTCGCCTGTCACGTCATCCTCGGGATCGGGGACGAAGACTTCCGGTACATCGCGCCCGAGTCGCAGGACGCCGCAGGAGAGGACGTCCCCGCGCGCTGCCCCGTGGGGCATGTGCCGCCGGAGCCGCCGACGGGCGCCGACCTCGGCAAGAACCTCCCGTCGCTCGTCTTCGCGCTCTCGCACGTCGATTTCTTGGCGAAGACGGACGGAGGTACCATCGCCGGCTACGATCTCGACGGAAAGTGCACGTGCGACGCGCGCGACACGTCGTCGAACGCGGCGAGACGGACGTGCGTGCCTCCCGACGCCGCCGACGAGCCGTGCGACGAGGACGGCGGCGTCGACAACGCTCTCGCCAGGGCGCTCAGGCAGTTCACGACGGTTGCCGAAGCCTTCGGCGTCGATCTGTCCGATCCGGTGGACATCGCGTGCGGGAGGCAGACGGTGCTCGTGATCCTGCGAAACTACAACGGACAGGCGAACGATCCAGACGTCTTCCTCAGCCTCATCCCCTCGTACGGGATCTTCCAGCGTTCGGACGCGGAGCTCGACGGCGGCGGGGCGATCCCCGACGCGGGGTGCCGATCGTTCGACGCGGGACCGTTCCCCGCGAGGTTCGACGGCACGGACAAGTGGTCGCATCTCCCGTCGCACGTCGACGAGTTCGATGTCCCGATCATCCGGATCGCGGGCTACGTACGCGACTTCCAGCTCTCGCTGAACCGCCGCGACCTCCTCGCTCCGGAGACGGTCGTGCCGCTGTCGCTGGGCTCGAGAATCTTCACCGTCGCCACGCCGACGGTGACGGCGCGAATCGTCCCCCTGGACGAGCACGGCGCCGACCTTCGGGTGCTCGACGACGGGGGCGTCGTCTCCCCCGGGAGCGACACACCCCGGAGCGCCCACGGCTTCCGCCTGACCGACGGGATCATGGCAGGCCGCATGCGGACGAGCGACCTCCTCGCCGGGCTCGGCTCGCTCCGCCTCAGCCGCGATCGAGACGACTACCTCTGCTCCCACGCGTTCTATGCGCAGATCAAGGACGTCCTGTGCTCGTCGGTCGACACTACCTCCAGGCCGGACCTCGACTTCATGGGCCACGCCTGCGACGCGGTCTCGTTGGGGGTCCGCTTCGAGGCGACGCGCGCGCTCCTCGGCCAAGCGTACGAACCGCCAGAAGACGCGACGGACGCAGGCTGCGAGTCCTTCCAGGACGACTGCATGCGTAGGGCCGCCGGTCCAACGCGCTGAGATGCGCCGGAGCCGGCCGGGGGGGCGGGGCGCTCGCGCTCACCGCCGGGGAGCGCTCACCGCCGGCGGAGGAGGAGCAGCGTGTCGAGCGTGGCGGCGATCGCGAGGACCGGCGCCAGGACCACGAACGCGAGGTAGAGCACGACGAACACGGGCCCGAGCGTCCACGACGCCGGCGATCGGGGCATGCCGCAGATCGCGCTCGTGTGCTCCGCCCAGCCGGCGACGCGCGCCGCGAGGTACGCGACGGCGAGGAGGCCGGCCAGCCCGAAGAGCGCCGCCGGGCGCCTCATCGCGCGCCTCCGATCGGGAGGAGCGCCGACGGGCCGCTCGCGGGCTCCTTCACGCGCTGCCACAGCGGACCGAACGACAACGCGTAGAGGAGGACGGCGTCGCCGGCGTCGTTGCTCGCGCGGTAGCGGTCGTCGCCGTCACGGAAGCCCGCGAGCTCGAGCGACGCGAGCAAGGCCCCGAGCCACGCGTCGTCTCCGAACGCGCTCGCGCCGAGGAGGGCGAGGCCGCTCGACCCCGCGCTCGCCTGCAGCAACGGGACGATCGGGCCGGAGTCCACGTCGGGTCGCGGCGGCGTGCCTTCGGGCCACTCGCGCGCCCAGCCGAAGCCGAAGAACGACGCGCCGAGCTCGCGACGCGCGCGCGCGTACTGATCGCGGGCGAACGCCTCGTCGATCACGAGGAGGTTGTGCGCGCTCATCCAGAGCGACGAGCCCTCCGGGCCGTCGAGGACGCGCCCGTCCCACGTGTAGCTCGAGACCAGCAGCCCCGTCTCGGGATCGACGAGGCGCGCCTTGGCGTGCGCGACCCAGTCGCGCGCGAGCCGAGCGTGGTCGGTGCCGGCGGCGCGGTCGAGCATCGCCAGCCCCGCGAGCGCGGTCGTGTTGCAGAACGTCCAGCACTCGTCCGGGTAGCTCTCGCCGGAGAGGCTCGGGCTCGCGCGCATGGCCCGCTCGATCCGCGCGGCGCGCGCGAGCGCCTCCGGCCGCGTCGCGGGGCGGGGCTCGACGAGGTCGCGCGCGGCGATCATCGCCACGATCTCGCCGTCGATGAAGAGGCTTTGCGCGGCCGGATCCCGGAACGGCCCGCGCCTGGCGTAGGGCAGCATGAAGTGCGCGTCGCCGTGCTCGTCCGCCGAGGCGAGCGTCGCGTCGACGATCGCGTCGATGGCGGCGAGCGACCGCGCGCGCTCGTCGGTCCGCGCCAGGGCGCGGTTGGCGAGCGCGAGGACGACGTACGTGCGGCGCATGAAGTCCCACTCGGGGTTCACGGCGCGCATCGCGGGCGCCTCGCGCGCGGACGCGGCCGCCTGGTGGGCCGCGAGGCCCGTCGCGACGCGCTCGCGCTCCGTCCCGTCGAGGACGTAGAAGCGGTGGAGGGACGGCAGCCAGACGAGGGCGGCGAGGAGGAGCGAGAAGGGGAGCTGAGCGCGCTTCATCCGACCTCAAGATGGAGCGCCCGACGGGGGCGCGCGCGCGCCGATCGCCCCGCCGGCGCCGACCGCGGCCCG